>CAJUFB010000003.1 GCA_910585805.1 uncultured Acetatifactor sp.
GTTCACGTACGGTTCTGAGAGAGACTTGAGGGGAGGTTCCTCAGGTCTACTTACTTTGTATGCTGTTTTCAGAGAAAGTATGAGGCAGAAGTGTTCCGCCAGAGATTGGAGGGAAGGTTTGCCAAATACGGACTGGAACTGGCGGAAGAAAAGACCAGAATATTGGAATTTGGAAGATTTGCGGAGCAAGACAGGAAAAGAAGGGGGGAGGGAAAACCGGAAACATTTGATTTTCTGGGTTTTACGTTTTACTGTAGTACAGATGCGAAGAAACGCTTCTTCCGATGCAAGGTAAAGACAAGCCGGAAGAAACTGCGCAGTAAGACAAAAGCGCTGAAGGAATGGATAAAGAACCACAGAGATATGCCGTTGGAATGGATATTTAAAATGATAAATGCCAAGCTAAGGGGACATTATCAGTATTACGGGGTGACGGATAACATGGAGGAAATGTGCCTGTATCTGCACAACACAAAGCGGCTGTTGTTTAAGTGGCTAAACCGTAGAAGTCAGAGAAGGAGTTATACCTGGGAGGCTTTTACAAAGGGGTTATTGAGAACTTTTCCGTTAATACAGCCACAAATCAGGGTAAGTCTGTTAGGAAGATGATGTATGAATGTAAAGTGAAAAGCCGTATGCGTTAGTAGCGCACGTACGGTTTTGTATAGGGGTATGGGGAGTAATCCCCATATCTACTAGAGAATGGTGAGTTTCGTGGGGAGTCTGAAATTGGAAAGTTGATGCATGATTTTAATTGTACCGAAGCGGATGACATGAATTTTGATTTGATGGCAGAGCGTACAAGGTATTTGAAAGAAAACCCGGAAGGAGTGAACGAGATGTGTAAGGTTTTGGAGGATATGAGGAATGAGGCCGTGGAGCGAAGCATATTGCAGACAATTAGAAATTTGATGGAGACATTAAAGCTGTCGGCGGAGGATGCTATGGCGGCGATGAAGATTCCGGATGCTGAAAGAAGAAAATATATAGCTAAGTTGTAGGATAAGGCAGATAGAAAAATGCTGCTGAGATGACTGTAATAGACACTGGTTTAGGAGAAATAGAATTACGAAATACGTGCATAAGTGAATATGGGGAAGTTTGGGCAGAAGTGGGAGGACTCATTGCGGGTTCTCCCTTTAGTTAAATATAACGGGGAGGATTTGTTCAGGGCTCAGGTAGAGCCACCAGGTTTTTGGGGAAAAGTTTTACCTGGCAGACATCAGTATCAGCAGGGAGAGCGGGTATGCGGATATCATACCGCTCATGTTTTCGGACAGGCTTCTGGATGTAAGGCAGGATTATACCGGCTCCGTGGTAAATGTGGCCGGGCAGTTTCGTTCTTATAACCGGCATGAAGAGGGGAAGAGCAGGCTGTCACCTGGTGTAAAAGCCGGATGACGGCTATTTTTAGGAAAAGGTACAAAAAAGGTACAAAATGATGACAGATGGGCAGATGATATTCAGCAAGCCTTGATTTTGCAGGCCGTTTCCGGATGGCTGTCCCAATTTTTACGCAATTGCTACATTTTTGTAACAAATTGGAAGCTAAAATTAAGATTTTTTTAGTTGTCAACCGCCCTTTGTAGAGATACTATATTAGTATAAAGCAACGAAAGATGTGATGATTCTTGATATTCAGCAGTGTGGAATTCTTACTCTTCTTTCTTCCGCTTTTTTTGGTAATATACGGACTGACCCCTAAAAACGCAAGAAATGTGACGCTTCTGTCAGGAAGCCTTGTTTTTTACGCCCTTGGGGAGCCGAAGTACCTGCTGCTGCTCATGATTTCAGTGCTGGTAAATTACTTTTTCGGGCTGCATCTGGAGCGTAATGTAAAGAAGGAAGATAAGGATAAAAAACATAAAAAGAAACGAAATAAAAAACAAAACATAGTCCTGGCATTGGCGCTTCTGTTTAACGTGGGGCTGTTGGCGCTCTTTAAGAGCGGTGTGGGAGGGGCGGGGCTTCCGCTGGGAATCAGCTTTTACACATTCCAGATTTTATCCTATCTGTTGGATGTGTACCGGGGAGAGCAGAAGAGAGAGAGATCATTCCTCATGCTGGCCAGTTATATTACCATGTTTCCCCAGCTGCTTTCAGGGCCTATCGTCAATTACGGAGAGATACGGGAGAGCTTAAGGGAGCGCCCGTTCACTGCCGCAGGTGTACAGGAAGGTCTGAAGCTGTTTACCATGGGACTGGCATCGAAAGTGCTGCTGGCGGACAGGGTTGGGCTCCTGTGGCAGGAGGTGCAGGTTACCGGATTTGAAAGTATCTCCACACCCCTGGCATGGATTGCGGCAGCTGCTTATTCCATGGAGATTTATTTTGACTTTTACGGATATTCCCTGATGGCCTCGGGGCTGGGGCGCATGCTTGGCTTTGGGCTGCCGGAGAATTTCCGGAATCCTTATATGGCTTCTTCCGTCAGGGAATTTTACCGCAGGTGGCATATGACATTGGGCCGGTGGTTTACAAAATATGTATATATTCCTTTGGGCGGAAACCGTAAAGGCGAATCCCGTACGGTCTGCAATCTGCTGGCAGTCTGGGCGCTGACATCCGTCTGGCATGGCACATCAGCCAATTTTCTGATCTGGGGAATGCTGCTGTGGCTTGCGATTGTGTTTGAGCGGCTGCTGAAGGGCCTGGGAAATACCTGGTTCGGGAAGAGCGTACCGGGTAAGATACTGTCCCATCTGTATGTGCTGGCGTTTATCCCGATTACCTGGGTATGCTTTGACATCACGGATATCAGCCAGCTGCAGATTTACCTGGGCAGAATGTTTCAGATTGTTCCCGGCCAGGCGGTACATGCAGGAGACTGGAGGAATGCCCTGACGGATTATGGCGGTCTGCTTGCTGCGGGAGCGATTGCCTGTACGCCCTTTGTGATGAAACTGTTCCGGCGACTGAAGGACAGCCTGTTGGGCGTATTGATTTTGGCGGCGCTGTTCTGGCTGTGTGTCTGGAGACTGCAGATTGAGGGGCATAACCCGTTCAAGTACCTGAGTTTTTAGAATTTGATTGTGTAAATGTTTTTTGTCTGATGGAAATGCCGCGAAGGCGCATAAGAGGAATTTTCATGAATGTACTGGCGAATGAAAATTCTTCTTATGAGAGTGTGCGAAGGGGATTTGCCCTTCAGTGCCGTCGCACAGCGGCTTGATTGGGAGAAAAGAATGAAGTGGCTGAAAAAATGGGGTTATTTCATATTGCTTATAGGAGGCGGAATCGTGTACCTGTCCTGTGTGGACCACTGGCAGGTTTATGCAAAGCCTTTGCGGCAGTTACAGGAGTGGTATCATGAAGCGGATAACGGAGGTCTGTTTGCGCTCGGAAGCCGGGCAGAGGAAACCTGGGTATCTGGGGAAGGAGACATTTCCGGCGGTTCGGCAGGCAGCGGAATGGGAGACAATGCAGGTTTGAGCGGCATGGATAGTTTGCCGGGAGGCACGGCGGGAAACGGCTACGGGCAAAATCCGGAGGGGGATATGAGCGCAGGAAGTAATCCTGATGGCATGAGCGGAAGCGGGAACGCGGGAAGTGCCCCGGGCGCAATGAACGGAAGCGGAAACGCGGGAAGTGCCCCGGGCGCAATGAACGGAAGCGGGAACGCGGGAAGTGCCCCGGGCGCAATGGACGGAAGCGGAAACGCAGGGAGTGCTCCGGGCGCAATGGACGGAAGCGGAAACGCGGGAAGTGCTCCGGGTGCAACAGGCGGAAGCGGAAATACCGGAAGCTATCCGGAAGGAACGACGGGAAGCGGGAATACAGGAAGCCGACCGGAGGGAACGACGGGAAGCGGAAATGCTGGAAGCGGACCCGGAGAAAACGGAAATGCGGAAAACGTGTCCGGAAGCGGAAATACAGCAAACCGTCCCGGCGGGATTACGGGAAGCGGAAACGAAGGCAGTCCGGACGGAGCCGCCCTTCCGGAAGTACAGTATATGACCGTGGAGGACGACTATTTTTCGGATGCAGTATTTATCGGAGATTCCAGAACGGTGGGAATGTTTGAATACGGCGGCCTGGAGGAAATATCCACTTTCTATGCCTCCACCGGATTGACAGTTTACAAGATGTTTGAATCCGAAATAGCGTCTGTTCCGGGGGAGCGGAAGAAGATTACCGTGGAGGAGGCCCTGCAGCAGAACAGTTTTGCAAAGATTTATCTGATGATAGGCATCAATGAGATGGGCACGGGAACCGTGGAGAGTTTTCTGGAGAAATACCAGGAGGTGGTGGCGCATCTGCAGGAACTGCAGCCGGATGCTGTTATCTATCTGCAGGCCATCATTAAGGTGACTGCGGAGCGCTCTGCCCAGGGAGATTATATTACCAACGAAGGCATTATTGCCCGGAACGAAGGAATTGCGAAGCTGGCGGACAACCGGAAGATATTTTTCCTGGATGTAAATCCGGAGGTTTGCGATGAGTCGGGCGGGATGATACCGGATTATACTTTCGACGGTGTACACCTGAAGGCGAAGTACATCGAAATCTGGAAAGATTATTTGAAAACACATGCAATATTTTCTTGACTGCTGTTGCACGAAATATTATGATAGGGAAGGGGTTGCTGCGGGCACTGCCGCGGCAGCCTTTTTGTGTGGGAAACTCAAAAACAGTATCTGTTTGGGCAGATACGGAACTCAAATCAGGAGGAAAAGTACATGAGCGAAAAAAAGAAGAACATTCCCGGGGGCAGGGTTACGGGAGACAAAGGCATCGGCGATGCCTGCATCTATGACGCAAAAAGCCTCGGGGCGCCGAAGGTTGCGGTACTGGGACTGCAGCACATGTTTGCCATGTTCGGGGCAACCATACTGGTGCCCATGCTGACAGGTCTGGATGTATCCACCACACTGCTGTTTGCGGGGCTGGGCACATTGCTGTTTCATTTGCTGACAAAGGGCAAAGTGCCCGCGTTTCTCGGTTCTTCCTTTGCGTTTCTGGGCGGCTATGCGGCAATCGCGCCTACCATGGATGCAGCCGGAAATCCGACGGATAATTCGGCGCTTCTGCCATATGCCTGCTTCGGCGTAGCCTGTGCGGGTCTTGTGTATCTGCTGCTTTCTCTTTTGATCAAAATATTCGGTACCGGCAAGGTGATGCGCTTTTTCCCTCCTATCGTAACGGGGCCCATTATCATTGCCATCGGTCTGACTCTTTCCCAGTCCGCCATAGACAATTGTTCTTCCGACTGGCTGATCGCCATCGTCGCAATTGCCCTTGTGGTCATCTGCAATATCTGGGGGAAGGGAATGATCAGGATTGTGCCCATTATCATAGGTGTCATAGGTTCCTATGTGCTGGCGGCGGTGCTGGGAAGGGTGGATTTCACGGCGGTAAAGGAGGCGGCCTGGATAGGGATTCCCATTCACTGGAGCAGCACGGCTTTCTGGGCGGTGTCTGACGGAAACATTTCCCTTCTGATCACCTCCGTGATTACCATCATGCCCATCGCATTGGCGACCATTGTGGAGCATATCGGAGACATATCCGCCATATCTTCTACTGTAGGGAAAAATTATATCAAGGAGCCGGGACTTCACCGCACCCTTCTGGGAGATGGTCTGGCGACGATTGCGGCATCCCTGTTCGGCGCGCCTGCCAACACGACATACGGCGAGAATACGGGTGTGCTGGCTTTGACAAAAGTATATGACCCGTTTGTCATCAGAATGGCGGCGCTGTTTGCCATCCTGTTCTCCTTCTCTCCGAAATTTGCGGCAATCATCGGCTGCATGCCCGCTGCCACCTGCGGCGGCGTGTCCCTGGTGCTTTACGGTATGATTTCCGCGGTGGGTGTCCGCAATATTGTGGAGACACAGGTGGACTTTGCAAAGAGCCGCAACGTTATCATTGCAGCGTTGATTCTGGTACTGTCTATCGGTATTAATTACAGCGCTGCCGGTTCCGTGGGCTTTGCAATAGGAGAACTGTCCATCAGCTTTTCAGGAATCGCAGTGGGGGCATTGGTGGGAATCATCCTGAACGCGGTTCTGCCGGGGAAGGATTATAAGTTTGATGACGATAATCCGAAGCATACCGGGGTTGACTTTGCGGTGAGAGGCAGGTCGGAGCGCTGAGCGGCTTTGGGGACAGACATGGAAAACGGCGGCATCCAGGCATGAATCGGGCAGGGTTGGAGGAAGTGCGTTTTGAATGTTCCGTGCAACGATTTCGAGTCAGGTATGCCGGGATTTTTCCGTAGTTTTTGAGTCTCCCCCCCCGGACTTCGTGATTACGTATCAGATTGACGGTTTCTGTTGCTTAGAGGAAGTGTCTGGAAATGACTGCTGCAAGTTTAGGTTCTGGCAGTCCGTCCCAGAGTGCGGGCTGTAGGAATAGACGTTGTAGGAATAGACGCTGTGGAAAATACTGCGGAAATGTGAATTGCAGAAGAGTGAACCGCAGATTTGCGAGAAGTGTTCTGACAGCGGAATTCGAAACAGAAACGAATCCTGCTGTTGAAAAAGGGAATGAAGGTGCGCCGGATGCGCGTGAGGAGTGTGATTATGAAGGTTATTGACATGCACTGTGATACGCTGAGTGAGCTCCTGGGACGGCGGGAGAGAGGGAAAGCAGCAGGACTGCGGCAGAATGACTGTCATGTGGATTTGCTGCGGATGAAGGAGAGCCGTTATCTGCTTCAGAATTTTGCCATGTTTGTAGTGTTGGAGGGGTTCGGCGACCCCTGGGAGCGGGTTTGCGCGCTGCATCGGTATTATCAGGAGGAACTGGAGAGTAATCAGGATATCCTTGCACCGGTGCTGCGTTTTTCGGATATCGCGGAGAATGAGGCCCGGGGGAAGCTGTCGGCTCTGCTTACGGTGGAAGAAGGAGGCGTCTGCAGGGGAGAAACGGAAAAGCTGAAGGAGCTTTATCGGATGGGCGTCAGGATGATTACTCTTACATGGAATTTTGATAATGAAATCGGCCATCCGAATTTCGATGCACAGAAGAAGCAGCAGATGAAACATGTGATGAAGACCTGGAGAGAATATACTGCCGGAATGTCGGCAAGTGCAGATGGAACGTCGGCATGTGCAGATGGAACGTCGGCATGTGCAGCCGGAGCGTCGGCATGTGCAGCCGGAGCATCGGCATGTGCTGCTGGAACGGCTGAATGGGAGCAGAAGAGAAGGGAAGCACAGTTTTTTGTAGACGCTTATCTCCATACGCCGAACCTGACGGGAGGGCTTACCGGGAAGGGCAGGGAGATGGTGGCAGAGATGGAAAGGCTGGGCATCATCCCCGATGTGTCCCATCTGTCGGACGCAGGCTTTTACGATGTGCTGGAGGTGACGAAGAAGCCTTTTGTGGCCAGCCACTCCAATGCCAGGGCAGTGTGCCCCAACGTGCGGAACATGACAGACGACATGATACGCCGGTTCGCCGGGCGGGGCGGTGTCATGGGGCTGAATTTCTGCGCGGATTTTCTGGAGGAGAAGCCTCTGGGGGAGAAGAACCCGGGCACCGTGGAAGCCGTGGTGCGCCATGCCAGGCATATTGCGGATGTAGGCGGCGTTGAGGTGTTGGGCCTGGGAAGCGACTTTGACGGCATTGATACCAATGAGGGGCTGCCCGGGGTGCAGAGTATGGAAAAACTGTGGCATGCACTGCATGAGGCAGGCTTTTCAGAGGATGCGCTGGATAAGGTTTTCTATGGGAATGTGCTGCGGGTGTACCGGGATACGCTGGGATAGCGGTTTCCATGAGCATATGGCTTTCCGTGGGGGCAGACCGGGGGATTGGCGTATCTGACCCCACAGGCTTTTGGTTCAGGGCCGCATACCAATCAGAGGTGTTGTGCCGGCAGGGGGGGAGCTGGGGGACTTCTTCATCAATTTGGAATGGGAAGAATGCCCTTCAGAGGCCGCCTCGTTGACGCCGTACAGGTCGAACGGAAGTTTCGTGCAGACGTGTGTCCAATGCTTCCTTAATCTGAGGCATTGTTTTATGGATGTACTTCATTCTGTCCAGGGTATTTCGCACCTCTGAAATACCCAATTCTCTTTCTGCGCTGTCCATACATTTTCCCAAGGCTCTCTGGATATTATATTCCAGCCACTCGACCCAGGTATAGGCCACACCTACCACATCGCTGTAACCCCGAAAACAATTGTCATAGGCTTCCAGATAACCGTCAAAGAAAGCAATCATCCTATCCACATCCATCTCACAGGTAACAATTCCTGACCACTGCAATGCCAGCTGCATGACATGGGATATGGGATTTCCATAATCCAGGCATTCCAAATCGATCATCCACGGGATTCCGTTGTCCCACATAATATTCTTAGGATCCATATCCTCATTGGATAAACACAGCACAGGCGGCAATGACGCCCTTGCTTTGTTCAATTCGCTTTCCATGTAAATAAGAAGTTCTGTATTCTCTTCTAACAAAGAGGCTATCGCAGAGTTTTTCTCTTTTGCTTCCTGCACATAACCCTGCCAATCTATATGGCTTGTTACCGGAGTCTGATGTGCAATATTCTGTGGTTCAATTGCATGGATTCTGCCGAGAATATTCCCGGCTTTAAAACACATCTCGCCTGAGATATGATTCCAATCGGTAATTCTTCCCTCCTGCCACCTGAATATATAGAAAAACTGGTCATCTATTTTTTGCATCTTATTGCCGCCGATTACCATGGCCGGCACAATGGGGATATCATTGTTCTCAAGTATGCACTCTATTTTCTCCGCTCTGGCGAAATTTTCATGTACACCTGGCCTTTTCATGATTTCTGCATTTAAATGCTTCACTGCGTATACTCCGCTATCGGTTATCACTTTGTACATCCGGTGCATTAAGCCGCCGGATACAGGTTCAATAGCTGCTACTTTTTTTCCCAAACCACACATGTGTATTAATTTCACGATTACATTTTCAGGCGTCTTTTCTTTCATTCCGTTTCTCCCTTTATCAGCTCATCTGTGAAAGTAGTCCGCTTAAAGACCTTATAGGAGTTTCGCAGTATTATATCCATCTATGCAATATAAAACTTTCACTTTCCTCATACCGATACCTCCAGTAAACTGATTATCAGTTTACCACAACAGCGACCATTTTTCTACCATCATCAATCAAAGAATAAGGCTGTTTCACGAAGCGTTGTTAGATAAACCGTTTTTTGCCATGTCTCTTCATTTTATTAGCAGCGGCTGGGTATTGCCTGGAATATCATCCGGAAACAGCCCTAAAGTCCCTGCGATAAGAGTTGAACACTGATTGGATTTGTGCTATACTTCAAGTGGATCAATTTGACAATCAAAATTTGTAAGATTGAAGGGAGATTTCTATGAGCGCAGACCTGCCTTTTTTCAAATACCACCCCGACCCATTGGCCACCGAGACTTTTCGCAGGCTGGATGAGCCGGCCACTTGCCCCTGCTGCGGCCGGCGAACCTCCATCATCTACGAGGGGCCTTTCTATTCCAGGGATGAAGTGGACCACCTGTGTCCCCACTGTATCGCCAGCGGTGCGGCGGCGGAAAAGTACAGCGGCGAATTTCAGGACAGTGAATCCACTGACGAGGTGGACAGCCCCAACAAACTGGACGAATTAGTCCACCGCACCCCCGGCTACTGCGGCTGGCAGCAAGAGTATTGGCGCGCCCACTGCAACGACTTCTGCGCCTATCTGGGTACGGTAGGCTATGCGGAGCTTGAGGAGATGGGCCTGGTGGATGAGGTTCGGGAAACCTTGCTCGATGACTGGTATGAAGAAATTTTCACCGACTTGACAAAAGACGGCAGTACAGTCGGATACCTGTTTCGGTGCCTCCACTGCGGGAAATACCTTCTGCATATCGACTGTGACTGAAAAGAAGTTCCCTTAATCATTTTAGTTTATGGGGGGATTTTATCTTTATGAGTGAAATCCCCCCTTGATAAATATTCTCTTGGTTGGATTTGTGCTATACTTGGCCGTAAATAAATCGATAAAATCGTTAAGAGGGCGAAATCAGTAGACTGCTTTCGCCCTCAATTTATACTGACGATCATTGAAACTTGCCAGGCGTCCCGACTCACGAGCGAAAGATGCCGGGGACATTGTGGCAGATTTCATCGCGCGTGAGTATATTATGGGGATTGTTACGCAGTAGAGGTTATTTTGCCCTTGATTTGGCTTACCATAATAATATAAATATTTCAATTCCGAAAAATGAAGCGGAAATATTTTTTAAGTATTCATCATCCTGCTGCGCTGCTATGCGGGCACATAGAAGCTGCCCGGGACGGAACGCACAGCTTCTATGATTCATTCTAAGGAGGAAAAATATACTCACGAGCGATGAAATTTGCCGCTGTTATGCCTGGCCGTTCCGGCCTGTGGGTCAGGCTGCCTGGCAGGGTTTTGAGTCCGCGGGTATAAATTGCGCAGGCGGGGCAGGCTCAAATGGAGCGCCCCGTCCGCTGACGAAAAGATTCAGGAAAGGCGCCCAAGAGGCGGGACATCAGGTAAAAGTGACGACATGAAACTGATAAGAAATCATAAAGTGACCGCAAGCATGACGGATTCCCTGGCGAACCTGTCAGTGATCGGCATCTTCCGGATTGTGGAGGACACGATTGCAGAACTGATGGGAGAGCTTCAGTACGATGACATAACCATGAAGGAACGATATGGCGCTGTATGGGTTTCATCCAAAATCAGGATCAGGTTCCTGAAAAGAATGGCATGGAATGAAAGCTTTTATACGGCAGGCTTTATCTCTTCCATGACAGGCGGGACGATAAACGTGGATGTTGCCCTCAGGAATATGGCGGATGAATTATGTGCCTATGGAAGGGTGGAATACTGTGCATTGGAGATAAAGACAGGCCGCCTCATAAAAATAGCGTCCCTCGGAATCGGCAGCATAGTGACGGCAGAGCAGCCGGAAACAGACCTTGCATTTATCCGGTTTCAAAATGTGGAGCTGCCGGAAAGCGGGCGCGTACAGGTGAAATATACCGGCATAGATTTTGCCCGGCATACGAACAACATAGAGTACATCCGATTTATGCTGAACACCTATTCCGTTCAGGAACTGGAAACCAGACCCATAAAGGAACTGGAAATTCTGTTTAAGAACCAAACCTTTGAGAATGACGTGCTGACCATACACAAAGGCAGTTTTGGGGAAACGGATGTATTCCTGCTGAAAAAAGAAGATAAAGTGGTCGTCAGAAGCGAAATCCTCTTTTGAGCATGTTTCTATGTTCCGGATAAAATTGCGACAGGAAAGCCAGGGTAAAAAACAGAAGCGGAAAACGGGAAATAAGCGGATGCTGCCGAGAGAGATCCCTAATCTTTCGGGCGGCAGCCTATTATACCAATATATATTTAGCAAAATATAAAATATTTTAGATTTATTTAAAATTGGCAATAATTGTAAGAATTGCACTATTTTTCAAAAATTCAGTAAAATAAAATATGCAAAACATCACTATCCATTTATAAAATAGATATAATATACAAAACAGCCTGCGATAACTTGTGTAAAATGGATAAAATTCAATTTTAAATTATTATACAAAAATCTAAAATAATAATTGACAAATCCCATAAAATGCCATACCATAGAAGTCAGATGGCAGGCATGCCAGCCTGCTGTCGCAGAACCCGATATGGATTTCAAGAAAGAAAGGGGTACCTTATGAAAAACTATAAGTTCTGGTTTGCCACCGGCTCTCAGGATCTCTACGGAGACGAGTGCCTTGCAAAAGTGGCGGAGCATTCAAGAATCATTGTGGAAGAAATCAATAAAACCGGCATCCTGCCCTATGAGTTGGTCTGGAAGCCCACTTTGCTTACTAACGAGATGATCCGCGGCCTGTTCAATGAGGCGAATATGGACGGCGAATGCGCGGGCGTTATCACCTGGATGCATACTTTCTCTCCCGCCAAGTCCTGGATTCTGGGCCTGCAGGAGTATCATAAGCCTCTGTGCCATTTCCATACACAGTTTAATATGGAGATTCCCTATGACAGCATCGACATGGATTTCATGAATGAGAACCAGTCTGCCCACGGCGACAGGGAGTACGGCCATATCGTGACCCGCATGGGCATCGAGCGCAAGGTGATTATGGGGCACTGGAGTGACGACAATGTATTGAAGCGTCTGGCGGGATGGATGCGCACGGCAGTGGGCATTATGGAGTCCAGCCATATCCGCGTGATGCGCGTGGCCGACAACATGAGGAATGTGGCGGTTACGGAGGGCGATAAGGTGGAAGCCCAGGTGAAGTTCGGCTGGGAGGTTGACGCTTATCCCATTAACGAGATTGCGGCTTACGTGGAAGATGTGAGCCAGGGAGATATCGATGCGCTGGTGGAAGAGTATTATGCGAAGTACCAGATTCTGGACGAGGGCAGGGATGCGGCAGAGTTCCGCCGTCATGTAGCGGTTCAGGCAGGGATTGAGATCGGCTTCGAACGCTTCCTGAAGGAGAAAAATTACCATGCCATCGTGACCCATTTCGGCGATCTGGGTTCCCTGAAGCAGCTGCCGGGTCTTGCCATTCAGAGACTGATGGAGAAGGGATACGGATTCGGTGCGGAGGGAGACTGGAAGACCGCAGCCATGGTGCGCCTGATGAAGATCATGACAGAGGGTGTGAAGGATGCAAAAGGAACCTCTTTCCTGGAGGACTATACCTACAATCTGGTACCCGGCAGGGAAGGGATTCTCCAGGCTCATATGCTGGAAGTATGTCCTACCATAGCGGAAGGCTCCATCGGCATCAAGGTATGTCCGCTGTCCATGGGAGACAGGGAAGACCCTGCAAGGCTTGTGTTCTCATCCAAAGAAGGCAGCGGTATTGCCACATCGCTGATCGACCTGGGCACAAGATTCCGCCTCATCATCAACGAGGTGGACTGCAAGAAGGTGGAGAAGCCCATGCCCAAGCTTCCCGTTGCCAACTGCTTCTGGACCCCGAAGCCCAACCTTGCCGTAGGCGCGGAGAGCTGGATACTGGCAGGCGGCGCGCATCATACCGCATTCTCCTACGACCTGACTACAGAACAGATGGTGGACTGGGCGGATGCAATGGGAATCGAGACTGTAGTGATTGACGGCGACACTACTATCCGCAATCTGAAGAACGAGATGAGATGGAATGCGCTTTCTTATCGTTGAATATAGCGGAAGATTATGTTAAGATAAAGAAATAGTACAGGAAAAACGGTAAGTGAAATTTTTGCCGGGATGTCATTTTTACAGAGTGAATGTTTTTCTGCATGGCGATGGAAGCTGTGTTATCAGAAAGCTGTAATGCAGAAAACGGGTTGCGGACTCTGTGCCCAAAGTGACGTTTCCGGTATGAAACGACTGGATAAAATAGCGTCCTGTAAACTAAACGGCAGCCGTAAAACGGCGGAATGAGAGGAAAAATGGATACTTTAGAACTGAAAAAACATGCCAATGATGTCCGCAGGGGCATCATCGCAGCGGTTCACGGAGCAAAGGCCGGACATCCCGGCGGTTCCCTGTCCGCAGCTGATATTTTTACCTATCTTTATTTTGAAGAAATGAATATCGATCCGAAGAACCCCGGGATGGAGGACAGAGACCGTTTCGTCCTTTCCAAGGGACACACAGCGCCGGGCCTGTACTCGGCTCTGGCGAACAGAGGCTACTTCCCTGTGGAGGATCTGCCTACCCTGCGTCATCTGGGCTCCTACCTCCAGGGACATCCCTGCCTGCAGCACGTACCCGGCGTGGATATGTCATCCGGCTCCCTGGGACAGGGAATTTCCGCGGCAGTGGGCATGGCAATGGGCGCGAAGCTTTCCGGAAAGGATTTTCGTGTCTACACCCTGTTGGGCGACGGTGAGATCGAGGAAGGCCAGGTCTGGGAGGCTTCCATGTTTGCGGGACACAGGAAACTGGACAATCTGGTGGTAATCGTGGACAATAACGGACTGCAGATTGACGGGCCTGTGGATCAGGTATGTTCCCCTTACCCTATCGACAAGAAGTTCGAGGCGTTTAATTTCCATGTGATCAATCTGGAGGACGGCAATGATATGGATCAGATCAGGGCAGCTTTTGCGGAGGCCCGGGCTACAAAAGGAATGCCCACGGCCATAGTTGCACATACCCTGAAGGGCAAGGGCGTGTCCTTCATGGAGGGCAGCGTGGACTGGCACGGCAAGGCGCCTGATGATGCGGAATATGAGATAGCAGTGGCGGACCTGGAGAAGATTGCGGCGGAACTGAACAAGTGAGCCGAAACTAACCCCGGAGATGCACGAAATGCAACTGGACAATAAAACAGCAAGTGCCACGGAGGGTACTGGAGGGACACTTGCGGAACTGGAATAGAAAGGTGAAGCATAATGGCAGATGTAAAGAAGATAGCTACCAGGGAGGCTTACGGAAATGCCCTGGCAGAATTTGGAGAGGATTACCCTGAGCTGGTGGTGCTGGATGCCGACCTGGCTGCAGCCACCAAGACCGGCGTGTTCAAGAAGAAATTCCCGGAGAGGCACATCGACTGCGGCATCGCCGAAGCAAACATGATGGGCATTGCCGCCGGGTTGTCCCTGACGGGAAAGATTCCCGTGGCAAGCACCTTTGCCATGTTTGCGGCAGGACGTGCCTTTGAGCAGGTGAGGAATTCCATCGGTTATCCCCATCTGAACGTGAAAATCGGCGCCACCCATGCGGGAATCACGGTAGGAGAGGACGGCGCTTCTCATCAATGCAACGAGGATATCGCCCTGATGAGGACAATCCCCGGCATGACTATCCTGAATCCTTCCGATGCAGTGGAGGCAAGGGCCTGTGTGAAGGCTGCTCTGGATTTTGAGGGACCTGTGTATATGCGTTTCGGACGTGCGGCAGTTCCCGTGATCAATGACAGGGAAGACTACAAATTTGAGATCGGTAAGGGCGAAGTGCTCAGAGAGGGTAAGGACGTAACCATCGTAGCCACGGGCATCATGGTGAATTCCGCTCTGGAGGCCGCAGAAAAACTGGCGGCAGAGGGTGTGGATGCGGAAGTGATTAACATCTGTACGATCAAGCCTCTGGACAGAGAGCTGATTGCAGCAAGCGCGAAGAAGACCGGCAGGGTAGTTACGGCAGAGGAACATACCGTCATCGGCGGACTTGGCGGCGCTGTCTGTGAAGCGTTGGCGGAGACCTGCCCTGTGCCTGTGTGCAGGATCGGTATCGAGGATGTATTCGGCGAGTCCGGCTCCGCAGGGGCGCTGCTTGTGAAGTACGGCCTGGACGGCGAGGGCGTCTATAACAGGGTGAAGGCATTTCTGGCATAGAGAAGGCGGTGCCGGATATCCTGTGTCGTGAGGGCGTTACAGGCTATGGGAAGCGTATTGCACGGCTGCAGCGGCCTGAAAGCCGGCAAAGCACATTGAAATTTTATTTCCAGACAATTTCTAAGAGAAGAGGATAATTTCATGGCAAAATTATATATCAACGAAAAAAAGGAAAAAGGATACATTAATCCGGAGATTTACGGACATTTTTCCGAACATCTGGGCAGGTGTATCTACGAGGGGCTGTTCGTGGGAGAGGATTCCGATATCCCGAATAAGAACGGTATGCGTACGGATGTGGTGGAGGCGCTGAAGGAACTGCAGATCCCTGTGCTTCGCTGGCCCGGCGGCTGCTTTGCGGACGAGTACCACTGGATGGATGGCATCGGCCCTAGGGAAGAGCGCAAGAAGATGGTGAACACCCACTGGGGCGGCGTGGTGGAGGACAACAGCTTCGGTACCCATGAATTTTTCGAACTCTGCAGGCAGTTGGGCTGTAAGACCTATATCAACGGCAATGTGGGCAGCGGGACCGTGCAGGAGATGTCGGAGTGGGTGGAGTACATGACCTTTGACGGGGTATCCCCCATGGCGGAACTGCGCCGGAAGAACGGTCATGAGGAGCCGTGGAAGGTGGACTACTTTGGGATCGGCAATGAGAACTGGGGCTGCGGCGGCAATATGACGCCGGAGTATTACGCCAATCTTTACCGCAGATACCAGACCTATGTACGCCATTATGACAAGGCGGCGCCCATCAAAAAGATCTGCGGCGGGCCCAATGTGGACGATGATAACTGGACCAGGAAGGTGCTGAAGACCTGCTTTGCAAATCCGGGCGGAAAGCAGGCCAGGGGCTTCATGGACGGGCTGTCGCTGCACTATTATGTACATCCGGGCGGATGGAACAATAAAGGCAGCGCTACGGAATTTGACAGGGAGACCTGGTATAAGACACTGTCCAGGGCGCTCTATATTGAGGAGCTGATCGACCTTCATGGCGCCATCATGGACCACTATGACCCGGATAAGAAGATCGGACTTATCGTGGACGAGTGGGGCGACTGGTTTGACGTGGAGATCGGCACCAATCCGGGCTTTTTGTATCAGCAGAACACCATGCGCGATGCTCTGGTGGCGGCGGTGAGCCTGAACATTTTCAACAAGCACTGCGACCGTGTAAAGATGGCATGCATTGCCCAGATGGTAAATGTGCTGCAGTCCGTGATCCTGACGGAAGGGGAGAAGATGCTGAAGACCCCCACCTACCATGTGTTCCATATGTACAAAAGGCATCAGGGGGCACAGCTGGTGGAGAGCAGCCTGTCCGGTGAGGGGATTACGGGTGTGGAAGATTACAAGGTTCCCGCCCTGCAGGAATCTGTGTCGGTGCAGGAGGACGGCTCCGTACTGGTGACTCTGGCCAACCTTTCCGCCGAGGAGGCATATCCGGTGGAGCTGATGCTCACGGAGATGAAGCCGGAGACGGTGAAAGCGGCAATCCTGACCAATGAGATGCATGCCCATAACACCTTCGAAGAGCCTGAAAAGGTGAAGGAGGAAGTGTTCCGGGATGTAACGCTGACGGAGAGGGGCGTGTCCTTTACCATTCCGGCCTGCAGCGTGGTGAGCCTGGAACTGCGTTAGAAGCACAGAAAAAATGATTTGCGGAAGAAAATTGATTACATGAAAAGGGAGAAAGAGATATAATATTTTAGAATAGTCTAAAAAACAATTGAGCTGGGAGGCGGGTGAACTCGGATGATGTACATTAAGAATCTGGAGGACGGGGTTGAATTATTTAAGGTATTAGGTTCCGAGGTGCGGGTGAATATCATTCAGCTGTTGTTGAAAAACAAGGAAATGAATATGAATGAGATTGCCGCGAATCTGAATATCACCAATGGGGCGCTGACCAGCCATATCAAGAAGATGGAGGATGTGGGGCTGATTCAGGTGCGCTCCGATTTTGCGGGGCACGGCAACCAGAAGGTCTGCCGGGTGATCCAGGAGAGGCTTCTGGTGGATATCGTCCCGGTGGAGGAGGACGGCATCAGCGGCTTCTACGAGGCCGAGGTTCCCGTGGGGCAGTACAGCAATTACAATGTGTTCCCTACATGCGGTATTGCGACTATGAATACACTCATCGGCGAAGTGGACGATCCCAGATATTTCGCGCATCCGGACCGGATCAATGCGGGAATACTCTGGTTTACCAAGGGGTATGTGGAATACCTGATTCCCAATGTGCTTCCCGCGGCGCAGAAGATAGACGAAATTACATTTTCCATGGAGCTTTCCAGCGAGGCACCGGGAGTTAATAATGACTGGCCGTCGGACATTTCTTTTGTTCTGAACGATGTGCCCATAGGGGTATGGGTCTCGCCCGGGGATTTTGGGGATGTGAGAGGGATATTTACCCCGGACTGGTGGTTTCCCGACTGGAATCAGTACGGGCTTCTGAAGATGCTGGTGATTAACAGGAGAGGAACGTTTGTGGACGGCCTGAAGATTTCTGACGTCACTTTGGACAGATTCAGGCTTGATTACAAGAGCACTATCCGTTTCAGGATGGAAGTGCGGGAGGATGCGGTGCATGTGGGAGGGCTGACGCTGTTCGGAAACGGATTCGGCAATTACGGACAGGGAATCAAGGTGCGGATGCGCTACAGCCCCATGGAGAGCGCGGGGCAGCAGAGGCAGGCGGATTGAGCCGAAAATGCTGTCCGGGCATTTTTGACAATGCTTATGTTCCCTCCTGCCTGCGGTATTCCCCGGGCGTGGTGCCTATATATTTCTTGAATAATCTACGGAAGGTAATATCGTTTTCATAGCCTGTGGCTTTCGAGATATCATTGACAGACATTTCCGTCTCTGACAGAAGGCTGCAGGCATATTCAATTCTTTTCCTGTTCACATAATCCAGAAAATTAGAATCGGTAATCTGCTTGATTTTGCGGCTTACGCTGCTCTCGGAGAGCTGAAAGGCATCTGCCAGCTTGCTCAGGGACAGATCGTCATCGTGCAGGTGAAGCTGCAGATAGTCCATCAGATTCTGTGCCGTGTTCTGAAGCTTTTGTTCCCGGGAGTCAAATATGCTCTGTTCCAACCGGTCGCAGGCCAGGGCGGCAAGCTCCTTCAGACACTCCAGGGCACAGGGCTGTTCCGGAGTCCAGGAGCTCAGGGGAGCGGGATTGAAATACAGATACCGCTCTTTCTCCGTTTTGGATATGGCAGTCAGCAGCTGGTCCCTTGCGTAGCTCAGGTGCTCCTTTTTCACCAGGCCGCAGCGGCAGATTGTCTGAAAATACAGGTTCAGGCTGTTGCGGGCCTCCGTGTACTGGCCGGTGCCGAAGGAGATGGGGAGGGACACAAGGCATGTGGGAAGCGGCAGCTCCAGAATGCCGGACGCCATGATCTGGTGCCAGAAGATTCCCCGGGTAAAGGAATCCAGAGGCAGGTATTCCAGGGCATTGCGGGATTGCTGGCAGGTGGTGCCCAGCAGCTCCAGGTCATTTACCACATCTCCTATCCCCAGAAAGGCATCGGGGCTGATATCCCCCAACAGCTCCAGGAGACAGGAGCAGGCTTCCTCACATTTTTGCGGGGAAGAGCCGCTGACCAGGAAGATGCCGAAATTTTTCCGGAAGGTAATATAGAGGCATCCGGTATCTGCGTTCCGTATAGTCCGTGCCAGGCTCAGCAGGAAATCCTGGCTGGCACAGGCAGTGAGGATACAGCAGCAGACATGGTTGGAGTGGGGAAGCTCGATTCCCAGCTTTTTTAAACCGGGAAGAACATCCGTTCTTGGCTGTGTTCCTTCCAGAAGTTCCAGGAGCAAGCTGTTTATCAGCAGAGGCCGAAAGATCAGGAGCTGCTCTTCCAGCAGGGACTTATCCTTGAAAATGGAGATGATGCTGGATTTCAGCACCTCATATTCCATATCCGAGTCGCTGCCTCTCTCCTCGGGTGTGCTGACAATATCTGCCAGTTCCCGGATGGGGGCATAATTTTTACGGCAGACAGCATGGGTCAGGGGAAGTTCCAACAGCAGCAGGAAGACGCAGATGACGGACAAAATCCGGATTCTCAGGTATAAGCGCTGCTGCATATAGGTTTTGGAATAGCCTGCAATGCCTGTCCAGCCGGAATGCCTGCCGAGACGGTCCTGATAAGTACTGTCTGTCCGAAGGCGTGACATAATCTGCGGAAGCTCTTCCTCATAAGCAGTGCAGTTGCTGACAATTAGCTGCCCCTCCCCGTCAAAAAGATAATATTCCATATCGTCATTATTCAACAGCTGTTCAATATCCTCCATCATCTGTTTTTCGTCCAGAAAGATGAAGAGATTGCCGTACCGTGTGCTGTTGCTGTCCAGCACGGAGAGCACAATGAGAGGGTGCTGGGGGGTATTGGTCTCCCGTATGGCGCCCTGGGGCAGGAAGAGGAAGCTGCCTGAGCTTAAGGGACGGAGATATTCCGAATAAATGCCGGGGCTCATGTTAAAAATGCTCTGGTAGAAGCTTTCCAGAGTGAGGGTGCCGTAGTCGGATACCACATACTGTTTATTGTACAGATAGACGCCCAGGGTGGCGGCAAAGCGGTTGAGCGCTTTGGCGGATACCAGGTCATGCTGTGCCGCAAAGAGTGTGGTGGAGTCCAGCAGGGAGAAGTCCAGGTCTGTGGCGGTGTTGGAGGAAAGGCTGAGGAGCCGCTCGCTCTGGCCTACGGCTGCGGAGAGCTTCTGGCAGGCAGCCAGCTGGTCGTCCGCATAGTAAGCCAGGCTGGCCGCTGCCTGCAGTGTATTATTCCTTATGGAGTGGGAATCCTGATAAAATAGGAAGAAGCCCGCTGCCAGGAGGACGAGAAGGGAGGAGGCCGCATATTGCATGTAATTATGTAGGAACATGCGTCTGTAGGTATGGGAATGTCTGAAAAAGTGAAATAATTTCATGAGACCTCCTTTGTAACGTACATCTGTTTCCTGGCAGCAGGACTTTTTCATGCGCCGCCCTGGGGCTCTGGCGCACATTTTTATGCCTGGCCGGTGATGAGAGAGGCGGATTCAGCGTCCAGGAACAGATCAAAGTTCGGGTGTGTTTTTAACAGTGTGGCAGGAATTTCGGGAGTGGTATCATGGTTCAGGGTGTCTGACACCGCTTTGGCCTTTACCTTGTGGGGAACCGCAGAGATAATATGGCGGCACTGCATGATCTGCCATGGCGTCATGGAGATGGCCTGCGCCGGTACTTCCTCCGTGGATGCAAACCATCCTTCCCCTACCTGCTGCTGCTTGCATCTTTCGTTCAGGTTTACCACAATATAGCTTTCCCTGGTGTCGAAATCCGCCGGGGGATCGTTGAAGGCAATGTGGGCATTCTCACCGATGCCGATGAGGCCGATATCGATAGGAGTCTTCCTCAGCTCGGCAGTCAGGGCCGGAATGGAGTCCGGATTGCCGTCCACCAGATGGCAATCCGCCAACGTTACCTTTGAGAGAAAACGTTCCTTCAGATATTTGCGGAAGCTTGCAGGGTGTGTCTCGGGCAGGCTGACGTATTCATCCAGATGAAACATGGTGACTTTACTCCAGTCAACGTCTTCCTTCACCAGGGCCTCCAGTGTCTCGAACTGGGAGCTGCCGGTAGATAAAACAAGACGGGCATGGCCGTTCTCGCTGACAGCCCGGCGCAGCAGCTCAGCTGTCAGCGCGGCGGCTTTCCTTCCCAACAGAACAGGTGTTTCTTCGATGTGTAAGTTCATGTGATTTTCCTCCTTCTGGTATGCGGTTGTACTTGTCTGCATGCAATTTTTATTCGGGTGGGCATGTTCATTTGCCGGGGACATAACTGCCCGTCATACAGTTATTTGCAGATATCTCCTTCTGCTCAGGTCAGCCGGAATTTTCAAATCTGTCCGGGCCGGGAATATGACTGGCGGCCATTTGTCACATGACTGCAAACCCATTCGGTGTGCAGGGTACATCGGCAAATGTTTTCGACCGTGAGTATATTATATTATGAAATGAATGCGGGGTGCAACAAACTGTTTTTGCCAGGGATACATTTTTTGTCAAGACCGGTGAAAAAGCCGTAAATTAGTGATTTTGACAGATTTATATGCCTGCAAAAATGGATTGTTGTATATTTTGCAAAAAAGAAATATGATAGATTCAGAATCGGTTTCTTCACGAGGAAGAATCGGCAATAAATCAAACGAGGAGGTATAATGTATGAAAAACATCAGATGGTGGAACAGGCTGCTGACATTGACGGGGGTGGTGAGCCTGACTGTAGGATGTCTGTCAGGATGCGGGGAGCCGGATAACGGCTCATCCCGGCCCGGCAGCCAGGCGGAATCTCAGGGAGACCTGGAGAGCGGAACAGGAGAAGCGTCAGCGGACGGAGCGGAATTGACGGACGAGCCGGAAAATGAGACGGCGGACACCGGTATTACATTCCCGCTGGCGGAACAGGTAGAACTTACCATAGCAACGCCGGACGGAAGCGTGGCATCCCTGGCGGATAACCTTCCCGTGTGGGAGGAAATCCAGAGACGTACCAATATTAAGATCAACTGGGACGTGACGGCATCCAAACAGTATGTGGAGGTCATGAAGCTGAGAGTGGGAGCCGGAGGCGGAAAGCTTCCCGATATCATGTTTCTTCCCAACGGCCTGAGTCTGGCCGAGCTGGGAGCGGAGGGAACCATCCTTCCTCTGGAGGACTATATCGCGGACAGCGCCAATATCCAGAAGGCATATGAACAGTTTCCGAATGTAAAAGCGCTGACCTCGGCAGACGGACATATTTATTCCGTAAATACGTTAAACGAGAGCGCCTATTTTGCACCCTATTCCTTTATTATCCGCAAGGACTGGCTGGATCGCCTGAACCTGGAGGTCCCGGAGACCATTGACGACTGGATGACGGTTCTGAGGGCCTTTCGGGATGAGGACGCCAACGGAAACGGCGACAGCGGCGACGAGGTTCCCTTCTCCGCAGGCGGACATGCATGGTATACCACTTATTGGGCGAATGCGTGGGGGCTGCATCTGTTCCAGTCGGACGGCTGGTATCCGGATGAGAACGGCCGGATGCAGTATGAGTTTATCAGCGATGAGGCCAAGGAGTTCTATACCTGGCTGAATGCATTTTATGAGGAAAAGCTTCTGGATGAGGAATTCCTGACTCTGGGCGACGAAAACAAGCTGTATGAAAAAGTAGCGAGAGACGAGGTGGGCGCATTTACTGCGTATCCGTCCCGTATCGCGACTCTGGAGGCGGCGTTGGCATCCAATGGCGTAGAAAATGCGGAACTGATTCCCGTTGTACCTCCCCAGGGCCCTTATACGAGGATGACGGAGGTTGTGGGCGACATGACGGTAAACGGATATGTGGTGACCAGCAGCTGTGAGCATCCTGAGGTGGCAGTGGCTCTCATGGACTACATGATGAGCGACGAGGGCAAGGAGCTTATGAACTTCGGCATCGAAGGAGATACTTATGTGAAGGAAAATGACGGTACCTTCAGTTTCACGGAGAAGGTGACGGCGAATCCTGACGGTCTTTCCGCCAGTGAGGTGCTGAGCTCCTACGGCTGTCAGCTTGGGCTCTGTTATATCAAATCCGATAAGCGCGAGCAGGCCATGCTGTTCAGCTATCCGGAGACACTGCAGCAGAAAATCATTGATGTGACCGATGCCACCAGACCCTATATGGTAGCAGGCATGACGCTTCCGCCGGCAACGGAGGAGGAGAGTGAAGCCATCAGCGGCCTTTCGGGTGACCTGGCCACCTATATCTGGGAAATGACGGGAAAATTCACGGTGGGCACCGCTGACATCGAGGCGGAATGGGATAATTATGTGTCCTATGTAAAGCAGCTTGAAGTGGACAGGATACTGGAAGTAAAGCAGGCACAGTATGACCGTCTGACATCACAGCAGTGAAGACGCGGAAAAATAACCTGTGAGGCCGATATACAAGCTGTTTCGCCAGGTACCTGGAAAAAGAAAAGAGCCGGACGGGAGGGGCTTCCGGCTCTTTTTCAGGAACTGCGGAAGTGCTGTCGGCCTTCCGGGCAGAAAGTGGTTTCCGGACGGAAAGAAGAGGTGTTGCAGGATGCTTTTTGAAGATACCTGCAGCGAACGGTTTTGCGGACAGAGGAAAGGAGTGGAAGGTATCTTTGAAAGAAATCGTGCGGAAAAAAGAAAAGCAGTCTTTTGGAAAACGGGTCAGAACATGGGGAAAAAGGCTTCTGAGGAACATAAAAAGGGATAAGGCGCTGCTTCTTATCATACTGCCGGTAGTGCTGCACTATCTGGTATTTGTCTACTATCCCATGTACGGAAATATCATTGCTTTTAAAAAATATTCAGCAGTGAAGGGAATCATGGGCAGCGAATGGGTGGGGCTGAGATATTTTCAGCAGTTTTTCCATTCCCCCTATTTTACCAGAGTGCTGAGAAATACGCTTTTGATCAGTGTCTACAGTATCCTGTGGGGATTTCCCATTCCGATTCTCTTCGCGCTTATGACCAATGATTTAAAGCATGGCGTGTATAAGAGGGTGGTGCAGGCGGTGAGCTACATTCCCTATTTTATATCCACGGTCATCATATGCGGTATGCTGGTGAACTTCCTGTCGCCCAGCTCCGGTATCGTCAATTCCGTGATTCAGGCGCTGGGAGGGGAGCCCGTCAATTTTCTCATGGAACCCAGGTGGTTCAGGACGGTATTCATTGCCAGCGGTATCTGGCAGGGCTTTGGATGGTCTGCCATCGTCTATCTGGCGGCGTTGACAGGAGTCAGCCAGGAGCTGTATGAGGCGGCCAGGGTGGACGGAGCCGGTAAGCTGCAGCAGGTAATCCATGTGTCGATTCCCTGTATCCTCCCCACCGTTATCGTGACCTTTATCATGCAGATCGGTACGCTGATGAGCGTGGGATACGAGAAGATTATCCTGCTGTACAATCCGGTTACGCTGGACGTGGCGGATGTGATTTCCTCCTATACATACAGAACGGGACTGGTGGAGGGAAATTACAGCTTCGGTTCCGCCGTAGGGCTGTTTAACTCTGCAATCAACCTGATACTGGTGATATTTGCCAACAGGCTCAGCAGAAAGATATCGGAGGTGTCTCTATGGTGACAGGGAAAAAGAAAACGGTACAGCCCCACAGAAGGCATCGCAGGATGTCCGTGGGAGACAGGATTTTTACAACAGTCAACTATGTATTCTGTTTTCTGGCAGCCTGCATCACGCTGTACCCGCTGATTTATGTGTTCAGCATGTCCATCAGTGCGCCGGAGGCAGTCATCTCAAATCTGGTGACATTGCTGCCCAAGGGGTTTTCCCTGAAAGCATATGAGATGATCTTCCGCAATAAGGAGGTCTGGCGCTCTTACTATAATACGATATGGTACACCGTTGTGGGGACTGCCATCAGCACCACGCTTACCATGATGGCGGCGTATCCGCTGTCCAGGCGGCAGTTCTTTCTGCGGCGGCAGTTGTCCTTCTTTTTTACGCTCTCCATGTTCTTCTCGGGGACGCTGGTGCCCATGTACCTGCTGATCAACAGGCTGGGGCTGTATAATACCCGCTGGGCCATCGTGCTGCCTGCGGGAGCGGCGGCTTATTATATCATTATGGCAAGAACCTTCCTGTCGTCTATCCCGGACAGCCTGTATGAATCGGCCAGGATTGACGGCGCTACGGAGTGGACTATTCTGCGGAAGATTTTTATTCCGCTGTCCATGCCCATTATGTCCGTTCTGATCATTTACTATGCGGTGCATCAGTGGAACGGTTACTTTAATGCCATGATCTATCTGCCGGGGCGCAAGGACCTGCAGCCGCTGCAGGTATTTCTGATGAAGATTCTCATCAATAACGAGAGCGTGGGAGGAGAAGTGACGGGCTCCGCCACCATGAGCATGATCAGTCTGCAGCTGAAGTACGTAGTCATCGTAGTGGCTCTGGTGCCGATTCTGTGTGTGTATCCTTTTCTGCAGAAGTACTTTATCAAAGGTATGATGATTGGCGCCGTAAAGGAATAAGGGTAAACGGAATGAAGATTTAAACGGGCCGGAAAGTATCCGGACTGGGAAAAATGGAGAAAAACATATGAGTAAGCGTCAATTTTCCATGCAGACATACTGGGATAGGCAGGCGGCGGAGCTGGTGCCGGCGCTGAGGTTCGGGGTATGCGGCATGGATTTTGGGGACTGGCATGAAAACGCGCTGGGGAAGCTGCTGGAACTGATGGGAGAATTTCCGGAGAAGGTTCCTCTTGAGGCGGAGACGGAATATTCCGTGGAGGAGAGGGACTTTATTCGGGAGCGGGTTGTATTTGACACGGAGCGGGATATGTCGGTGCCCTGCCAGGTATTGATTCCGAAGCATTTTAAAAAGAACCGTTCGCAGCCCGCGATTCTGTGTGTCCACGGCCATGGCAGCTTCGGGAAGGATCCGGTGGCGGGGCTGGTGTCCACGCCGGGGCATCAGGCGGACATTGACCTGATGAATTATGACTACGGTGCACAGATGGCCAGAAAGGGTTATCTTACGCTGATGCCGGATTTAAGAGGATTCGGGGAGCGGAGGGACGGGGATGATTATCTCGGGAGAGATACCTGCAATGTGAATTTCCTGAAGGGAGGCATTATGGGATTGTACCCTCTGATGCTGAATGTCTGGGATATGAAATGTTGTGTGGATTATCTGTGCACCAGGCCGGAGGTAGATCCGGAACGCATCGGCATGATGGGAATGAGCCAGGGAGGCACGATCACGGCTTTTACGGCTGCGGTGGAACCCAGAATCCGGGCGGCGGATGTGATCGCCTACATCAATCCCTTCGCGGCTTTCGGAGTCCACAGGGGGAATTTCTGCGGATCACAGATTCTGCCGGATATCTTGAAATGGATGGATACGGATGATGTGGGAGGGCTGACGGCGCCCCGGTATCTGATGATGGAGATGGGGACGGCGGACAGCTGCTTTTATTTTCAGGATATGTGGAAGGGATATCTCCATGTGAAGGAAATATACGCGGCCGCAGGGGCGGAGGACAGGCTCTGGACGGATATCCATGAGGGAAGCCACGCTTTCAGCGGCAGGCGGGCGGAAGCCTTCTTCGCGGAGGCGTTGGGATGAGGAAGTGCCTGCGGGCCCGTTTGCAGGAGCATACAGGTAGGAGGCTGAACCGGAAAAACCGAAAAAGCGGGAGCTGAAGCAATCATGAGCGCAGTCCTGCAAATTATGGAGAATACAAAAACGTAAATACGAAAAAAGCGAATACTGCAAAGGAGGGCAACATGGTATGAAAGAGTATGTTTTGGCAGGTTCCGGAGGGAGAGGCTACTGGATGTATGCCTCCGCCATAGCGGAGCGTTACGGTGATGTGGCGCATCTGGCAGGAATCATGGATGTGAACAGGAAGAGGGCGGAATATGTGAAGAGCCTGATTCCCTATGAAGTGCCTGTCTACACGGATTTTGACAGAATGATGGAAGAGGTGAAGCCGGACTGTGTCATCGTCACTACCGTGGACCGGTTTCACAGCATATATGTGGTGAAGGCGCTGGATTTCGGAGCCGATGTAATCTGTGAAAAACCCATGACCATGGACGAGGAAAGCTGTAATGCCATACTGGATGCGGAGGAGCGCAGCGGGCGCAGGATTACGGTCACTTTCAACTGCAGGTATATGCCTCTGTTTGCCAGGATGAAGGAACTGCTGAACCAGGGGGTGGTGGGCGAAGTTCTGAATGTACATTTTGAGTGGATGCTGGACACGGTCCACGGCGCCGATTATTTCCGCAGATGGCACAGAAAGCTGGAAAATTGCGGCGGACTTCTGGTACATAAAGCAACCCACCATTTTGACATTGTGAACTGGCTGATCGGTCAGGAACCCCAGGAAGTTTTTGCAAACGGGGCATTACGGTTTTACGGTTCTGCAGGCACAAAGCGGGGAGAACGCTGCTGTACCTGTCCTTATGGGGGGGAGTGCGAATATGTCTATCAGGATAGCCGGGTTCCCTGGGTGAAAGCCATGTATTTTGACTGTGAGTCGGAAGACGGCTATTACCGTGACCGCTGTGTCTTTGCGGAGGAAATCGACATTTACGATACCATGTCACTGGCCGTAAAATATTGTCAGGGCGCATTGATGTCCTATTCCCTGGTGGCGCATGCTCCTTATGAGGGCTGGAAGATTTCCATAAGCGGCACAAAAGGCCGGATGGAGGCAAGCCAGTTTGATACGGGAACCCAGGCAGGTGACGACTGCTTCCATATCAGGCTGTTTGACAGAAAGGGCGGAACGCAGACCTATGACCTGAAAAAGGAGACAGGAAGCCACGGCGGCGGGGACGAAAGGCTGCTGAGGATGCTCTTCAGGGGAGATCTGCCGGATCCGCTGGGGCAGTTTGCCGGTTCAAAAGACGGTTCCATGTCCATTCTCATCGGTATCGCAGCGAACAGGAGCATCAGGGAGCACAGGCCTGTGACGATAGAAGAACTGGTATCTTTTGACAGATGGAAGGAGAGGGAGGACTGATGGGAGTTACGACTGTAGTGATTGCCGGTGCGGGAGGGCGTGGGAGGCTGACCTATGCGCCCTATTCCAAAGGATTTCCGGAGCAGATGAAGCTTGTGGCGGCAGCGGACAGGATTCCGGAGCGGCTGCAGGAGATGAAGCGGGAGTACGGGCTTTCGGAGGAGCATTGTTTCTCTTCGGTGGAGGAGATGTTTGCCCGGCCCAGAATGGCGGATATGGCCTTCATCTGCACACAGGACGGGGAGCATGTGCGGCATGCCTGCCTTGCGCTGGACAGGGGATATGACCTGCTGCTGGAGAAGCCGGTATCCGCTGACGCGGCGGAGTGCAGGAGACTGTTGGAGAAGGCGGAAGCGCTGAACAGAAGTGTGACGGTCTGTCATGTGCTGCGATATGCGCCTTTTTATCAGAAGCTGAAAGAACTGTTGGGGGCGGGAGCCGTGGGAAAGGTTGTGTCCATACAGGCCTGTGAAAATGTGGGATACTGGCATCAGGCCCACAGCTTTGTGCGGGGCAACTGGAGAAAAAGCGGGGAGGGCAGCCCCATGATACTGGCAAAATGCTGCCATGATATGGATCTGCTGGTCTGGCTCACGGACAGCCGCTGCAGAAGGATATCCTCCATGGGAAGCCTGGCCTTTTTCCGGAAGGAAAACGCCCCGGAGGGTGCGCCGCATTACTGTATGGAGGGTTGTCCCGCAAAGGAGGAGTGCCCTTATGACGCGGAGAAAATATATGTGACGGACGCGGTTACAGGCTACGATACCAACGGTGACGGATGGATGCAGAAAGCAGTGATGGCCCGTCCCACCAGGGAAGGGCTGCTGGAAGCGCTGCGTACCAGCCCCTACGGAAGATGTGTCTACCATTGCGACAATGATGTAGTAGATAATCAATCCGTGACAATGGAGATGGAAAACGGTGTTACCGTAAGTTTCCATATGTGCGGACTGAACCGGGACAATCACAGAACCATACACGTCATGGGTTCCCTGGGGGATATCAGCGGGAATCTGGAGGAGGAGACACTGGTGCTGCGCAGGTTCGGCGGCGCTGAGGAGATTTTCCGGATGGATGTGCAGGAGACGATATCCGGGCACGGCGGCGGGGATTACCGTATGCTGAAGGACATGTTCGAGGCGCGGGAGCAGGGCAGAGGGACACTGACCTCTTTAAGACAGTCCCTGGAGAGCCATTATATGGCGCTTGCCGCTGAGCGTTCCCGCCAGTCCGGCGGTAAGATGATAGAGTTGGAAGCATTTGTAAATGATCTGAAACAGGAGCCGGACGAAAGTGGCTGTAAGGAAAAGCAGAAAACGGCGGAAGCGTCGGCAAAGACTTGAAACGAAAGCCGGAGGGTAATGGCTGTAAAGGCTGAAAAACAGGAGCCGACAGATGCGTCGGCAAAGACCTGAGCAGGATATACAGGCGAGTCTGTACGGACAGGATGCAGTATCGGAGAGCTGCAGGCGCGTATGTGTCCGGGGAGACGCGGACGAGGGGGATAAGTATGAGAAGCGGCGGTTTGTTTGCACCGGGTGAAGCAGAGGGGAGAGCCAGGTTCTATATATTGGGTGCCGAGTGTCTGAAGGCGGTTTACACGGCTTTTACGACAGGCGTGTTTCTCACAGGATTTTTGCTGAATGCGGGAATGGACCAGGTGCAGATCGGTCTGGTAACCAGTCTTCCCCTGCTGGCAGGTATTCTGTATCCGTTTTCTCCGCTGTTGCTGGAGAGATTCCGGAGAAGGAAAGCGGTGCTGGGGACGGCCAGACTGCTGTATCATGGGCTTGTGATACTATGTGTGACATTACTGCCCGGGCGGGTGCCGGAGAAAAGTCTGCTGTGGTGGATGGCGGCAGCGCTGCTTCTGGGAAACGGCTGCAATATTCTGGTAGCCAGCGGTTTTCCTGCGTGGCATATTGGGTTTCTGCCGGAGGATATCAGGGGACGTTTTTTCGCCATATCAGGTATTGTAAACAGTGTATTCACGGCGTTGGCTACCTTTGGGGCAAGTCTGCTGGCGGATGCGGCCAAAGCCTCCGGCAGGCAGCTGTACTGGATGGGAATGATACGGCTTGCCGCTTTTGGCCTGGCCCTGACGGAGCTGTTGCTGCTGCTGTTGCCGGGAGAGCCGGAATATCCCCGAGGCAGTGTGAGAGGATTCCGGCTTCTGATACTGCCATTTGGCAATCGGAAATTCTGTCTTACCATGCTTCCTGTTTTTGCGTGGATGATGGTTTCCACCATGACTTTGTATTCCGCCAATACTTATCTGCTGAAGGATGTGAAGGTATCTTATGTGTTCATAAGTGTACTGCAGGCCATGAATATTGTAACGACGGCGGTGATCATGCCGTTCTGGCACAGGCTCCTTCTCCGGACATCTTGGCTGCAGGCATTTCAGAAGGTTTTTCTGCTGTTTTCCCTGTATCCTTTTCTGCACATGCTGGTTACGGGGAGCACCTTTGCCTGGCTGCTTCCGGTGACGATGCTGGTATATCAGGCGATTATGGCGGGCGGGACACTGTATTTCAACAATATGGCCTATCTGTTTACGCCGGAGGAAGACAGGACCGCATATCTGTCCTGGTATCTGATGCTGGTCAGTGCGGGTTCCCTGTGCGGGCAGGGGCTGAGTACGCTGCTTCTGAAACTGTGGCCGGAGGACTGGAAGTTTGGGACAGTGAGCATCGCTCCGGTTCAGAGGATACTGCTGTTACAGGGGCTTTTAGCGCTTGGTTTCGGAATCTGGTTCGGCAGGGTGCTTCTGGGAAAACTGGAAACATAGGATAGCGGTATGCCGGGAAAGCAGGGTCGGCGCGGCGGCGTCGGGAAGACGTCGGGAAAGCAGTGTCGGGAAGGCGTTGGAAAAGCAGGGTCGGCGATGCGGTGGTGGGAAAGGCAAATAAATACGCTCATGAGAACAAAACAGGAGAGAACGGAGAGAAAAGCGGATATGGAAAGCACTTTATTTATAAACGGAAATATTATCCTGCAGGACGGAATCCTGGAGCAGGGGAAATTGCTGGTGATTGGGGACAGAATCCAGGGAATCCGGCCCGGTGAAGGGGAGCGGGAGACATCCGGAAACCGGGACGGCGGGGAGGAATGGCCGGTTTTGGAGAAGGCGGATAAGGTTGTGGATTTGCAGGGCAGGTATCTGGCGCCCGGCTTTATCGATATCCATGTACACGGAGGCGGGGGCGGCGATTTTATGGACGGAAAGCGGGAGAGCTGGCAGCAGGCCATGGACGCTCATCTGCGTCACGGAACCACATCGCTGTGCCCTACGACTTTGACGGCTTCCATGGAAGAAATGGAAAAGGTATTTTCGCTGCACAGAATGTTTTGCCGGGAACAGAAGCCTTGCAGGCCGCGTCTTCTGGGGGTGCATATGGAGGGACCCTGTATTGCTGAGAGTATGAAGGGGGCGCAGAACGCGAAATATATCCGAAAGCCCGTGGAGGCGCTGACCCGATGGCTGTTGGAAAAAGGGGCGGGGGCACTGCGGATTATGACGGCTGCTCCCGAACTGGAGAATGCGGGGGAGATGGCCCGGCAGTTCAGGGAAGCGGGTGTACTGCTGTCCGTAGGGCACAGTGACGGAAGGTTGGAGGATGTGGAACAGGCGGTCCGTGACGGGTATACCATGGCTACCCATCTGTATTCCAGCATGTCTACCATTGTCAGAGAAAACGGGATGCGCCGGCCCGGTGTCCTGGAGGCGGCGCTGCTGATGGATGAGCTGGACGTGGAGGTCATAGGGGACGGGATGCACCTTCCGGCTTCCCTGCTTAAGCTGATCGTAAAAACGAAAGGGACGGAGCATGTTATCCTTGTGACGGACGCCATGCGGGCGGCGGATTTGCCCTCCGGCCATTATAAGCTGGGAAGCCTGAAGGATGGGCAGACCGTGTGGTCCGACGGAGAGATAGCCAGAATGCCGGATGGGATTTCCTTTGCAGGAAGCGTGGCTACGGCGGACCGGCTGATCCGTGTCATGCATGAGGAGGCCGGGGTTCCGATGTGGCAGGCCGTGAACATGATGAGCCGCAACCCGGCCAGAGCGCTGGGAGAGAAGGAAATCGGCGTGCTGGAGCCGGGGAAAAAGGCCGATTTGGTAAGCTTTGACGAGCATGTCCGAATCCACAGTGTGTACCGGGACGGGGTGGAGGTTATCTGATTTGCGGGCTGATTCGGACAGGGGGAATGCCTGTGCTGCGGGCATTCCTTTATCGTAACAGTTCAGGCAGGGCACTGAACTGTTGTAAAAAATTTATACTTGACTTTTCAATATGGGTGTGCTAGTATTGCTGCATAAACGGATGAAGTCCTCAGAGACGGAGCCGTGAGAAAAGAGGAATCAGGAGGGATTTATGTTATCCATTGCGAGGAACGGGAATAGGGCAAACTAAATATTTGCCGGGCAGTTTGTTTCCCTTTGGGAGTCTGCCCGAATGCCGGTGGTAATCTGCCGGTGTATCTGTCTTGTCGGGTGCTTAACATATTCCGAATGATTGATTTCATATAGAACAATGTACAGCAATAAAAGGTTCGCAAAGTATATTTTATTGTCGCAGGTTCATTGCAGAATGGAAGGAGAGCATGGCTGAGAGGCCGTGTTTTTTGTGCTTTAAAAATGAACGGGAGGGGCAGAGGTCTTTTTCTGCGGAATTTGTCATGGAGTGTATTGAATGACTCTGTATGCTGACAACTGCGGTCAGGCTGTAAATTGGTTTTGGAAATGATGGCTATGGTGAAATGTGCCTGCAGGACAGATACCATGGTCTTTTTTTGCTCAAAAACATCGTGGAAGGGTTGGGGGTTAAGCCGTTCTCTTTGTATTTCAAGGCTTTTTCCTGCAGAAGCTGCAACAGTTATTTTCCCACAATTCCAAGGAGAAATGAATATCATAGAGACAAAAAATATCCAAAACATACCGCAGAGCTGTCACCAGGAAGGGCTGGGAGAAAGAATCAGGAGTCAGTGTGAGAGCAGCAACTAAATGAGGAGAAAAAGAAAATGGATAGAATGGAAATCAGTTTGGAATTTGACAAGATAAAGATGAAATGGGCGGAATGCGCCCTGACGGAAGCGGCAAGGAAAGCCATACAGGACACCCGCCTGATCCTGTCGGAGACGGAGTTGGCCGCCAGACTGCGGGAGACCACGGAAAGTCGGCAGATGCTGGAGAAATGCGGCACGCCGCCGCTGACAGCCCTGGAGGGGATAGAGGAGCTGCTGGCCGTGGCGGAAAAGGGACAGTGCCTGACACCCCGGGAGCTGGAAAAGACAGCAATCGCGCTGGTGGCGTTGGAACGGCTGAAAAGCTATCTGGAAAGAGGGAAAGCTTATGAGATACCCCTGGCATATTATGAGGAAAATCTGAATCCCCTGGAGGAACTGCGGGAACAGTTATACTGCAGACCGCCAGGATTTACAGTGATGCCTCCGGGAAAATACCTGGCTGGCGGTCTGCAGTCGGGTTGTACTGCAAATTCAACCGGTGTGCAGTATAAGATACCAGATCTGGAACGAACAGGTTTCCGACAATGCCTCAAAGCTGCTGAAGAGCCTGCGGGGCGATATTCTCCGGGCGGAGGATAAGATGCGGGAAAAGGTGGAGGCTGTCATGCGCGCCAATAAGGATTGCATGTCCGACCATTTCAGCACCATCCGCAACGGGCATGTGTGCATTCCGGTGAAAAAGGAGTACAAATTTAAGATCAGCGGTATCCTGATCGACAAATCCTCCACGGGCAGCACCCTGTTTATAGAGCCCTCCGCCTCGGCGAAGTATTACGAAGAACTGCAGGAACTGCGCATGGACGAAGAGAACGAGGTGCGGAGGATTCTGTATGAACTGACTGCTCTGGTTGCGGAAAACGGAGAGATTATGACGCAGAATATCCGAATGATGGAGAAACTGGATTTCATTTTTTCCAGAGGAAAGCTTTCGGAAAGCTATCATGGAACGGAACCGAAAATAATCGAAGAAAGACGCATTTATCTGCGAAACGCCAGACATCCGCTGATGGACAGGGACATTTGTGTGCCGCTGCAGTTCTCTCTGGGAGAAGGCGTAAGGGGAATCGTAATAACCGGGCCCAATACCGGAGGGAAGACCGTGGCCATCAAGACCGTGGCGTTAAGCTGCCTGATGGCCCAGTGCGGGCTGCATGTGGCCTGCGAGGAGGCGGAGATCTGCATGAACCGCAATATCCTCTGTGATATCGGGGACGGTCAGAATCTGTCGGAAAATCTCTCCACCTTTTCGGCCCATATCGTCAATGTGCTGGATATTCTGAAACGGGTGATCAGATATAGAACAAGGAAGGAGGACGATAGAAAAAATCAGTTGAAAAAATTCCGGAATCATGATAAGATGAGTCTAAGCAGATTTTCTACAGATTCTGAATATCAAAGAGACAAATCCTGTAAATCAGAAAATTCCTGCTTAAAAATTCATGTAAACAGAAGCGGGAGCTTCGGAAGGATAGCGAATCTCCCGGAAAAGGGCAGAAGGGAGACAAGAAATGGCAGAAAAGGACATTCTGGAAAAGATACTGATAACGCATAACGACGTATTTGCGGATTGTGAAAACGCACTGGCATACGGCGGGCGGAAACGGATCAAAGCGGAGGACATTTATCCGGCGCCGACAGAAAGCTTCTACAGTACAAAAGATAAAGTCCACAGTCAGTTTGAGGATGTGAGCGCATACCTGATGGAAAGAGGAGAAATAAAGCTGCAGTTTCTCATAGGCAATGAGACTGCTTTAGAGGGAAGGCAGGTCTTGCGGAAGGCCTCTTATCAAGGGGGTGCCTATCGGGCGCAGCTGGAGTCAGGCAGACCGGCATACCCTGTAATCGGCATGGTGATAGACTGGACACGGAAAGGCACACGGATTCCGTTGAGTCTCCATGAACTTTTGAAACGTGAGGGGGCGTCTGACGAAGACCTGGAGCGGGTGGATGATGTGAAACTGGAAGTCTATCACATGAATAATCTGTCCGCAGAAGTCAGAGCACGCTTTGTCAGTGATATGGGGTTTGTGGTGGATTATCTGAATGAAGGAAGCTTTGAAAACCGCAGAAACCAGAAAATTGTCCATGTAGAAGCGCTGTGCGAAATGATGGAGGCCCTTACCGGAGATATGCGTTTTACGGAACATATAGGGGAACTGCTGAAAAAACAGGAAGATAGAAAGGAGATTGCCATGTGTGAATATATTGATTTGTTGGAAGCGAGAGGAGAATCGAAAGGGGAAAACCGTCTTGCGGAACTGATACAGGCTCTCCTGAAAGAGAAAAAGTTCAGCGAGATAGAAGCAGCGGCCGGAAATCGCGAGAAGCGTCATGAATTATATGCCCAGTATGGCATCTGAAAAAACAGGTATCAGGCAAAAAGTCCATTTTAAGCTGGAGGGGCATTATGAATGATGCAAGGCAGATCACAATCACACATATTCCGGAAATATCCGCAATCTACTTTGCACTGTTACAATGTGGATATGACTATTATGCCATTGAGCGAAGCCGGGATCAAATTGAAGGCATTCAAAAGTTTATCGGTGTGGAAGATGTTCCGTCTTTCTTCTCCGGGATTCGGCAAAATACCTGTCAGGTCTATCCGTACTGGCCTCGTGCAGCAATCCTGGAGACCGCAGCATTTTACTTGCTGCCGGACCATTCACGGTTTCGGGATTATGAGGTTTTCCGTAGCCGTATTATGTCTGCCGGCAATATTTCCAACTATGAACGGGGTCAAAAGCTTTGGGATTGGATAGAGGATTTTCCGGTGGCAATTTCCAAGGTTTTTTCCAGCGATTTCTTTTGCCGTTATCTGGAATGGGAAAACAGGTGGGCAGCAGAGCTGAACATGCAATATAAAGCAGAGTTGAGACTGGTTCAATCCTGTTTGGATGTGTGTACATCCAAATACGATTCGCCTGTACAGGATATTCGGATTGTAATAAATCCTGTCAAATGTGTGTATTCTGCCGACTACCATCTGGAGAGAAATTGTTTCATATTCAGTTCCGGCGTATTCCGGGTAGATTCTGTAATACATGAATTTCTGCACCATGTTGTCCATCATGTTGTGGCTGAGATTGCGGACATCGTTCTGGAAAACAGACAAGTTTATCCTGGTATCGATGCTTCCTACTATCTGTCTGGTAACAATGCCGGACAGCTTAACGCCTTTGAGGAATACGCTGTTCGGGAACTGACAAAGTATGTCCTGCAGGAGCGCTGCCCGGAAAGCATTGTGGCCTTTTTGCGGCGCCTGGTGAAAGGAGGGCAGGATGAATAAAGAAATCTACTATGGATATATAGTCAGAGGCGATCTGCATGGTGCGATCAACTATGTAAAGCAGTTTCCGGAACAGGCGGCTCTCTATGACCGCTTTCTGGCAATATTTGACCGGGAACAGTATATATCTTATGAAGTGAATGATATACTGAACGATATTTTGATAATTTATCAGCAGTATTACCGTGATGTATTTTATCTCTGTATGGGCAAAGAGCAGGCTGCTGCCAAACTGAGGGACCGGCTGGCAGAGAGAATCGGGATTGCCGATAAGGAAATGGAACTGTGGGATTTGGAGCAGCATCAGCTTCCGGAATTGTTTCAGCGCCAGGGCCTTCATTTCATGGGTGGCAGAACCGGCGGTTATTACGGCTCGTATATTTGGCGGACAACTGAAATTGTGTCTTATGATGTAGAACTTCCGGACGGTATTCAGACCTGCTCGGTAAAACTTCTGGATGGTTTTATTGCCCGGAGCTGGGCGGATTATCTTTCGTTCGGAGAGATCGGCTCCGGAGGATGGGCAGACCGTGACGGTTTTGTCAACTGTGTCAAATCCGCGTGGGATTTTGAGAGCGAGAGCTTCCGCATTTCTTTGCTGAAACATGAAGCCCGGCATGTACGGGATCTGCAGGCCAATCAAGAGATGTCTTCCCAGGATCTGGAGTACAGGGCAAAGCTGGTGGAACTGATCTATTCCAGCGAGAGAAATCTGCTCCTGACATTTGCGCAGGAAGCCGATTCTGAGGATAAAAGCAACGGTCACGCCATGGCGGCGTATCGGATCGTACAGGGATTCTCCGCTGCCATGGGGGCGGAGGGGATTGATTTTGCCGCAATCCCTATGGAAAAGATACAGACTGTTGCAAGAGAGCTGTTTGAGAAAAGCGAAAAGGATATGGTGAATAACAGGGAAGCAAAAAAGTAAAGTCAGGAGGCCGATGAAATTCGGTGAAGGTTCGGCAGAGTTGCCCGCTGGGGCTATTGGGAAATCATGGGATGAAGACGCGGTTTCTATTTGTTTCTCAAAGTACTGATCAGGAAAGTGGACTTTTTGGCTGCGATATGGTATACTGACCACCAAAGCAATGCGGTTCCTGAGAGGTACCATAGGAGGGCGTCTTTATGGGCAATTTGTGGGGTTTTTTTGAGAATATCAACGAGATTGTATATGTTGCGAATATAGAAACTTATGAATTGGTTTATATGAATAAAAGGGCGCGGGAGGTATTTGGAGTGGGCTCTCCGGCGGAAGTCAGGGGGAAACGGTGCTACCAGATTCTCAGGGGAAGCGATGTCCCCTGCATGTTCTGCTGCAGCGGCATGTGCAATCCGGACTGCTTTGAGCAGCAGTACTTTCAGCCGCATCTGAACAGGCATTTTTTGCTTCGCAGTACCATTCTGGAGGAGAACGGGAAAAGGTACCGCCTTGAAATGGCATTTGACGTAAGCAGCCATGAGCAGCAGAGAAGCATGGTGCAGAATGTCCAGAACCTGGAAGCCATCATCAATGAAGGGCTCAGAGTGGCCCTGTTGGAGGAGACGCCGGACCAGTCCCTGGAAGTGCTGCTGGCATACCTTGGCAAGGCGTTATCCGGAGAGCGGACTTATATATTTGAACGAAATTCATCCGGAGGAGACGACAATACTTACGAGTGGGTGGCTCCCGGGGTGCGCCCGGAGAAGGTGAATCTGCAGAATGTCCCTCCGGAGGTCTGTGCGAGCTGGTATCGGAATTTCAGCATCGGCGGGCATATTGTGATAAATGATCTGGAAGACATCCGGCAGAGCGATCCGCTTCAGTATGAGAATCTGAAGCAGCAGGATATTCATTCCCTTGTAGTAGTCCCTCTGTTTGATGACAACAGGATCATCGGGTTTTACGGTGTGGACAATCCGCCGGTGAAAGCTCTGGGGTACACTTCCAATATGCTTCAGACGGCGGCATACTTTATCGTTTCCTCCCTGCGGCGGCGTAATCTTGTCAGGGAGCTTGAAAAGCGGAGCCATAATGTCCTCTATGCCCTGAATGTGGACTATATAAGCATCTATCAGGTGGATTTTCTCACGGACACATGCCAGATTTACCGGGAAAACGAGTTTCAGGGGAAAGAGCAGCCTTTCAGCTTTGCGGACAGTTATCAGGGGGCTATGGACCAGTATATTTCCAGGTATGTGATCCAGCAGGACCAGGAAAGGCTCCGCGTGGTGACCCGGAAAGAGTATATCCTGTCTCAGCTGAAAAATAAAAAGAAATATTACGTCCGGTACCAGGTGAAGGACAATCTGCCGGGGTTAAAGAACATGGAGATCCATTTCTCTGTCACGGGAAAGGAGGCGGAAGAGGAGAGCGCGATTTTTGCTTTCCGGGATGTCAATGCCGTGGTGGAGCAGGAAGAAAGGTATAGACTGGAAGCCAGACAGAGCATGGAGGACATCCTGGAGGGCGCCAGAACCGGCATCTGGACCATTGAGCTGGAAGAGGGATGCGAACCCAGGATGTATGCGGACAGAACCATGCGGATGCTCCTGGAAGTGCCGGAGGATGTGGAGCCGGAGGCGTGCTATCGGCACTGGTATGAAAACATCGACCCGGATTATACTGAGATGGTCCGGGAGGCAGTGAGGGAGATACTGGAATCCGGGCGTTCCGAGGTGGTGTATCCCTGGAATCATCCCACGCTGGGGAAGATTTATGTCCGCTGCGGCGGCATACCGGATAAGAAGTTTAAAAAACCCGGCGCATGTCTCAACGGATACCATCAGGATATCACGGACATCATGGTGACCCGGAAGAAGCAGGAGCAGGCTATTATGGAACTGTTGGAGAAGGTGAGGCGGGCTAATTCGGCCAAGAGTGAATTTCTCTCCCACATGTCCCATGACCTCCGCACTCCCATCAACGGAATCCTGGGTATGCTCACCATTATGGAACACACCGGGGAAGAGCCGCGAAAGCAGAAGGAGTGCCTGGAGAAGATCCGCGTGTCTACGGAGCATCTGCTGGCGCTTGTGAACGATGTCCTTCAGGTCAGCAGACTGGAGAGCGGCAGGCCGGCCGGCGTGGAGGAATCCTTTGAGCTTCGTGATACCCTGGAACAGTGCATGATGATCATGTCACCCCATGCGGAGGCGGCAGGTATCCGCCTGGTGTTGGAGGAGGTTAGTCTGTGCCATGGCAGGCTGGTGGGAAATCCGCTGCAGCTGAGGCAGATTTTGACGAGTCTTATCGACAATGCAGTGAAATATAATCGGCCGGGGGGCTCCGCATTTCTTCAGGTGAAAGAGATTTCCGCGGAGAACGGTTCCGCCACATACGAGTTTGTGGTCAGAGATACCGGAATCGGCATAGGGGAAGATTTTAAAGAGCATATTTTCGAGCCTTTCACCCAGGAAAATCCGGGTGCAAGGACCAGCTATACCGGTGCCGGGCTTGGCTTGTCCATTGTAAAGAAGCTGGCAGACCAGATGGGAGGCGCGGTTGAGGTGGAGAGCCGGATTGGGGAGGGCAGTCTGTTCCGGGTTACCCTGTCCATTCCGCTCGACACGAAGGAAACCGCAGAGCCTGTTGACAGGAGAGCAGACGAGCGTGCCGATATCTCGGGAATGCGTGTCCTTCTGGTGGAGGATAACGAGGTCAACTGCGAAATCGTGGAATTTGTTCTGAAACAGGCTGGCGCATCGGTGGTCACGGCAAACGACGGAAAAGCTGCAGTGGATGCCTTTCAGTCGTCGGCTCACGGAGCATTCGACTGCATCCTGATGGACTTGATGATGCCGGTGATGAGCGGATTTGAGGCCACCCGCACGATTCGCAGTCTGGACAGACCTGACGCGGGATGTGTGCCCATCATTGCCCTGTCGGCCAACGCATTTGAGGAGGATATTGCGATGGCGAAGGATGCCGGGATGAACGAGCATTTGACGAAACCGGTGGATATGGATAAAATGTTCCGGGTGATGCGGCATCTGAAAACGGATTGCCGGAACATATAAACGTTATTAGCGCGTTGGAGGCGTTTGGACAGAGTCCGTCCTGCCTGGACGTAGCCTGCCGGTGAGATTGGCAGACAGATCAGGACTGCAAAGCATGTGGCGAAGAGGAATAATCGGGGCGGCAGGAAGCGGTTGAGATCTGCGGTGTCGGAACGGGAGGCGCCGATACCGACACGGGAGATTGGTATGACATATATTGATATCCCGAAAAACATATATGCATAAACAGGGGCATCTGCCGGAGAAATGGCGGGTGTCCTTTTTTAATTTTATATGAAACTTTTTCGTCGCTGGTAATATCTAATCATACAGAACGGTACGAAGGAGGTGGAACAATTGTTCTTTCCAGGAAAAAAAGAAAAAGCAAACAGAGATCTGGTGGAACAGATTATTTTGGAGAAATACAATCAATATTACCGTTTGGCTTACAGCTATGTCCATAATGAGGCGGATGCCTGTGACATCGTACAAAACGGCGCATATAAGGCAATCCGGAGCAGTCATACCCTGAGGCAGCCGGAATATGTGCAGACATGGGTGTACCGCATTATGCTGAATGAATGCTTCGGATATGCAGGGATGCCCCAATACCGTTCCTTTGAACAGATGCTGGAAGAGAACGGAACAGAAACGGGGACTTTGGACAGCTATGAGAATATTGACCTGCATCGGGCCCTGGATACGCTTCCGGCCGGAGACAGGGCGGTGATCATCCTGAAATATTTCGAGGATAAAAAGCTGGAGGAAATTGCGGACATTCTGGATGAAAATGTCAACACCATAAAAAGCAGATTATACCGCAGTCTGAAAAAGCTTCGGGGAATCCTGGCTGAACCCGATCAGGAACAAGGCCTGAAGGACACGAAACTGATATCATCAAAAAGATAAACTCACTACGAACAGCAGGGTCCACCCGGAGCGGAAAAGGAGGCACAATGATCTATAATTTTGGGGACAGAAAAGATTTAAATGAGAAGGTGGAAAAAGAACTTTTGCGTATGAAAGAGGTCTATCAAAAACAGGAAATGTCCGCCGCAGAACTGGCGAAATTAAAGAAGAAAATGAAAGAGGCGAGGAGAATGGAACAGAGAGCGCGCAATAAAAAGAGAATAATCAGAACGGTTTCCGCTGCTGCTGCAGTCGTGGCTGCATTTGTCATTTTACCAAATACATCCGCTTCCATTGCACTGGCAATGGAACAGATTCCCGTCATCGGAAATCTGGTGGAAGTGGTTACATTCAGGGACTATTCCTATGAAACCGACAGAAATATGGCAGATATCCAGGTCCCCGAGATCCAGGTTTCGGACCAGGCAGATACGGGTGAAGTACAGGACAAACTGAATAAGACCACGGAAGAAATCAATGCGGAGATTCAAAGGATTTCCGAGGATCTGATAGCGGAGTTTGAAGCCGGATTAGAGTATGAGGAAGGATATCAGGATGTTGTTGTAAACAGCGAGGTATTGACCACCACGCAGGATTATTTTACGCTGAAGCTGCTGTGTTATCAGGGGGCAGGAAGCGGATATGCATGGAATTATTATTATACCATTGATTTAAATACGGGGGAACGTCTGAAACTGAAAGACATTTTTAAGGAAGGCGCGGATTATATTACAGCCATCAGCGAGAATATCAAAGAGCAGATGCAGGCGCAGATGGATGCGGATGATTCCGTTTACTACTGGCTTCACGACGAGATTGAAGAGTGGAACTTTAAATCCATTACGGATGAAACATCGTTCTATATCAACGAAAAGGGAAATGTGGTAATCGGATTCAACGAAGGAGATGTGGCGCCCATGTACATGGGTACGGTTGAATTTGAGATACCTGCTGAGGTGCTGGCGGACCTTCGGAAATAAACGGGAAATACGCGGGAATCGGCTTCTTCCCGCTATCCCGTTGCCCGAGGAATGTTTCTTAAGCCTGGTTGGGAGCATCTGCCTTTACGGAGGCGAAGGCGGGCATGGAGATATGGGCGGCGGAGGAAGAACCCCGATAGGAAGCAGCGATTGCTTCCTATCGTTTTATCATACCACCATTGTCCTGCCGTACCAGATCGGCTACAGTGATATTGTCCAGATAGTCATTGATTACCTTATCCAGTCCTTTCCACAGCGGAAGAGTGCGGCAGGATGGGGCTCTGGGGCAGGACGGGGCGTCTGTATCCAGACAGGCGACAGGGGAGAGAGATTCCTCCGTAAGGCGAAGGACACTGCCTACAGTGTACTGGTCAGGTGATCTGGTCAGCCTGTAGCCGCCGCCTTTGCCGCGAAGACCGGTGAGAAGCTTTCCCCTGACGAGAAGCTTGATGATGCTTTCCAGATATTTTTCCGAAATCTCCTGTCTTTCGGCAATCGCCTTCAGCGGAATATATTCATCTGACTTTTGTTCCGCCAGATCTATCATTACCCGTAGCGCATATCGTCCTTTTGTGGAAACTAACATAGAAATATCCCTGCCTTTCTGCAGCTCCCAGGAGCTGTATGTCTGTTTTATGGTTATAAACCTATTATACGACATGGTTAATAGGAAAATCAACGAAAATATGACAGGCAGTTCTATTGACAAAACTTTCCTGAGGACATATAATCATACTAACCTACCTGAAAGGTTGGTATATTGAAGGCTTGAATTTCAAATAATGTAAGGGAAGAGGAGATATATTATGAGCAGGATTTATACATCCGCCGATCAGCTGATCGGAAGGACGCCGTTACTGGAGCTGACCCACATCGAGAAAGAGGAGAGCCTGGGTGCCCGCATCCTGGCAAAGCTGGAATATTTTAATCCGGCAGGCTCCGCGAAAGACCGTATCGCCAAAGCCATGATCGATGACGCCGAGGAGAGAGGGCTGCTGAAGCCAGGCTCCGTTATCATTGAACCCACATCGGGCAATACCGGCATCGGCCTGGCGTCGGTTGCTGCCGCCCGCGGCTACCGCATTATTATCGTGATGCCCGACACCATGAGTGTGGAGCGCCGCCAGCTGATGAAGGCTTACGGGGCGGAACTGGTGCTTTCGGAAGGGGCACAGGGCATGAAGGGCGCCATCGCCAAAGCGGATGAGCTGGCAAAAGAAATCCCGGACAGTTTCATTCCCGGGCAGTTTGTGAATCCGGCGAATCCCGCGGCCCACAGGGCGACCACAGGCCCCGAGATCTGGGAGGATACAGACGGAAAAGTGGATATTTTCGTGGCGGGCGTGGGCACCGGGGGCACCGTGACGGGCGTGGGCGGATACTTAAAGAGCCGCAATCCGGAAGTAAAAGTTGTGGCAGTGGAACCGGCCGCTTCCCCTGTGCTGAGCAAAGGTACGGCAGGCACCCATAAGATTCAGGGCATCGGCGCAGGATTTGTCCCCGATGTGCTGGATACGAAGGTTTATGATGAGATCATCACAGTGGAAAATGAGGATGCATTCTCAGCCGGCAATCGCGTCGGCAGGAGCGAGGGTATCCTGGTGGGCATTTCCTCCGGCGCCGCGGTGTGGGCTGCCATTCAGCTGGGCAGGCGGGCGGAGAATCAGGGAAAGACCATTGTGGCGCTGCTGCCGGATACGGGAGACCGTTATCTTTCCACGCCGTTGTTTGCGGAATAACCCTGTGCCGGAGCCGCCCATACACGGCTGTAAAGCCCGATATGTGGGAATTTTCTGCGATTTTGCCGGACTTTCAGATTATTTTGACCAGAAAACTTGACATTCGCTGTAACATCTGCTATGATGTCTTCGTAACAAATTTAATAACTTTGTAATAACTTTATTAAGAAGTGGCATATTTTTTGCAAAGTATCACGATTTGTTTATGGAGGTAAGAGAAATGACAAAATGCAGAAATTGTTTCACTGCGGTGGCAGGAGCGGTGTTATCACTGGTTTTGGTCCTGCAGTCAGGCATTGCTGTACAGGCGGCAGATGATACTTCCCTTGAGCAGCTGCGCGGAGGCGTGGCAGCAGTGTTGAATCCCGGTTCGTCCAATTCAGTTGATATTGTAACTGAGACGGCGAGAGAGCTGAATCTGGATCTTCAGGTAGAGGAACTGGATGAAGAGAAAGAAACCAGCCTGGTCATGGCGAATGTGCGGGATGCCCTGAACGTGAGAAGTGAAGCGGATGAAACATCAGATAAGGTAGGACTGTTGTACAAGGACTGCGGCGGTACGATCCTTGAGCGGAAAGACGGATGGACGAAGCTGCAGTCAGGCAATATCATCGGATGGGCTTCCGATGAATATCTGCTTTTCGGCGATGATGCCCTGGCACTTGCCAATGACGTGGGCAAGATGATCGCCACCATCAATACGGAGACTCTCCGTGTGAGGACAGAGCCAAGTATGGAGGCAGGGGTGTACGGGCTGCTTCCCAAGGGTGATATCATGGAAGTCCTGGGAGAAGATGAGGACGGCTGGGTATGTGTGGATTACGAGGGCAGTAACGGTTATGTGTCCGCAGAGTATGTGGAGATGGACTTTATCATTGATGCAGGCGAGACCATGGAAGAGATCAGGATCCGTCAGGAAGCCGAAGCGGCGGCAAAGCAGGAGGCGGAGCGCCATAAGAACTACGGCGAATACACAACGGACGCGGATACCACACTTCTGCTGGCAGCCCTGATCCAGTGTGAGGCCGGTTCGGAGAGCTATGAAGGCCAGGTTGCAGTGGGCGCAGTGGTCATGAACCGTGTCAGAAGCGGAGCTTATCCGAATTCCATTCACGGTGTCATCTATGCTTCCGGTCAGTTTACGCCTGCCATGAACGGCAAGGTGAACCGGGTGTACGAATCCGGCAATATTTCCGCCAGCTGCATCAGAGCAGCGGAAGAGGCACTGTCCGGCGTATCCAATGTAGGCGACCTGACACATTTCCGCCGCAACAACGGGCGCGATGGACTGGTGATCGGCAATCATGTGTTCTATTAAACTGAATATCGTTATGCAAATGTGTTCTGTTAAACTGAATACATTATGAAAATACAAAAACCCGGACAGCAGTGTCCGGGTTTTTGCGGCCGTGAGATCCTGTACTTGCCGTTTTTGTGCGATATTACGGTATGCTTACCCGATGCCCCCTGCTTTTGCGGGAAAATGATTCTTTTGAAAAGTACGGCTTAAACGATAAAACAGGTTATCGTGCAAAGAAATCTATTGCCCTGAAAATGTTTTTGTAGTAAACTAATGATAAGCTACAGGTAGTAGAGGTGCCGGGAGGATATCTGCGGAACTGGAATAGGAGGGATTGTATGTATGAAATGTTGATTTTCTGGCTGGTCCTGCTGATCTTGTGCATCGGGATCGAAGTGTTGACATTGGGGCTTACCACCATATGGTTTGCCGGGGGTGCCCTGGTTGCCATATTTGCATGCTTGCTGCATGCGCCGGTTTTTGTTCAGATCATCTTATTTTTCGTTATATCCCTGATACTGTTGTTTTTCACCAGGCCGATTGCGGTGAAATATTTTAACAAGGACAGGGTCAAGACGAATGTGGAGAGTATGGTAGGGCGCCAGGCCATTGTAACGGATGAAATAGACAACCTGAAAGCAGCGGGGCAGGTGACGGTAAACGGTCAGGAATGGACAGCCAGAAGCTGGGATGAGAAAGTGAAAATCCCGGTGGGTGAGGTCGTGACCGTGCGGGCAATTAACGGAGTGAAGCTGATCGTAGAAAGCGGGACACAGACAGGCGGAACTGCCGGAGCGGAACGGCCTGCCGGCGGAGAAGAGTATACAGGAGCCGGATTCACAGAATAAAGAAAGGGAATTAACAGAAGTAGAACCCACAGAAAAAGAAGGGCAAGTTTCAGTGCAGGAAGCCTCACATGGAAGAAGGGCTTGCAGATAAAATAAAAGCGCACTGTTATAGAAAGTGCAGAAAGAGGTAAAATATGGAAATGTTAGGCTTGTTGATTGCGTTGATTGTGCTGGTGCTGGTGATACTGGCATCCTGCCTGAAGGTGGTTCCACAGGCGCAGGCTTATGTCATCGAGCGTCTGGGCGCTTATCAGGGAACCTGGTCAGTGGGCTTCCACATCAAGGTGCCTTTCCTGGATAAGGTTGCCAGAAAGGTGAATCTGAAGGAGCAGGTGGCAGATTTCCCGCCCCAGCCCGTTATTACCAAGGACAATGTAACCATGCGGATCGATACGGTGGTATTTTACCAGATCACGGATCCCAAGCTGTTCACCTACGGCGTGGAGAATCCCATGATGGCTATCGAGAACCTGACGGCAACCACTCTCCGTAATATCATCGGTGACCTGGAGCTGGATCAGACGCTGACCAGCCGTGAGACCATCAATACAAAGATGCGCGCGGCGCTGGACATCGCTACCGATCCCTGGGGCATCAAGGTCAACAGAGTAGAGCTGAAGAATATCATTCCTCCTGCAGAGATCCAGAATGCCATGGAGAAGCAGATGAAGGCGGAACGTGAGAGACGTGAGGCTGTGACCCGTGCGGAAGGCGAGAAGAAAGCCAAGATCCTGGAGGCGGAAGGTGCCAAGGAATCCGCTATCCTTCGGGCAGAAGCAGATAAGCAGTCAGCCATTCTCCGCGCGGAAGCCCAGAAGGAGAAGATGATCCGTGAGGCAGAAGGTGAGGCGGAGGCGATCCTGAAGGTGCAGCAGGCAAATGCGGACGGTATCAGGATGCTGAAGGAAGCAGGGGCGGATGAGCCCGTTCTGAAGATCAAGAGTCTGGAAGCTTTCGAGAAAGTGGCAGACGGCCAGGCCACCACGATCCTTCTTCCGGCAGAACTGCAGGGAATTGCCAGTCTGGCGGCTGCCTGGAAGGAGAGCGCAGGAAAGTAGACTTTGTGGAAACAGCGTTCCCGGAAGTGGATTTGAGAAAATGTATGTATATGGATGCGGTGGGAGGATCGGACAGATTTTCACCGCATCCTTTTTGTTTTTAGGCGCTGTTTATATTTGACCACTGTAGCATTTTGTGATAGAATGAGAAAAATCAACAGCTTTGCCGGGAGGAGGTGCTGCATGAAGGCGCTTTTTCAGAAAAGCCATTTTAAGAAGTACTTTTACTTTTTATGTTTTTTCATTTTGTGTATCTGTGATCAACGGGTCGGCAGCGCTTCCGGGGAGATACAGCTGGTGTGCCCCAATATTGTTCTTATGGTGTTAAGCTGTATTGCTTTAAGCCATTATCCGCTTTCCCGCTTCCGCAGGCGCTCTTTCCGGATCCCGGCAATTGTCTTTGCGGCGGGCTCGTTTCTCGCCCTGTTTCTGATCTGGCCGAATACTTATTATCACTATCAGCTGATCAGCGGGGTGCTTGCCGCCATATTGTATGGCTGTGTGCTGATACAGACAGTGCCTGCCTTATGTTCCGCGAAAAAGCTTCCCCGGGGCAATCACCTGGGCGCGGGGCTGCTGGGGCTGCTGACAGTTTTGATACTGTTATCCCGTCACGACAGGTACAATGGTTTTCTGCTCTGCCTGTCGGTGCTCCTGCTTTATCTGACGGATTTTACGGCACTGGAATGCGAATGGATGCTCAGATCGCTGGGCGGCGCTGTCTTAACGGCTTTTTTTGTGTTTCAGGGACTGGCGTTTGTCTTTCGCCCATACGATTCTCTGCGCTATCTCGGACTGTATGCCAATACCAATATGAACGCGCTGTCTTATCAGATGGCCTATTGCGTGTTCCTGTGCGTTTTCTGTATCCTGGAGGGAAGGAAGGGGCAGGGCATTGTAAAATGGGGAAGCTTTTGCTTTGCCTGTGCCATGTGGCCCTTTGTGCTGCTGACCATGTGCCGGAGCGCTGTTCTGGGCATGGGGGCTGCCACCTTTCTGGGCCTGGGGATCACGCTGTGGAAGCGCAGAGGGAGACGCCTGGTGAGAGGCCTGGTCTATATCGGCGGGCTGGCGCTTGGCAGTGTGCTCAGCTTTCCTGTTGTGTATGGCGCGGTAAGGTATCTGCCGGCAGTCTTTCACCATCCGGTCTGGTTTATGGATGAGTATTCCGAGGAGAAGGTACATTCCTGGGATCCCTGTGATTCGGAAAAGTATACGGACTGGCGGGATGTGCTTCAGGAAAATTTCGGGAGGCTTTTTCCGGGTGTCGTGGGGGCTGCTGTTCCTGCGGAGCCGGATACGGAAGCATATTATACGCATTGGGAAATACAGGAGGGTGTGCCGGCTGTCGGTGAAGCCCCGGTGCTGCTGGCCTCTGCCGGAACCGGTTCCCTGTCTTCCGGCGCCATTTCCGATGAAACGGATTCTGAAGCCGGGATATCCGCGGAGGAGGCGCCTGCGGCAGGGTATTCGGTGGCGGCCAGATTTACCATTTACCGGTACTATTTTTCACGGCTGAATCTGCTGGGGCATGTAGATTCCGAGAATGGTCTTCAGATAGACAGGGATTATTATGCGCCTCATGCTCACAATATTGTCTTACAGTATGCCTTTAACTACGGTCTGCCGGCGGGGATTGTATTTCTGGCCTATCTGATTGCATCGGGGATCTGTTATCTGATTGCCTGTATTCGAAATGAAAGTGACACGCCGTTTCTTCTGGGGCTGCTGCTGTTCGCGTCCATTGCCGGATTTGGCATGATGGAGATCATATGGAGATATGGGCAGCTGTCTCATATGCTGCTGCTGCTGCTGCCCCGCTTTGCATGGCAGAACCGGGGGATACAGTCAACGGCTCCTGAAACCGCGGCGGTTCGGACAGCCGGTACCGTGAGGTCAAGAATGAAACTGTAAAACTGGAGTGTTATGCCCATGGGAAAAAAGTATGCCTTTTATGGTACTGCGTTCTTTTTCATGCTGATGTCGTTTCTGGCAACGGTCAAGATCTGTTTTGTATATCTGAATATTGACGAAGAATATGCCGTTACCCTCTCCTGGCGTATTATATCGGAGGACAGGATGTTCCTTGATATCTGGGAGCCACATCAGACATCCGGTTTTCTGACGGCTTTTCTGTGCTGGATCTATCAGCGGGTCACAGGTACTGCGGAGTATCTGGTACTGTATCTGCGTATCTGCGGAGCGCTGATCCAGGCGGCTGTCAGCATTTTTCTGTACCGCACGCTGACGCTGTCCTTTTCGCGCTTTAGGGCCATGGTGGCGGCTTTCTTTTTTTATAATACGCTGCCCAAACAGATTCAGACACCGGAATTTTCCAATATGCTGATTTGGTTCAGCGTGCTTGCGATGCTGTGCTTTTTCCGTGCCTGTCATTCGCGGCACAGCAGATGCTGGCTGGCGGCGGCAGGTGTCTGCGTCTGCGGTCTGGTATTGTCCTATCCATCCTGTATCCTGGCGGTTCCGGTTTATTTTCTCTGTCTGAAAAAGCTGAGGCCAGGTTCATTCCGGCGGGATTCCGGGCTCCTGTTCGCGGTCTGCGCTGTTTTGGGCATAGGATATATCCTCTTTTTTCTATCCCATATGACCATACCGGAATTTCTGTACGGATTGCGGCAGATGATGACAGACAGTGCCCATTCTGATTCGCCGCTGCAGCGCCTTTCTTCTTATGGCAGGGAGCTCTGTTCGTATCTGCGGCCGCTGGGCTTTATCCTGTTTTTTGCGTTTTTCTTTTTCCTGGTGTATGGCCTGGCGGCATTGAGGTGCGAGTATGGGAGATTTTTCCGGCATTTGTCTGTCTGCTGCATTCTGTGCGGCAGCTTTGTGTTTCAGATATTGCTCTGGCGTGGGGAAGGATATGGGAGGTTCCATTTTCCGCTGCTGCATTTTTATCTCCTGTATGGGGCAGGCCTTCTGGCTTACAGGAAAAGGCATCGCCCGGGCAGGCAGGAGCACCGCACTCTGTTCTGGTTTGGTTTAGTCTGCGGCGGCTGTGTCTGGTTTGCCGCCCTTCTTGTTACCAATACCACCATCAGCGTCACCGGTCCTTATCTTATGAGCGGGCTTATACCGGCGATCGTTCTGCTTTCGGAGGAGGCGGAAGCGTATGCGGCGTCCTGCCAAAAAGGCGGTTTCCGCTACAGGCTGCCGGCTCTGCTGACAGCAGTGGGCCTGCTGGGAACGACCCTGTTTGCGAAAGGGTTTCTGGTATGCGAAAACGAGGGCCGTTGTTCCGATATTTTCCTGGTAAGGCAGAAAGCATTGTCCGGGCCTGCCAGAAATATTTACTGTGCCTACATGGAGGGATATGCCTATAATTCTTACGCGGAGCTGCTGGAGAGCTGCAGCAGGCCCGGTGATTCTCTCCTGTATGTAGGGCAGCACAGCCTGTATTATCTGCTGACAGACAGCAGGATAGCGGTGCATTCCACCATCAGCACCCCTGCATTCGACAGTCGGCTGACGGAATACTGGTCGCATTTTCCGGAGCACTATCCCGCACTGGTGGTGATAGATCAGAAATATTACGGCACGGAGGAAATCGAATTCATTATGGAAGTGCTGCATCTTCAGGAGCCTGTTGCCGAAAATCACGAATTTGCCGTCTACCGGGTCGGAGCGCAGCAGGGGGATGAAGGTATGGAAGTGCCCGAAGTTCCCGAACGGACAGCCGGGAACGGCGGAGGCTGAGACTGGCAGGCGGCACTTTTTTCCCTGAACGCACGTTTTGTTCTGCCCGCTGCCGTGGGCTGCTATGTAAGTCTGGGGCTTGAAAAAAGGCGGCGTATGAAGTATATTTATAGACGATAGAAAGCAAACGCTGCTTTCTATATCTGAATGCGGCGCAAAGAGATGCGCCTTTTATCGGAAGCGAGGGGATTGTTTCCGATAAAGACAGAATATATACTGCACACCGGTTGAATTTGCAGTACAACCCGACTGCAGACCGCCAGCCAGGTATTTTCCCGGAGGCATCACTGTAAATCCTGGCGGTCTGCAGTATAAGAGGGTATCTCCAGATTACAGGAACCGTTTCGCGAACCCTGTAATTGGAGTAAAATGGCAGATCATTGCCTGTAAAGTGTTTTGAGATCGCAGGAAAAATCGATACGGAAATATGGAAAGGCGGGATAAAAGTATGGATTTAAAGGGACGGGACTTTTTAAAATTATTGGATTATACATCGGAAGAAATCGTATATCTGCTGGATCTGGCGGCGGAACTGAAGGAGAAAAAGAAGAAGGGAACCCCGGTGGATACTCTGAGGGGGAAAAACGTGGCGCTGATCTTTGAGAAGACCAGCACCCGGACCAGATGTTCTTTTGAGGTGGCGGCTCATGACCTTGGGATGGGAACCACGTATCTGGACCCGGCAGGCTCTCAGATCGGGAAGAAAGAAAGCATTGCGGATACTGCCAGGGTTCTGGCGGGTATGTATGACGGAATTGAGTACCGTGGATACGGACAGGATATTGTGGAGGAGCTGGCAAAATATTCTAAAGTGCCTGTGTGGAACGGGCTGACCAATGAATTTCATCCCACCCAGATGCTGGCTGACCTGCTGACGATAAGGGAACATTTCGGAATCCTGAAGGGGCTGAAACTGACTTACATGGGAGATGCCCGTTATAATATGGGGAATTCCCTGATGGTGGCCTGTGCGAAGATGGGGATGCATTTTACTGCCTGCACGGCGGAGAAATATTTTCCGGAGGAGTCGCTGGTGAAGCAGTGCCGGGAGATTGCCGATGTGACAGGGGGCAGCATTACCTTTACGGAAGACGTGGGCGCCGGAACGAAAGACGTGGATGTAGTCTATACCGATGTGTGGGTGTCCATGGGAGAGCCGGAGGAGGTATGGGAAGAGCGGATTCAGGAGCTTTCCCCCTATCAGGTGAACCGGGCCGTGATGGAAAATGCAGGCGGGAAAGCAATCTTCATGCACTGTCTCCCGGCTTTCCATAATCTGAATACCAGGATCGGCGCGGAGATGGGCGCGCGTTTCGGCATCAGGGAGATGGAAGTTACGGACGAAGTGTTTGAGTCGGCTCAGTCACTGGTGTTCCAGGAGGCGGAGAACCGCATGCATACCATCAAGGCCGTGATGGCGGCTACGCTGTAAGGAAGCGGCTGAGCAGGACCGGAAAAATAAGAAGTGAAGCGGGAATGAAATATGAAATCTGAGATATTGGCGCTTCTGCGGGAACGCGGGGATCATGTGTCGGGGCAGGAGCTGTGTGAACGTTTTAACGTATCCCGTACTGCGGTATGGAAAGCAATCGGACAGCTGAAGAAAGAGGGCTACCGCATCGAGGCGGTGCAGAACAGGGGATATCTGCTGGCAGAGGGCGATGAGATGTTCGGACAGCATGAGCTGGAGAGCCGGATGGATACGGAATGGGCGGGACATCCGGTGAAGTTTTACGACACCCTGGGCTCCACCAATCTGCAGGCGAAGATGGACGCGGAGAACGGAGCCCGGGAGGGGACGTTGATCGTTGCGGATATGCAGACAGCCGGGAGAGGACGAAAGGGAAGGGCATGGAGCAGCCCGGCGGGGACAAACGTATATTTTACGCTGATATTGAAGCCCGAATTTGCAGTGGAGCTGTCTTCCATGGTGACGCTGGTCATGGGTCTGGCAGTGGCAGAGGGCATCCGGAAGGTAAGCGGTGTGGATACGGGGATCAAATGGCCCAATGACATTGTGGTAAACGGGAAGAAGGTCTGCGGCATGCTGGCCGAGATGAGCGTGGAGCGGGAGTACATTCACTATATCGTAATCGGCGCAGGCATTAATGTGGGAAAACAGGATTTCCCGCCGGAGATTGCGGATATCGCCACCACTCTCTGGAAGGAATGCGGAGAAAAGGTGTCCAGGGCAGGGCTGATTGCAGGCGTGATGAAGGCTTTCGAGGAGTGTTACGCCGTTTTTCTCCGGGAGGGAAATCTGTCCGGGCTGGTGGAAAGATACAGCGCATTGCTGGTAAATAAGGACAGGGAAGTGCGGGTTCTTGATCCCAAGGGAGAATTCCGGGGAATCGCCAGAGGGATCAACGACACCGGGGAACTGCTGGTGGAACTGGCGGACGGTACGGTGACGGCTGTTTATGCAGGGGAGGTATCCGTGCGGGGGCTTTACGGGTACGTGTGATTCCACAGGGCAGTCCGGACTGCCGGCGCCGGCAGGGAAGCATGTGGGTTATGTTTTTTGGTCAATTCCTGATGTTGGTTTCCATGAGGGTGTGAGCGGAGCTTTCGGGGAAAACTGTGGGGAAGGCATCCGCGGCGGGCAGCCATATGGCAGGAGGTTTGAATGGAAGAGAAGAAAGTGGTGCTCTGCGGAGCGAATGCCTATGAGATGAAATACTATTTTAATGAACGGTTTCAGGCAATTCCGGATTCCATCAAGGATGAGCTGCATATCATATGTGTGCTGTTTGCAGAGGAAGCAGGCGGTATCCTTACCATTGCCTTTGAGGAAGACGGAAATGTAGTACTGGAGACGAATGCGAAGGATGACGATATCTATTATGATGAAGTCAGCAGCGGCCTGATGGTGTCTGAGATCCGCAGAAACCGTCAGGAGCTGTTTGAGGCGCTGAGGCTGTATTACAAGGTGTTTATTTTAAAGGAGGATGTCTCCGGGTATCTGGACGGGACTTGAAGACGGAGTCGCCGGCAGATGTGAAAAGGCGGCAGCCTTTTTGCGGCGGTAACTTTCGGGAGCAGCCGTGAGGAACGGATCAACGGACACAGGTTTTCAGGCCGGCGGGCTGCGTCGTCTTCGACAGGGGGGATGGGAAAGGGAATGAGGGAGATCTTATGGGAAAGCTGAAGATAGGCAGCGTGGTTTTGGATAATCAGGTGATACTGGCGCCGATGGCAGGGGTGACGGACCTGCCATTTCGTCTGTTGTGCAGGCGGGCAGGTGCCGGGCTGGTCTGTATGGAGATGGTCAGCGCCAAGGCCATTTTTTACAACAACAAAAATACGGAGGAGCTTCTGACCATTCATACGGAGGAGGGCCCGGCGTCCCTGCAGCTATTCGGTTCGGATCCGAAAATTATCGCGGAAATGGCGAAACGGATTGAAGACAGACCGTTCTCTCTGTTGGATTTCAATATGGGCTGTCCCGTGCCCAAGGTGGTGAACAACGGGGAAGGCTCTGCATTGATGAAAAATCCGTCTCTTGTAAGGGAAATCCTGTCCGCCCTGGTGAAAGCTGTGGACAAGCCCGTGACGGTTAAGATCCGTAAGGGATTTGACGAGGCACACTGTAATGCGGTGGAAATCGCAAAGATCGCGGAGGACTGCGGTGTGGCCGCCATTGCGGTGCATGGGCGCACCAGGGAGCAATACTACAGCGGCAGCGCGGACTGGGATATCATCCGCCAGGTGAAGCAGGCGGTGAAGATTCCGGTTATCGGCAACGGGGATGTGAACAGTCCCCGGGCGGCGGAAGAAATGCTGTCCCGAACGGGCTGTGACGGGGTAATGATAGGCAGGGCCGCACAGGGGAATCCCTGGATCTTCCGGGATACGGCCAGGTATCTGGAGGAAGGCGCGCTGCCCGAACCACCGGACCGCCGGGAGAGAAAGCGGACGGTACTGGAGCATGCCGGGCTTTTAGTGGAATGCAAGGGAGAGTATACGGCTGTGCGTGAGATGAGAAAGCATCTGGCGTGGTATACTGCGGGGATGCCCCATTCCGCTCGGTTCCGTCAGGCCATCAATGCCATGGAGACATTGGAGGAACTGATGGCGGGGGTGGAGGATATTTTCGGCTGAGGCTGCATATATTTTTGCATGGACACCATTTTATATTTTTATGCAAAAAAAGGATTGAAGGCGCCGGAGCCGGAACCTGTGGGATTGAAAAGCTATATGTTGGTGCGTGTGGCTCTGGATGTGGGGGAGGACAGCTGGTTTGGCGAAAAGCTGGGGATGCCGGATGAGGGCCGGGGCAGGACGGCTGAGACAGCCCCGGAGTCTGGGCCGGAAGCGAAGGAGGACTGTCCAGACAGGCAGAAAAGCTGTCCCGGGAGCCGGATGCGGGAAGCGCCGCCGGATGACGGGGATGGACGAGCAGACGGTCCGAAAAAACGGATACGGGGCATCTGGAAGGTATGGGGCAGATTGTGGGGATCGGAACACAGGGCGACTTTGTCCCAGGGAGAAGTGCCCGGACAGGGCAGGGGCGGAAGGCGGGGAGGACGGTTTCGGAAGGGGTGTACGGCAAGGCTTGAGGAGAGAGCGGAAGCTGCGCGGCGGGAAGCACTTCTGGCGGAAAGAGAGGAGCGTATCCGCAGGACAGAAGCGTCCATAAAAAGGCTTGCCCAGGAAGTGACGGAAATGGCGGGAGAGGGAAATCTCTGTCACTGTGTTTATGACAAATGTGTCAGGAAAGCGCTGATAAGAAATCGCGGGCATGGATTGCTTTTGCCCGTTTTATGGCAGCGTTATTTCATATGGAAGGAATTTGCGGATTATGCCGGCAGGTTCTGGGTGGAGCTGCTGATGCCGGAGGCAGTGCTGCCTCATTTTGTGATCCTGGGCACTGCAGCCTGTATTCCGGAAATCCTTGAGAAATACGCCTGCGGAATGAAGAGCCTGCGCTGGGTCCTGGCAGAGGCTGACCGTACTCCTGAACTGGAAAATTTTGTGGATGATTTTTATACAGAGTCCGGACTTGCCATTTCGATGCAGACCGTTCCGGGGCAGGGAGATTTTAGAAGGCTGCGGCAGATATGTGTCCTGCCGTCCAATATTCTGGATTTTACCAAAGAACCTGGTATAGGCACATACGGGGCGGCAGAGGGGAGTATCTGGCTGGATATGCAGTCAGTGGAGGAGAAGCGGAGACGGATACAGGGTCGCGGTCCGGGAATTTCTTATTTTTCCATAAAAGAGAAGTGGAAATATGCACAAAGGCGCTGTAAGAGTCCCGTATTGCCTTGACACTTTCCGGAAAAGTGGTATAATACGGGAGAGTCTGTGAGACGGGGATTCTCAGGAGAAAGTAGACAGGAATATGTTCATAAATGTATAACCGGTGGGTATTCCAGTTTTTGCCGAAACAAATTGCAGCAGTTATTTTCCGACATGCCTAAGGAAGTATCCTGCCGGACAATAAAAGACAGAAAACAGGAAAGGTGTATGAAAGATGCAGGAGAAGAAAAATATTCTGACCTATGAAGGACTCAGAAAATACGAGAGTGAATTGCACGAACTGAAGGTAGTGCGCCGCCAGGAGGTAGCGCAGAAGATCAAGGAAGCCAGGGAGCAGGGAGACTTGTCCGAGAATGCCGAGTATGATGCGGCCAAGGACGAGCAGCGCGATATCGAGGCGAGGATCGAGGAGCTGGAGAAGATCCTGAAGAATGCCGAGGTAGTGGTGGAAGACGAGGTGGATCTGGACAAGATCAATATCGGCTGTGTGGTAAGGCTTCTGGATATCGAATACAGCGATGAGCTGGAGTATAAGATCGTGGGTTCCACGGAGGCCGACAGCCTGAAGGGCAAGATTTCCAACGAGAGCCCGGTGGGCAAGGCTCTGATTGGCTGCAGGGTGGGTGATAATGTGGAAGTGGAGACGGCCGCAGGCGTATTCACTTACAAAGTACTGGAGATCCAGAGAAGTAAATAAATCCGGTGTTGTCCGGCGGCAGGATACCGGGATGGAAAGAGAACAGTGGGGTTGGCCAGGGGGCTGACCCCGCTTTGCGTATACACGGCTATCCTTGGCGAAGGCTTTGCGGTCGGGGAGATTTGGGCTGTTGTTTACGCAACAGCTCGGACAGGGCACGGAGCTGTTAACCGTTTAACGGAGCTTTTGTGATGGGCTTGTGACTTTTCCTTGTTTTTAGCGGTATTTACTGGTATACTAAGGAAGTGTTACGAAATGTCTTCTGGGTTTTAAGCCGATTATCAGAGCAGGATTCGGCTTTTGGCTCATTGCAGTTAAAAGCTGTTTCTGCGCAGATCTCTATTCCATGTTTACATAAAGCAGGACAGAGATGCGGACAGGAGTCTGTGCATCCTGCTGATGCAGGAAAAATTTGAATATGTAAGACAGACATGAAGTTTCAGGACCAGGGTATAATGGTTATTTAGGAGAGAATGTCAAAAAAGGGAATTTTTTTGTCCCGGATGGGAGATGCATGAAAAAGCTTAAGGATATCAGGGTCGGGATACTGCAGGTACCGGTTACCCGTATCGCCCTGTTGATTTTTGCAGATTTACTGGCTGTTTTGCTGGCTTCCGTGCTCAGCCTTTACGTGCGTTACGATTTTAAGTTTATGGATGTGCCGAGGTATTTCTGGGAGGCTATTCTGGAGTGCTATATTCCCAATGTAGTGGTGCTGTTCATTGTATTTAATATATTCAAGTTATATAAAAGCGTGTGGCGCTATGCTTCCGATACGGAACTGGTAAATAATGCCATTGCGGTGCTCTTCTGTGCCGGAATGCAGATCATTATCTCCTGGGTCAGAGAGATCAATATGCCGGGAGACCATCCCTTTTTGCCTGACAGTCATCCATTTTTTTACGGTGTGTTTCTGTTGATCTTTACGGCGGGGATTCGGTTCAGCTATCGTATCATCAGGGTGTTCCAGAACCGCAGGCTCAGCCGCAGGAGCGGGCTGACAAAATTCAACTGTATGATAGTCGGAGCGGGAGCCGCGGGAAATGCCATTTTAAAGGAGATTGAGACCAGCCACTATCTGAATATGCATGTATCATGCGCCATTGATGATCATCCGGGCTGTCACGGGAAATACCTGCGGGGGGTTCCCATTGCAGGCGGCAGGGAATGCATTCCGGAATGTGTGGAAAAATATGATATCGACGAGATCATTATCGCCATTCCTTCAGCCAGCCGTGCCACGCTGCGCCCGCTGTTGGACATCTGTAAGGAGACGGGCTGCAAGCTTCGTATCCTGCCGGGAATGTACCAGCTGATCAACGGGGATGTGAGTGTGTCCCAGCTGCGTGAGGTGCAGATAGAGGATCTGCTGGGGAGAGACCCCATAGAGGTCAATGTGGATGATATCATCGGTTATGTCCAGGATAAGGCGGTGCTGGTAACCGGAGGAGGAGGCTCCATAGGCAGTGAATTGTGCAGGCAGATCGCCCAGCATGAACCAAGACGGCTGATCGTGTTTGATATATACGAGAACAATGCCTATGAGCTGCAGCAGGAGCTGCAGATGAAATATCCGGATCTGAATCTGGTGGTGCTGATCGGCTCGGTGCGGAATACGGCAAGGGTTGAGGAAATATTCCGGATCTACAGGCCTCAGATCGTCTACCATGCGGCCGCCCACAAGCATGTGCCTCTGATGGAGGACAGTCCGGGGGAGGCAATTAAGAATAATGTGTTCGGCACACTGAAGGTGGCCAGGGCGGCAGATAAATACGGTGTACAGCGCTTTGTCATGATCTCCACGGATAAGGCCGTGAATCCCACCAATATCATGGGAGCCAGTAAACGCATATGCGAAATGATAATACAAAACCAAAATCTGAAGTCCAGGACGGAGTTTGTGGCGGTGCGTTTCGGCAATGTACTGGGCAGCAACGGCAGCGTGGTGCCTCTGTTTAAAAAACAGATTGCCCAGGGCGGGCCGGTGACAGTGACCAGCCCGGAGATCGTCCGCTATTTTATGACCATTCCGGAGGCGGTTTCCCTGGTGCTCCAGGCGGGGGCCTATGCCAAAGGCGGCGAAATCTTTGTGCTGGACATGGGAGAGCCTATGAAAATGCTGGATATGGCGAAGAACCTGATCAAGCTTTCCGGCTTCCGGGTGGACGAGGACATCAAGATCGAATTTATCGGGCTGCGTCCAGGGGAGAAGATGTATGAAGAGCTTCTGATGAATGAGGAAGGGCTTCAGGAGACCGCCAACAGGATGATCCATATCGGCAGACCCATCGAATTCGATTCGGAAGAATTTGAGGAACAGCTGGAGAGGCTGAATCAGATAGCCATGGCCGAGGACAGGGATATCCGCAGGATGGTGAAGGAGATTGTGCCTACCTATCAGTATGAGGAGTAAGATGCCTGGGGAACCGGAAGCGGTAAGAACCTCGTCCGGCGCCTTACGGATGTCGCATTTGGTGGCCGGAAATTTTATACTGCAGGCAGCCAGGATTTACAGTGATGCCTCAGAGAAAGTACCCGGCTGGCGGTCTGCGGTCGGGTTGTACTGCAAATTCAATCGGTGCGCAGTATATATTTGGAGCCGATGCCGGGCAGGACTGCTGCGGAACTTAACAGGAGAGCGATATGTACAAGAAGATAAAAAGAGGAATGGACTTTGTGATGGCGCTGATGGGACTGATCATTCTGTCACCTGTTTTTCTGATCCTGATCATTGCCATCAAGCTGGATTCCAGAGGACCGGTGCTTTTTAAGCAGAAGCGGATGGGTATCCATAAGACACATTTTCATATACTGAAATTCCGTACCATGCGGATCGATACCCCCAAAGATGTGCCTACCCACCTTCTGAAAAATCCCGAACAGTATATCACGAAGGTAGGCAGATTTCTGCGCAGGACCAGTCTGGACGAGCTTCCCCAGATTGTCAATATCCTGAAAGGGGATATGGCCGTGGTGGGACCCAGGCCGGCACTGTGGAATCAGTATGACCTGATCGCGGAGCGGGATAAATACGGCGCCAACGATGTGCGCCCCGGACTTACGGGCTGGGCGCAGATCAACGGAAGGGATGAGCTGGAGATTCCGGTGAAGGCGAAGCTGGACGGAGACTATACGGATGCCCTGCTGCATGGAAAAGGATTCTCAATGGACTGCCGGTGTTTTTTCGGTACTTTCCTGAGCGTATTGAGGGAGGAAGGCGTGTTGGAGGGCGGTACAGGAACCATACATGCCGCCGAAAAAGGCAGCGAAGGAAGCGGGAAGGGAACAGAGTCGTAAATTCCGGCGGCTCTGAGTATAAAATGCAGCAGCGGCAATACAGGTTCACTGCCGAAAGATACAGGTGGATAATGGCATGAAACGGATATTGGTGACAGGTAAAAACAGTTATATCGGTACGGCGTTTCTTCAGTATGGAGAGAGGCATTATCCCGAAGCATTCCGGATTGACACGGTCAGCATGCGGGATGGGACCTGGCGGGATATGGATTTATCAGTGTATGACGCCGTATTGCATGTGGCGGGAATCGCCCACGCGGATATCGGGCATGCGTCTGAGGAAATGAAGCGCAGGTACTATGAGGTCAACACCAATCTGACTTTGGAGGCGGCGGGCAGGGCAAAAGCGGCGGGAGTAAGACAGTTTGTCTTCATGAGTTCCATGATTGTGTACGGCGGTCAGGAGTATGTGACAAAGGACACGGTTCCGGCTCCGGCAAATTTTTACGGCGACAGCAAGTGGAAGGCAGATCAGGGTGTGAGGGATCTGGCGGACGAAACATTTCAGGTTGCGGTGCTGCGGCCGCCTGTGATTTATGGGAAGGGAAGCAGGGGGAATTATCCTGTGCTGGCCAAAATGGCGAAGAAGCTGCCGGTTTTTCCCAGGGTGAACAACAGCCGTTCCATGCTTTATATAGAAAATCTCTGTGAATTTCTGTGCCGCATTATGCTGGAAGGAGGCGGCGGTGTCTTTTTTCCCCGGAACAGAGAAACGGTTAGTACCAGCGAACTGGTAAAGGCGATTGCGGAATGTGCAGGGCACAAAATCCGGATAACATCCATGCTGGCGCCGTTTGTATCCCTGGGGAAGCATGTTCCCGGCAAGACAGGAGACTTGTGCAGGAAGGCCTTTGGCAGCAGCTGTTATGAGCCGGGGATGGGCGAGACGGATTGGGACTATCAGGTGGCGGATTGGAAGGAGTCTGTCAGGAGGACGGAAGCGCCAAAGGCAGGGAGCGCGGGAGAAAAGACAGGGCAGTCGGAGGAGGGAAACACGGGCGAAAGGGGACAGCAATCGGAAGCGCCGGAGCCGGGAAGCACGGAAGAAAGAATACGGCGGATGCAAAGGCTGAACAGGGGAGAGGACCCGGGAAGTGCAGGCCGGAATCAGCCGCTGGTATCCATCACGACAGTTACACATAACAGCGAAAAAACCCTTGCCAGAACCCTGGAATCCGTCCTGAATCAGACCTACGGTCATATCGAATATCTGATTATAGACGGTCTTTCCAATGACTGCACCGTGGACATTGCGGAAAGCTATCGGGAAAAGTTTGCGGCAAAAGGAATTGCCTACACCATTGTATCAGAGGCGGACTGCGGCATGTACGATGCCATCAACAAGGGAATCCGCCTTTCCCATGGCACCATAATAGGCAATATCAATTCGGATGACTGGTACGAGACAGAGGCTGTGGAAAAGGCGGTCCGCTTTCTGGAGGAAAGAGGCTGTGATTATATGTATGCGGACCTTCGGATGATGAAAACGGATGGGACAAGTTTTATCAAACAGGCGAAACGTCAGAAGATTGCCACTTCCAGAGGGTGGAACCACCCCACACAGTTTGCCAGAAGAGAGCTGCATCTGCAATACCCCTATAAGCTGGAAAGCCTGCATGATGATTTTGATTTTTTCCTGAAAGTAAGAAAATCGCAATTCCGTATCGGCGTACTGAATGAAACCCTTGCCAATTTTACCATGGAGGGTATCAGTCATGAGAGAACCCTGAAAGCGGCAGCGGCAAGAGGGAAATGCAGATATCGGATTTACCGGAATAACGGATACAGCAGGTGGTATCTGCTGGAATGCGTTTTGATAGAAGGAGCCAAGTTTATATTGCATTTTATATAATACGGTATTGTATGGAAGCGTTCCGTAAGAGGCATATAATTGCAATAGGAAAATGTTGGATAGCGGGATGGAAACATGAGAATACTACAAATTAACAGTCATTACAACCAGGGCGGCGCCGCCCGCATTGTTGCATGCATTCACCGACAGCTTTCTGCCCGCGGGCAGGAATCCCATGTGGCATACGGCAGAGGGCAGAAGGGGGAAGAGGGTACATACCGCTTCAATACGGTGCCGGAAGTCCTGCTTTCCGCCGCCTGCAGCCGCTTTCTTGGAAAAAACGGCTGGTACAACAGGGCGGCCACCCGCAGGCTGCTTTCGTTTATGGAAAGAGTAGAGCCGGATGTGATACACCTGCATGCCCTGCACGGATATTATCTGAATTTTCCCATGTTATTTGACTACATTAACAGCAGGGAGATTCCCTGTGTCTGGACCTTCCACGACTGCCACGCCTTTACGGGGAACTGCGGCTACTTTTTTGACTGTGAAAAGTGGAAGACAGGCTGCGGCAGCTGCCCTTATCTGAAAAATTATCCCGCGAGCCAGTGGTTTGACCGCACCGGGGTCATGTGGCGGCAGAAGCGGGAACTGTTTACCCAGGGAACGAAGAAGGTCATCGTGACCCCTTCCCTTTGGCTGACGGAACAGGCGAAACAGTCCTGTTTCGGAAAATATCCGTGCATTACCATACACAACGGGATTGACACAAAGCAGGTTTTTTACCCCAGAGACAGGCGGGCCTGCCGGGAAAAATACGGGTTTGGCCGGGAGGAGAAGCTGATTCTGGGAATCGCCGTGGGCTATCGGGATGAGCGCAAGGGCGCAAAATATATCATACAGCTGGCGAAAAATCTGGGTTCCGGGGCGAAAGTAATCCTCATCGGCTGGAACCGGGAAAACGATTGCCTACTGGTGGGAAGCGACGGCAAAAAAATCGCGGATAACATTGTCACCATTCCCAATACTTCCGACGCGGATATGCTGGCGGAATACTACAGCATGGCGGATGTGTTTGTCATTCCGTCCCTGGCGGAGAACTATGCCACCACCACCCTGGAGGCCATGGCCTGCGGCACCCCGGCGGTAGGCTTCGATGTGGGCGGCATACCGGAGCAGTTAACGGGAGGCAGGGGCATAGCGGTAAAGGCAGGTGACCAGGCCCGGTTTGATGCGGCGGTGGAAAGCGTGCTCACGGGACAGGCAGGGCTGATGGACAGAGAGGCCCTGTCAGCCGCCGTCCGGGAGGAGAATTCCACGGAGCGGATGACGGAAGCGTATGAGCGGATCTACAGAGAGCTGCATGGGGATTGAGGAGATGCCGACCGCCAGCCAGGTATTTTCCCGGAGGCATCACTGTAAATCCTGGCGGTCTGCAGTATAGCTTTCAGCCAAAGTAAGGGTAATTGTGGTGTTTGCGATAGTATCAGGGAAAGCCTGTGCCCATATGAAGGGCAGGAAAGCGGCTGCAGGTCGGAGAGGAGAGGGAAGCATGACTGCATCGGTGTGCATGGGTATTTATAACGGAGCGGAATATCTGGAAGCGCAGCTGGAGAGTATCCGGAACCAGACAAAAGCGCCGGATGAGGTTATTCTGTGTGAGGACGGCTCTTTGGACCGCAGCGGGGAAATCGCGGAAGCATTTATAAAGCGCCATGGGCTTTCGGGGCGCTGGAAGCTGTGCCGGAACCGGGAGCGGAAAGGGTATCCGGGGAATTTTTACCATGCTATGAGCCTGTGTACCATGGATGTGGTTTTTCTGGCGGACCAGGATGATATCTGGGCGGCCAGTAAAATGGATGAAATGTGTAAGACGCTGGAAACATATCCGGAAGCGAAGTGCGTATGCTGTAAGTTTGGGCTGATAGACGGGGAGGGAAAGGATATTCATTCCCTGATGCAGCCCGCCGTCAGTCATGGCACGGGCAATGCCAGGGAAGTCTCCATTGGGGATGTGTTCTACAAATGCGAGTGGCCGGGAATGGTTATGGCATACAGGCGGGCGTGGTTTGAAGAAAAAGTCCGGGAGCGTCGTCCGGGGCAGGATTCCCGGCTTCCCCACGATTTTCTGGTCAGCGCCCTGGCGGCGGAGGACGAGGGCTTTCTGCAGATAGACAGCGAACTGGCCTACCATAGAAGACACGAACATAATACAGGCCGGGAGGAGCACCGCCTGGGCAGGCTGCTCAACCGGCGGCGCAAGCTTCAGGAGATAGAGAAATACAACAGTCTTCTGGACATTTTCCGGGAGGAAGGGGTATTGTCTTCCGAAGAGGCGCTCAGGACGCTGGAGGAGAAAAGAAAGGTAATGGGAGAGCGGTATGAAGCGCTGCTCTCCCGGCGGATGACAAGAGTGGCGGCAAATGCCTGGCGGAACCGCAGGATGGTGCGGCCGGCTACGGTGCTTTGCGATCTGGTATTGTGCCTCGGAAAAGATTCGAAAATCTGACGCAGGCGGCTGTCTAAAGTGCTGACGGATTCTTTCTTACCCGGGCAAGCGCCAGGCTCACTATTATGCCCAGCACACCGGGAATGACGGATTCCAGTGTATTTCTGACGATGGCTCGTTTCAGGGTTTCAAAGCTGTCCATGTAGTACAGCCAGAGATCGTAATTTACCGTCAGGAAGATGCCCGTTATGTTCAGGCACAGCAGCCAACGGCAGTTTTGCTTCTTTTTAATGATACATCCCAGATTATAGAGGAAAAAGGCAACCTGGGCCGTAAACAGGACAGCCATCTGTATATTCAGAAAAGGACCTGTCTTTTGCAGTTCCATTCCGAAAATGGTTTCCACATCCGGCTTCAGCTGCATTGCAAAATACAGGAAGAGCAGGATAGAGTAGACGGACATGACGAAGGACACTGCCCCGCACAGACAGGCTCTCCTGCCCGGAGACTGCTGCTCCCTGTGCCTCAGCCCGGAGAGCAGGATGAGGACGATACAGAAGGCTTCCAGCACCCAGGGACGGTTAAACATGGCATACCCCGCGTTATGCGCCAGAAACAGTTCAATGCCGTAGAAAACCAAAACCAACAGGATTCCGTAATTGACTACACGGTGGAAGTCAAGTTTCCGCTTTATTTTTTTCAGCCCGTCCAGCCCCTTCTGCTCCAGCTTTTCCCCGGAGAGGGCATTGTTCCGCAGGCGCGCCGCAATCAGGCGGCATTCCCCGCATTCCTCCAGATGCGCTTCCACGCACTCTTTTGTCGCCTGGGAGCACACTTCGTCCACATAGGACGGAATCAAATCTCTGATGATGTCGCAATTCATTTTTTCCATAGTCATACCTCCTCGTCAATCAATATCAATTTTGCGCGGTAGAACGTAACCCGCGCCCAGTTTTCGCTCTTTCCCAGCACCCGGCCGATTTCCCGGTAGGACAGGCCTCCCAGCACCCGCAGCTCCACGGTTTTTCTTGTGTCAGAAGGGAGGCTCTGCAGTTTTTCCCACACGTCTGCCAGTTCTACCCTTGCGAGGGCGTGCCGTTCGGTATCGTGGCCGGATTCCAGGGTTTCGTCCAGTTCTTCCAGCCGGGCGCGGTTGGTTTTGGACCAGTGCTGGTAGAGCAGGTGTTTTGCAATCTGGCACAGCCAGGTAGAGAGTTTACAGCTTTTGTCATAGCTGTTCAGAGACTCGATTGCCCTTAAAAAAGTCTCCTGCATCAAATCCAGGGCCAGCTCCTTATCATGGCATCTGGCATACAGAAATTGAAATACAATCTGTGAATACTGCTGATATAATTCATCCATGCGTTCCTCCTTTCTGACTCTTTTATCCGTTTTCAGAGGATTTCGTTACAGGGAAATGGAAAATATTTTTCTGGTCAAAAAACAGAGAAACAAATCCGAGCCATCATACTACATTTTTGCCGCAAATTCAAGAATCCTCGCCCTGTTGGCGATATTTCCTGCTGTTTTGCCAGTCATGCTCGTGAGCGCAGTCATTTGCCGTTTTATGGACATACTTTGCGTTTGACGGGCATAAACTTTCAATGCAAACAAGCTTGGGGAGGTTTCATGTGTTTGAACAGTGCAGCGTAGCGGAAACCATAGAGAAAATGAAAAGTAACGGACAGGCAGGCTTAAGCGCGCGGGAAGCGGGGGAGCGCCTGCAGAGGGATGGAAGGAACGAAATGAAGGCGCCCCGGAAGAAGACAGCCATAGAGTCATTCCTGGAGCAGCTTAACGACCCGCTGATCTATGTGCTGATTGTGGCGGCAGTGGTATCCGTGCTGCTTCGGGAACTCAGCGATGCCATCATTATCGGCGTAGTGGTGGTGCTGAATGCCGTGGTGGGGATGCTTCAGGAAGGAAAAGCCAGGAAAGCATTGGAATCCCTGAAAAAACTCGCCAGCCCCAGGGCCTGTGTAATCCGGGAGGGAAAACACATGGAAATCCCGGCGGCGGAACTTGTGAAAGGGGATCTGGTGTGCCTGGAGGCGGGATGCCAGGTGCCGGCGGATCTGCGGCTGACGGAATCCGCCCACCTGAAGATCGAAGAATCCGCCCTGACAGGGGAATCCGTCCCGGTGGAAAAGGATGCCGGATTCGTGGGGGCAAAAGGAAAAGAACTGCCACTGGGGGACAGGCGGAACATGGCATATATGTCAACCATCGTCACCTATGGACGGGCAAAGGGTATCGTCACGGCCACCGGCATGGATACGGAGCTGGGGCGGATCGCAGCCATGATCACCGAGGCGAAGGAGGAAGCTACCCCTCTGCAGAAACGCCTGGGCGATCTGGGAAAAGTTCTGAGCCTGTTAAGCCTGGGGTTATGCGCAGCCCTGTTCGCCATAGCGGTGCTGCAGCACAGGAACGTGCCGGAGATGCTGATTACGGCCATATCCCTGGCAGTGGCGGCGGTTCCCGAGGGCCTTCCGGCTGTGGTGACCATCTGTCTGGCGCTGAGCGTTACCCGGATGGTGAAGGTGAATACCATTGTCCGCAGGCTGCCCTCCGTGGAGACTCTGGGCGCCGTCAGCGTGGTATGCTCAGACAAGACCGGTACGCTGACCCAGAACCGCATGACGGTGGAAAAATGCTGGGTGGGCGGCAGAATGCGGAAGGCAGAGGAATGTGTTCCGTCTCTCTACCCTGATTTCCTGCGGGGAATGGTTCTGTGTAATGATGCTTCCGCGGAACAGGGCAGCAGAAGCGGTGACCCCACGGAGCTGGCGCTGCTGGATCTGGCTAATGCGCAGGGAATCCGGAAAGCGGAGTTGGAAAGACTGATGCCCAGGGTGGATGAGCTTTCTTTTGACTCCGACAGGAAGATGATGACCACGCTGCACAAAAACAGCGGCGGGACGAATCCTTTCCCCGGAAATACAGGACGGAGCCAATCGGGGAAGCCGTCTTCCGTATACGGAGGCCGCGGGGAATTGCGTGCCGCAGAAACGTTCACTTCCGGAGGGAGTTTTTCCGGTACATACAATTCAAAACTGAATAAAGCCGGATTTGAAACTTCCGGAGACTGTCTTCCGGGACAGGGGCGCTTTGGGGCAGTATCCTATACAAAGGGCGCTCCCGACGAAGTATTGAAACGCTGTACCATGGTTCTCACAGAAAACGGTCCGGTAAGGCTGAGTGATTATCACAGAAGGCAGCTGCAGTCCGCCATGGAGGAAATGTCAGGGGAAGCTCTGCGCACCCTGGCGGTTGCCATGAGGACAGAAGACGCCCGGGACTCCATGAGAATGGAAGCGGCAGTGGGAGCAGATACGGTTTTTCATGGGGCAGAAACTGCTGCCGGAACAGGAAGTACCCGGATAAAAGAGCAAAATCTCACGTTTCTGGGCATGGTGGGCATGCGTGACCCGGCACGACCGGAGGCCGCCAGAGCAGTGGCGGATTTCAAGGCGGCGGGGGTGAAGACCGTGATGATTACCGGCGACCATGTGGATACCGCATTTGCCATCGGCAGGCAGCTGGGCATTGCGGACAGCCGCAGGCAGTGTATGACAGGAGAGGAACTGTCCGCCCTGTCGGAGCAGGAATTCCGGGACAGGATTGACGATTTGTGTGTCTTCGCAAGAGTTTCTCCGGCTCAGAAGGTCCGCATAGTAGACGGATTTCAACAGAGAGGCGGAATCGTGGCCATGACCGGGGACGGTGTTAACGATGCGCCTTCCCTGAAAAAAGCGGACATCGGAATCGCCATGGGAAAATCCGGAACGGATGTGGCCAGACAGGCCTCGGACATGATACTGACCGACGATAATTTTGCCACCATCCGGCGCGCCATTGAGGAAGGGCGGGGCGTCTATGAAAATATCCGGAAATCGGTTATCTTTCTGCTGTCCTCCAACCTGGGCGAGATCATTACCATGTTCCTGGCAGTGGTGTGCGGTATGGCATCTCCCCTGAAGTCCAGCCATATCCTCTGGATTAACCTGATCACGGATTCCCTCCCCGCGCTGGCGCTGGGCGTGGATAAAAACGACGGATCCAGTCTGATGCGTCAGCCGCCCAGAAAGGCGGAGGAAAGTCTGTTTGCCAGAGGCGGGTTCGCATGCACCTGTTTTTACGGTGCGCTGATTGCGGCGGTGAGTCTGACGGCGTTCCTGATGCTCCCCTGCGCGCTGCTGCGGGTAAACAGGCTGGCGGTGAATCCGGCGAATCTGTCGGAACTGCTGCGGAATACTTCCGTGCTTGCCAAGGCTCAGACCTATGCCTTTACGGTGCTTGGAATGTCTCAATTGTTTCATGCAGTGGGAATGCGGGACACCCAGAAATCCTTTTTCCGAATGGAACATCTGGAAAATAAATTAATGCTGCTTGCCTGCGGGCTGGGATTCCTGCTGCAGTTTGCGGTGACGGAGGTGCCCTTTCTGATCCAGGCCTTCGGGACTTCTCCGCTGTCGGGGAGGGAGTGGCTGAGGCTGATTTTTTTGGCGGCGGCGCCGCTGTTTGCCCATGAGGTGATCGTGCTCTTTTCCGGAAGGGAGCAGCCTGCGCATGGAGGCGTATCCGAAAGACGGGACGCAGCAGGCGGATGGCAGCGGGAAGAACTTTCTTAAAAGGGAATAAAATTAGTAGAAATAGCTAAATATTCCGCCAAATATATTTTAAATTTATTAAATTTTAATATATTTTGGGTATCAAAAAACATTTTTTTCGACAATTAAATATTCCATTTTACAAAAGAGTGTGATATAATATGATAAATTAAAGATACTATACATTTGAATGGCCATTGCATTTGGTCTGTTTGTAAGCAGGATGCTGCAGGTATTGTTTGCGTGTGTAGAATGAAATGAAAATCAGACAGAGGTGACAATATGGTCAAGAAAGAAATGATCGCCATGCTGCTGGCAGGCGGACAGGGCAGCCGGCTGGGTGTACTTACATCCAAAGTAGCAAAGCCTGCCGTGGCATTTGGCGGAAAATACCGCATTATCGATTTTCCGCTTTCCAACTGCATTAATTCCGGTGTGGACACGGTGGGAGTCCTGACCCAGTATCAGCCGCTGCGCCTGAACAGCCATATCGGGATCGGTATTCCCTGGGATCTGGACCGCAATATCGGCGGGGTGACCGTGCTTCCGCCCTATGAGAGGCTCTCCAACAGCGAATGGTACACTGGCACGGCAAATGCCATTTACCAGAATCTGGAATATATGGAAAGTTATCACCCTGAGTATGTATTGATCTTGTCCGGTGACCATATTTATAAGATGGATTACGAGATCATGTTGGATTTTCATAAGGAAAGCGGCGCGGAGGTGACCATAGCGGTGATGCCTGTGCCCATGGAGGAAGCCGGCCGCTTTGGCATTCTGACCGTGAACGATAAGAGCCGCATCCTTAAATTTGAAGAGAAACCGGTGCATCCTCAGAGCAATCTGGCCAGTATGGGAATCTATATCTTCAACTGGAAGACGCTGAAGAAAGCGCTGCTTACCATGGCGGGGCAGCCGGCCCTTGACTTCGGGAAGCATGTAATTCCCTATTGTCACCGAAAAGGCGCGCCCATGTATGCTTACGAATTCACAGGGTACTGGAAGGATGTGGGCACCCTGCAGTCCTATTGGGAAGCCAATATGGAGCTGATTGATATTGTGCCGGAATTCAATCTCTATGAGGAATACTGGAAGATTTATACCAAGAGCGAGATTCAGCCGCCGCAGTATTTTTCGGCTGACAGCGTGGTGGAGCGCAGCATCATCGGCGAGGGAACGGATGTATACGGCAGGGTGTACAATTCCGTCATCGGATGCGGGGTTACCATAGGGAAAGACACTGTAGTGCGGGATTCCATCATTATGAATAATACGCAGACAGGAAACCAATGTGAGTTATATAAGGCAATTGTAGCGGAGGAGGTTCGGCTGGGGAACCATGTGCGTCTGGGCATAGGGGAAGAGACGGAGAACGACACTGCTCCGCATATTTATAACAACGGAATCGTCACTGTAGGTGAGCGGAGCGTGATTCCCAACGGCATAACCGTAGGAAAGAATTCGGTCATCTTCGGTGTGACAACCGGGGCTGACTACGAGGCTTGTACCCTTCCGGGCGGCAGGACTTTGATTAAGGCAGGTGAGCATCTATGAGGGCGATAGGAATCATTTTAGCGGGCGGCAATAACCGGCGGATGGGAGAACTGTCGCGGAAGCGGGCGGTCTGTGCCATGCCAATTGCGGGAAGCTACCGCAGCATTGACTTTACCTTAAGCAATATGTCCAATTCCCATATCCAGAAGGTGGCAGTGCTGACCCAGTACAATGCCAGCAGCCTGAATGAGCATCTGAGTTCTTCCAAATGGTGGGATTTCGGGCGTAAGCAGGGCGGTCTGTACACTTTTACCCCGGTGGTGACTGCGGAGAACAGCAACTGGTACAGGGGGACGGCTGATGCCATTTATCAGAATCTGGCATTTTTAAAGAGCAGTCACGAACCCTATGTGGTGATTGCTTCAGGGGATGGAGTGTACAAGCTGGATTTCAATAAGATGCTGGCGTTTCATATCGAGAGGAAGGCTGATATCACGGTGGCCTGCCGGGAGATGGAAGAGGGCGCAAATCTGGAACGGTTCGGCACCATCAGGATGAATGAGGAAAGCCGTATTGAGGAGTTTGAGGAAAAGCCCCTGCGGGCGAAATCCAGTGTAATCTCCTGCGGTATTTATATATTGCGCCGGCGCCAGCTTATCGAGATGGTGGAAAAGTGCGAGGAGGAAGACAGATACGATTTCGTGCGGGATATTTTAATCCGCTATAAGGATGTAAGGAGGATTTTCGGCTATAAGTTAAGAGATTACTGGAAAAATATCGCCTCGGTGGAGGATTACTACGGAACCAATATGGATTTCCTGAAGCCTGAGGTGAGGAATTATTTCTTTAAACAATACCCGGATATTTATTCCAAAGTGGATGACCTGGCCCCTGCGAAGTATAACGTGGGAGCCGCCGTGAGGAACAGCCTGATCTCCAGCGGCTGTATCGTCAACGGTGTGGTTGAGAATTCCGTGGTTTTCAAAAAAAGCTATATAGGGAATAACTGTTGTCTGAAAAATTCTATTGTACTGAATGATGTCTATATCGGCGACAACACATGCATTGAGAACTGCATTGTGGAGAGCCACAGCACCATTCGGGCGAATTCCCACTATGTGGGTGAGGGTGGTCATATCCGCATTGTCCTGGAGCGGAATGAAAGATATACAATGTAACACGGGGCGGTCTTAAGGAAGTGCCTGCGGATAACGGATGCGAGTTTACGGGCGTTTTCCGAGACAATTGCATCAGCTATTCTCCGGCAATTCCCACATTCCTGAATAAGGAGGTTTTGCAGATGCAGGTTACAGATGTACGCGTACGCAAAATTGCGAAGGAAGGCAGGATGAAGGCTGTTGTATCGATTACCCTTGATGAAGAATTTGTAGTACATGACATTAAGGTGATCGAGGGAGACAAGGGTTTATTCATCGCAATGCCCAGCAAGAGGACGGCAGATGGGGAGTATAAGGATATTGCCCATCCCATCAATTCCTCTGCCAGAGATGTGATCCAGAAGGTGATTCTGGAGAGCTACGAGAAGGCTCTGTTGGAGCCGGACGGGGAATAGGACGTGACAGCATTGGTATTGACATTAGAATCCCCCAAAAGCCATGGCGGCAAGTGCCATGGCTTTTTTACTGCAAAAGTCCTGGAACCTGCCTTGGAATAGGCACTAAACCGAAATAAAGTATACTGCATTCCGATAATTCCTAAAAGGCTGCAGCGGCCTGCCTCCTTCGTGGTGAAAACGGATATCTACCGTTTGAGGCTGCTGATCTCTTCCGGGGTGAGCAGGCTGATTTTCCCATATTTTCCGTCAAATCCCGGTTTGCGCTCCACCTGGCCGTCCCGCAGCCGCCGGATGCCCTCCGCCACGAAAGGCCCCGCGGCCTTTCGGATATCTTCCAACGGAATCTCCCGCAGGATGGCGAACTCCGGCCCCGGCGCCTGTATCATCTGCTTATACTTTTCCGCCGTCTTTTTCCCTGTGGCAGAAATCCCCATGGAAGAGCCGATCACTTCGGGAAGGGGTACCAGGCTCTCGAAAGGGCGTCCCGTGGGCGGGACGAAGCCCTCCTGTCTGTCCGCAAGCTGTTCCACCCGGTTCAGCACCCCGATGGTTATCTTCTTCCCGCATACGGGACATCTGTCCCCATACCCGGCAGTCTCCCGGGGGCTGAGGCAGAGTCCGCATTTCCTGTGCCCGTCGAAATGGTGGTGAGAAAGCGGCTGCTGGGGAGGGCATAAAAGCCGCCGTCCGTTTTGAAATCAGGGAAGCCGAATTGTGGATGGACAGGGAAGCCGTCACCCGGATCTATGAAAACCTGCTCTCCAATGCCGACGCTCAGCATCTTCTCCAGATTCTGCACCTGGACGTAATAAGGATTCAGCGAATTCTTTGCATATCTGTACGGTTTTTCGGATGTTATAGACATTTACCATAAATCCATGGTACAATTGGGATAGTATTTCGGGCTGAAAGCGCAGTTCCGCTGTTTCAACGAGAAGACCGCGGACTGTTTCATATTTCTATAAAGAAAGTAGGGCAGGACTATGAAATATTCAAAACAGGAAGTAATACAATATGTCCAGGAGGAGGATGTGAAATTTATCCGGCTTGCCTTCTGTGATGTGTTCGGCAGGCAGAAGAATATCTCCATTATGCCCCAGGAGCTTCCCCGGGCTTTTGACTGTGGTATTGCGGTGGATGCTTCTTCCATTGCCGGATTCGGGGATGAAGTACATTCAGATCTGTTCCTGCATCCGGAACCGGAGACGCTGGATCTGCTTCCCTGGAGACCGGAGCACGGCAGAGTGGTGCGTATGTTTTCCTCCATCTCCTATCCGGACGGCAGGCCTTTTGAGTGCGACACGCGGAATCTGCTGAAGGAGGCTGTGGCGGAGGCGGAGAAAGCCGGCTATGAGTTTTCTTTTGGAGCAGAGCAGGAGTTTTATCTTTTCATGCTGGATGAAAACGGGAGGCCTACGAAGACACCTTATGATGAAGCCGGCTACATGGACATCGCTCCCGATGACAAAGGAGAAAATATCAGGCGGGAGATCTGTCTCACACTGGAACAGATGGGGATAAGGCCGGAGAGTTCCCATCATGAGGAGGGACCCGGCCAGAATGAGATTGATTTTCGGTATTCCGATGCGCTGACGGCAGCGGATGATGCCATGACATTTCGGACAGTGGCGAGGACCGTCGCTCACAGGAACGGACTTGCCGCTGATTTCGGGGCGAAACCGCTGGAGGGGCAGCCGGGGAACGGCTTTCATATCAATGTGTCCGTGAAAAATAAGAGCGGTCAGGAGAACAGGGATTTATTTGATTATGTAATAGCGGGGATTCTGGAAAAGAGCCGGGACATGACGCTGTTTTTGAATCCCACGGAGGCGTCTTACCGGAGACTGGGACAGAATAAAGCGCCCAAATATATATCCTGGTCTCATGAGAACCGTTCTCAGCTGGTGAGGATTCCGGCAGCCGGGGGAGAGTACCGCCGTGCGGAGCTTCGTTCACCGGACCCGGAAGCCAATCCTTATCTGGCTTTTGCGCTGATCATATATGCGGTTCTGTACGGAATGGAATACGGATATGCGAAAGAACTGCCTCCGGCGGCGGATTTCAATTTATATAAGGCGGATGCGGCGGTATTGAAGCAGTACGGCAGGCTGCCCCTGAGTCTGGGGGAAGCGCGTGAGGCGGCCTGGAACAGCATGTTCATCACGAAGCATATTCCAGAGCCTGTACTGGACAGCTACTGCGCGGGATTTCATCCGGCGGATGCCATAAACGGCTGAGCCCGGACAGAAAAACAGTATATTGCGCAGGTTTCGGAGCGGATCGGATGCCCCAAAACGGCGCGGAAATGAGGAGGAACATGAGTCTGGAACAACGAGGATACAGCGTTCTTGTCGCTTCGGCGTCCGGGAGTTTTAACGATGCTTTGTCGCCATTGCTTTCCGAAGCCGCCATTTCTTCAGTCCATACTGTCGCAAATATATCTGCCGCGAAGAGAAGGCTCGTCGAGAGAAGTGTTGATTTTGTCATGATCAATTCGCCTTTGCCGGATGACCCGGGGATTCGCTTCGCGATTGATGCCTGCAGCGCAAACAGCACGGTGGTTCTGCTGTTTGTCAAAGCGGAATATTATATGGGAATTTATGATAAAGTGGTTGCCCACGGAGTCTTCGTGCTGTCAAAGCCCATATCGAAGCAGGCTCTGGGGCAGGCGCTGCGATGGATGGTCAGTGCAAGGGAGCGGCTGCGGCGGGCGGAGAAGAAATCATTGTCCATCGAAGAGAAAATGGAGGAGATCAGGATTGTCAACCGTGCAAAATGGCTGCTGATCAGTGAGCTGAAGATGGATGAGCCCCATGCCCACCGGTATATCGAGAAACAGGCCATGGATCTGTGTATGACCAAACGGCAGGTGGCAGAGGAGATTATGAAAACGTATATGTGATGGCAGGGAAATGTATGTAAAATCTATTTTGACAGCCAGTATAAATTCCGGCGGTCATGAGGATAAGGAAGTGTCTACTTCAGAAAGGAAATGAGAGATGTATCTTGCAAAGGAAACACGATATGAAAAAATGCAGTACAACCGATGCGGGGCCAGCGGCCTGAAGCTGCCGGCGGTGTCCCTGGGGCTGTGGCATAATTTCGGCTCCAACGGCAATTTTGACACGATGACGGAGATGTGTGAGACCGCCTTTGACAACGGAATCACACATTTCGACCTGGCCAACAATTACGGCCCGGCACCCGGGGCGGCGGAGGAGAATTTCGGCCGCATTCTGAAGAAGAGCCTGGGTGCATACCGGGACGAACTGGTGATTTCCACCAAGGCGGGATATGATATGTGGCCCGGGCCTTACGGCGACTGGGGGAGCAGGAAGTACCTGGTGGCGAGCCTGGACCAGAGTCTGCGCAGAATGGGGCTGGAATATGTGGATATCTACTATCATCACAGGCCGGACCCGGGCACGCCCCTGGAAGAGACCGCCGGTGCGCTGGACAGCATCGTCAGAAGCGGCAAGGCGCTCTATGCGGGAATTTCCAATTATGACAAAGAACAGACCATTGCCATTGCGGCGCTGTTTCGGAAGATGGGTACGCCGTTTATCATCAACCAGAGGCGGTATTCCATGTTTGACCGGGGGATTGAGGCGGATGGTCTGAAGGATTACGCGGCGAAAAACGGCATCGGCATTATCACATTCTGCCCGTTGGCCCAGGGGCTCCTGACGGACAGATATCTGAACGGGATTCCGGCGGACAGCCGCATCCGCACGGACGGAAGGTTCCTGAAGGAGAACGCCGTTTCGGAGGAAACCCTGAAGAAAGTGCGGGCTTTGGGCGAGATCGCAGGGGAGCGGGGCCAGAGCCTGGCGCAGATGGCATTGGCATGGATTCTCCGGGACAGGGATATCACAAGCGTCCTGATCGGCGCCTCAAAACCTTCCCAGATACTGGACAATGTGGGGATGCTTTCCAATATGGATTTCAGCGGGGAAGAGCGGGAGCGGATTGACAGGATCCTGGCATGACAGGCGGCTGAAAGGAGGAGGGGCGAATGGATGCGGCGGGAATGAGTTCTTTTTTGGAGATTGGAGAGACGATTGCCGTTGAATTTAAGCGTTGCGGGAACGGTATTGAAAACGATCTATATGAAAAAGGCTGTCTGGAACGGGTGGGCGCATCACGAAAAGGACATTGGATCGTAAAGGAGAAGGTATGAGCATCTGGAAAGACAGACTGGCCGATATAGATGACGATTATCTGATCGGTCTCAGCAATAAGGGAATCGTCAAGCGTGCTTATAAGGATAAAGGCGAGGTTGCGGCAGCGGTTCAGGATATGGGGGAAGACGCATCCGTGAAAGTGGGGGAGGAAACCGTCACAGTGCGTTATCCCCTGGCAGAAAGCAAATGCACCTGCCCTTCCAGAAGCATGTGCCGCCATGTGGTGCAGGCCATACTGGTTTTAAGAGAAAAGTGCATGGCGGAAGAAGCGGAGGGAAACGGGAGTACAGAAGAGGCGTCTCCGGCCGGGACGCAGGAGCAGCAGGCGGGTCAGAACGGTCAGTCATGCGAGTGTGCGCAGCCGGAGCAGAATGGTCAGACAGACGAGCATGTGCAGGGTCAGAACAGTCAGGCGTGCGAGTGTGCGCAGCCGGAGCAGAATGGTCAGACAGACGAGCGTGTGCAGGCGGGGCAGAACAGTCAGGCGTGCGAGTGTGTGCAGTCAGGCCAGAACAGTCAGACAGCCGGGAGCATGCCGCCTGCAGGGCAGAGCGGACAGGATGGGAGCGCACAGTCAGGTCACAGCCGGGAGCCGGTACAGGGAGAACTGTCAGGGCAGGGTGAAAGAACCGGGCAGGAAAGGGAATTGTCACATGGGCATGAGGGCGGAAGCGGAGCTTCTCCGCAAATAGGACGGACAGAAAAGCACATATCGCCTGAGTCATCCGCATCAGATAAAGCAGGTGCGGCGGAAAAAACGCCAGTCTGGAAAGAAATAAGCGCTTACCCGTTTGAAAAACTGAAAAAGGCGCTGGGAGTCCGGCAGTTTCAGACTTTCGTAAATCAGGTGGCTGCCGGGATCCGTCCGGAGATCAGATCTTCCTCTGTGATCACGGTACAGCTGCCCCGGCGGGACCATACGGTAAAGCTGCTGTCTCCGCTGGAATATTCCACCTGCAGCTGCCATAAGAAGGAATTGTGTGTACATAAGGCGTCCGCCATCCTTTGGTGCCAGCTGGAGGCAGGCACCATGACGAAGCAAACGCTGCTTGGAGAGATTGTGGAAACCCAGGAATATGATATGGCGCATGTGAAGGAAGCCGCGGGGCAGATGAAGGTATTTCTGGAGGAATTGTTTGCCACAGGGCTTTCCCGGACTTCGCCGGATGTGCTGGATTACCTGGAGCGGCTTGCCATCATCAGCCATAATGAAGGCCTGGCCAGGTTCGAGGGCTATTTCCGCGCGCTTTCCGATTCTTATGACAGATATTTTGCAAGGAAGGCGGCTTTTAAGACGGAAGACCTTATGGAGCAGATGGCGAGGCTGTACAGGCGGGTGGAAATGCTGCTGCAGGCGCAGGATGCAGGCGGGGTGGCCAGGCTTGCAGGCGAATTCCGGGCGGATTATATTCCTGTGGGGAATCTGGATCTGATCGGCATTGCTATGGAGCATTTTGAGAGTCAGACCGGGTACGAGGGAGAGACTATCTATTTTCTGGAGGAAAATACGAAAAAGTGGTATACCTACACCAACGCCAGGCCCGTATTTTATGATTCGCGGAAAAGAAGGGGATACACGGAAAAGGGGCAGGCACCCTGGGGGCTTAATCTTACCTTTGAGAATCTGCTGAAGGTCAGGATTCATCTGACAGGGGCAAAGTGCGATGAGAGAAACCGGCTTTCTTCCAGTCAGGAGACGAGAGGGGAGGTCACTGGAGAACAGGGGCTTTCGCTTTCTGATATAAAGGACTGGTATTACCGGGATTTTGACAATCTTTTTTCAGGACAGATAGGTAAGCAGCAGAAGGCATGGCTTATGGAGCAGGATGATGCCGGTAACGCAGGAGGACAGGAAAATGCGGGAGACGAAGGAAACGGGGCGGACGGTGTCTCCGGAAACGGGGTGGAACTGGTGTTTGTCCAGCCTGCATCCTGCGCAAAGGCGGAATTCTCCCAGACAGGGCAGCAGCTGACTTTGCCGCTCTATGATAAAGCAGGGCGGGAGGTTCTGGTTGAGGTAGTTTATTCCAAACAGGAATCCGGTACCATACGGTATCTGGAGAGGATTTCCGAGAGGAAGCTGCCCTGCTTTATCGGGAAGGTTTATCTGAAGGACGGAAGGGTGCGGATGTATCCGGTGGATCTGATGGAACTGGAGGAAGACTTCGGATGCGACAAAACGGAGACGAAAGGGCAGTACGCTGCGGGAAAACGGGATGGTACAGGATGCACTGCAAATGAGACTGGCAGTTTGGGCGCGGGATTGGACGGCCGGTATGGAGCGTCTTTGGACTCAGAATCGGAAGGCCGGAATAAAGCGCAGGATGCGGCACTTTCAGGGCGCAGGTCAAAGTATGAGGTCATAGAGGATCTGGCGGCGGAGATCGGCTCCCTGATGGAGGATTTGTACCAGAGCGGTTTTGATACGGTTCACGACAGTACGCTGAAAGATATACAAAATACCGCAAAACTGACAGAACAGTATGGGATGGCGTATCTGTCGGAATTGTTGTCCGGTATGGCAGAAGAGATCAGCCTGAGCCGCCACCGGATGGAAAGAAAGGCTGCATCCATGGCAGGATTATACACAAATGTGAGCGAATATCTCTATCTCTGCAGGCAGAAGACGGCATATGACCGGGGAAAGAGCTATTACATGTGACCTGCTGCCCGTGTGATCTGTCTGCTGGTCTGCAGGCATGGCAAGCCCATGTACAGACAGGCATATGCCGCATTCCAGTCCCGGCAGTCGGGTATGGGAATGCGGCATATGCCGTATTCCGGTCACGCAGTCGGGTATGGATATGCGGCATGTAGAATTTACTGGACTTACAATTTGCTCCACAAACCCCGTATTTAAAGGATTTATGTGTAGGTAGAAAATTTTTGCGAAACTATAGGTAACTGCTCGGAAAGCGCCCACAGGGATATATGGCCTTAGGAACTGCCGGAAAATAACCTACGCATTTTGTTTAGAGTAAACCTGATAAAATCTGTAGATACTGCAACAGACTTGCGTAGGTTATTTGGAGGCATTTCCTTACTCAGCCGCGGCAAGTTCACACAGGTATGTATATGCCTGCTCGTCATGGGACTTCATTCGCTGGATCAGGTCGGCAAACAGACGCCGGTTTTCCGGTTCAGCCAGCTGGCGCATCTGTTTTTCTCCGCGTTCCCAGCCGCCCAGGACGGGAATCATTTCCTCCCAGATGATTTTTGTTACGGATTCAAATTCCTGTGCCGCCCGGTTCAGCTTTTCTGCCTGCGCGGGCAGTGATTCCGCCAGACGGCGCAGATATTTTGCGGCATGGAGGCGTCCGTCCGAAAGGCAGTCCATGGCGTCACCGTGGCACATCATGCGTTCCACCAGTACAGGAAAGACTGCATCCCGGGGGAAATCCCTGTCGCACAACAGGGCATCTCTCCATGCGTCATAGGCATGGGTTCCTCTGGCAAAGGTTCCGCACATGCGCCCTTTTAAGGCTTCGGCGGCATTTTGGAGCGCCTCCTTTGTGGTAAGAGGCGGGAGAGACTGTGTACCGGTGGCAATCAGGGCAGTGGTGTCCGGATTCTCCCACCAGTCTCCGGTGCTGAAATAACCGTTTTTCTCAAACTGTACGCTGGCCTGGTTCTCCGGGTATTCCTGGAATACATTCCACCCCGTCAATATATTGCCGTTTTCTCGATAACCAGTGATGACGCAGGCTTCCGGCGGGCCTATGATCCCCAGGGCGATGACAGGATTTCCGGCGTTGATCTCATTTCGAATAAAATCCATGAAGTCCTCTTTTTTCGTATCCGGTGTCCTTTTCAGTATCTTCAGTTCCCGCTCCATGGCGCGCATACCGCACCGGAATATCTTGTCCGGGTCGTCGAAAGCAAAAACAGCGTCTACATTGCCGCCGTCCCAACAGGAAGTATTCCAGTTCAGCCGGAATGCCGCGCCGCTTTCCGCCATTGCCCGTGTGTAATCTGCAGGGATGCCCAGGTATTTTGCGCAGGATTGGATGCACATGGGGAAGGGAGTGCAGCCATCTACGCCGTAGGCGACTTTGGGGACGCCGTAAAGAATTGTTGTATCGTTTATTTCCATTTTTTTCTCCTGTTTTTTTTTAAAGTTGTTGGTCAGTAACCGCGTTTGCAGCTGTGTTCCGGTTCTGCGGGGGCTGTGTACATGACGTATCCGCAATTTCTCATTTTGGAGCACAGTTAACTGTGCATTCGGCGGCATCCGTTTTGCCCTGTTTATGGCAGTGGGCCGAAGCTTCGGTTATCCCGGGCAATCCCACTCCAAATACACCGGCACAGAGCCGTATGCGTGTTAACAGCGGCTGTTCCAGACGGAACTGCGATGGCGTATAACCGGTGTGCCGTCTGAAAACCCGGGAAAATACGGTTCTGCCCGAAAAACCGTAGCGCATTGCGATATCAATGATCTTCTGGTCCGTATACAGGAGTTCCTGGGCGGCATTGGCGATTTTCCGTTCCTGAATATAATGGGAAAGGGACTTTCCGGTATTTTGCCGGAAGATATCCCGGACATGTGCCAGGGAAAAGCCTGTCTGTAAAGCCAGTTCCTCCAGGTTGATCTCCTCCTGCACCCGTGTTTCCACAAAAGTGCAGACGGACCATATGAGAATGTAATGATTCATTTCAGGATATATGTTCACCTCCGGATTTCGATTAATCACTTCGAAGCAAATCCAGTATAGCATAGTTTTTGCGATTGTGCGCGACGATTTTGAGGATGAAAGAGGGTACTGGTTTATTGGAGAAGCGGTCTGTTGCCTGGGGAGCGTCTGATCGGCTGATATTTTATCGGCCGGTCAACACTTTCTTTCCCTCAAAGGCAAAGCCGTAATGGCGGATTCTGGATGGGGAGATTCCCCGGGCGGTCAGCTCTGTATCGTAAGCTTTTTCCGCTATCTGCTTCAGCGCTGCTTTCACGGTATCTGCCAGGGAAGCCTCGTCGTCAGCAGGCCTACCAGACTGTTGGAACTGGTGTTTGCCCAGTAAGGTTTATAAAGTTTTTCCTCCAGAAAACCGGAAACCGAATTGGGGGCAGTACATCTCCGATGTAACAGAAATGGCAGAAATAACACGGAAATAATAACACGGAAATAGAGGCCGATGAAAGCTGAGCATCGTTTTGCTTGCGCCGTGGCCGGGACAATGGTACAATGACTTTATGCAGAATAACGATATTATTTTTCTTTTGTATCCGGTTTATCCGGTGCAGGAAGGAGCAGGAAATGATTCGGGAGATGACTTTCAAAAAACAGAACGGAATGAAAATACAGGGACGGATGTATCTGCCGGAAGAGAGGAAGGAGAAAATGCCGTTGGTTATCTTCTGCCATGGCTTCGGCGGCAATTTCCGGGAACTGATGCATCATGGGGACGGCTTCGCCGAGGCCGGCATCTGCTGTCTTTTCTTTGATTTCTGCGGAGGTGGCAGAGAGAGTCTGAGCGACGGTACCATGAAAGAAATGACGGTGGAATCCGAGTGCGGGGATCTGGAGACCGTCATTGCGGATATGAAGAAGCTGGATTATATTGATCCGGAGCGGATTTTTCTGCAGGGGGAGAGCATGGGAGGGCTGGTCTCCGCCCTGGTAGCGGCCCGGCATCCCGGGGATATCCGGGCGCTGGTTCTCTGGTATCCGGCATTTTCGATTCCGGAGGATGCCCAGAGACGGTATCTGGCCGGGGAACATGAGGTGTTCGGCATAGTTTTGGGGAAGGAATTTGATGAACAGGCCAGACTGATTGATGTGTATGGAAGAATTTCGGAGTATGGCAGGCCGGTGCTGCTGATTCACGGAACGGAGGATCCGATTGTGCCGATAAGCTGTTCCGAGAGGGCAGTGACCGTTTGTCAGGATGCCAGACTGGTCAGTATGCCCGGGGCGGGGCATGGCTATGAGGGAGCAGACAGCGCTGCGGCCAGGGAGCATTCAATTGCGTTTGTGAGGAAACATTGCGTGTGATATCGCCGGATATTTCATTCCTGGGTAAAATACATATACTGCAGACCGCCAGGATTTACAGTGATGTCTCCGGGAAAATACCTGGCTGGCGGTCTGCAGTCGGGTTGTACTGCAAATTCAACCGGTGCGCAGTATAAATGGCGGGAAGCAGTATGGGGAAAATATTGCTGGGGTATGGAGTGGGCAACAGGATCCATTCTCAGGCGCTGTCGCCGGAACTGAAAGAGGAGCTTGAGGATTATCTGAGGCGTCTGACAAAAGGAAGAGAAGAGGAGGAAGCCTGGCGGAGAGGGAGATTTTTTCGCGGACCTGGAGCTGTAGGTGGCTGCGGTCAGGGGTAACCGATTTTCTGAGACAGGAAGCTGAAAAATCTTTAAAACAAGGGAAAATACTTGACTTAATAGAGAGGACATATGAAAATGAAAAAAAGGAAAGTAGTGGTTTTAAATGTGTGCTTGCTCCTTGGCGCGTTTGCGATTCCTTCATTTGTCATGTTATTTTTGCTACGGCAGAATGGATTTTATCCCTTTGGGGACAAGACTTTGTTTATCATGGATATGCAAGACCAGTACATGGAGTTTTATGCCTATATAAGGAATGCTTTTTCGGGGGATAATTCGCTTTTTTATAGCTGGTCCCGTTCTATGGGCGGGAATTTCCTGGGGCTATATGCATATTATCTGGCAAGCCCGCTGTCATTTCTGGTCTGCTTTTTTCCGGTGGAAAGAATGGATGCTGCAATCGTGCTGCTGACTGTTTTGAAGATTGGCTTTGCGGGCCTGAGTTTTGCTGTATATAGTCATTACTTGTGGAAACGCGCATCAGCGGGGAAACCGGCGGCTCTGCCGGTGGTGTGGCTGTTTTCCTCCTGCTATGCGCTGATCTCTTACAACCTTGTTTATTCCATGTGCCTGATGTGGCTGGATGGGGTGATCATGCTGCCCCTGGTTTTATTGGGGGTGGAGAAACTGTTGGATGGAAAAAAAGGGTTCCATTATATGTTGGCTCTGGCAGCGGTATTTATCAGCAATTATTATATCGGTTATATGGTAGGGATTTTTACAGGACTCTATTTTTTATACCGTTTATTGTGTGGGGAAACAGGGAAAACAGTCAGGCAAATGCTGATGTGTGTACTGCGTTTCGGTATTTGTACCGTTTTGGCAATCGGGTTGTCGGCGCCGCTGCTTTTGTCTGCGTTCAAAGATTTGATACAGGGAAAGTTGTCCACAGAAAGCGGCTATCAGCTGAGCTTTGAGACGAATTTTCAGCTTTCGGACTTTTTCGGGAAGTTCAGGAATGGCGTTTATGACAGTATCACGGATTCCGGTTTGCCGGCGGTGTACTGCGGCATAACGGCGTTGGTGCTTGCGGTGGTGTTTTTTTATCTGATGGGAGTCACGTTGCGGGAGAAAATCGGGGCCGTTTTTATGTTGGTTATACTGGCTCTGAGTTTTTATTATAAAGGCTTTAATCTGGTATGGCATGGTTTTCGGTCTCCGGTTTGGTTTCCTTATCGATATGCGTTTCTGTTTAGTTTCATGATAATCTATATGGCCTTCCGTACAGCCTGTGATTTGGGTACGAGCGGGACGTGGGAGAGTCTGCGGAAAAACCGGAGAGCGGCAGTGCGGGTTTATGCTTTTGTGACAATGGTTTTTCTGGTAAATCTGGCGGACTTGACAACGAATGGACAAGCGATGCTGACAGGACTGGACGGGCAGTTCGGGTATGCCAAATCAGAGGAGTACGATGCATTCATCAGCAGGACAAAGCCGTTGGCAGACTGGATAAAGCAGCAGGACGACGGATTGTATCGGGTCAATACGACTTATGAATATTCAAAAAATGACGCAATGCTGCTGGGCTTTCATGGCATGACACATTATTCGTCAACCTATAATACGGCGGTGAACAGGCTGACAAAGAGCCTGGGAATAGCCCAGTCGCATATTTGGAACAGCGGGTATGGTTCCAATCCGCTACTGGACAGCCTGTTTGCTGTATCGTACAGGATTTCAGACCGCCAGGAGCCGGAGTGTAATGAAAAAATAATGGATGAGGGAAAAGGTGCGGCGGTCTACCGTAACCCATTGGCGCTGCCCATGGTGTACAGCGCGTCTGTATCCGATATGCAGCCGGAATTGACAGGGCAGGGCAATCCGTATCAGAATCAGAACGTATATTTAAATTCTATTACGGGCAAAAATGAACGGTATTTTGATGAAGTGCAGTACTGTCTTACAGAGCAGGATAACGGTTGGCTGTATACATTGACTGTGCCTGACAATAATCCGCTTTATTTGTATCTGGATGTCAGTGGTTCTGGCTGGGCGAATGTATATGTCAATGGTGTGTGGTTTGGAAACTATTTTTCCACGGAGACTACCTGTTCCCTGTATATAGGAAGTTACGCGCCGGGACAGCAGATAACGGTACAGGTGGAGCACTCCTGGGGCGATGTGGCGGTAAAAGGGGCTGTCATAGCCAGGCTGGATATGGATGTGCTGGAAGCGGCGCTGAAGGAACTGCAGGCGGGCGGTATCGAACTGATATCCCATGGAGGCGGAAAACTGAAAGGAATGATTTCGGTTGAGGAGGGACAGACAATTATGACTTCCATTCCCTATGACACGGGGTGGACAGTACGGGTGGACGGCAGAAAAACCGAGGCCGAAAAATTTGCGGGAACGTTTTTGGCAGTGGAGGTTCCGGCAGGGGAGCATGAGATCAGTTTTTCTTATTTGTCTCCCGGATTTGGTGCGGGGATGTGCCTGTTTGTTCTGGCGGTGCTTATGGCGGCTTTGTATTTTTGGAGAAACGAGATCCTGGCCAGGGGATTTTGGAAGAAGAAGTGAAGGATAAGACGGCCTGGAACTGGTAAGAGAGCAGAGGCGTTTCGGTTTCGGAAGGATTCTGTTGAAAAATATGCTTCATCAGGGGCAGGGGTTGGAGGCTTTTTGTTTATGGCTAAGAAGAAAAGGATACATCAGATAGTTTTATGGATTTTCCTGTGTGCCTATTTACTGGTATTTGGGAAAGTGCTGTTTGGCGATGTGATTCACCATAATAATACGATTATCCTGCTGTTATATTTGATCGCAGGCGCTGCAATTGTGACGATTTCTTATTTCCTGTTAAATAAATATGATAAAGTGATCAAACGATATTACTCTGTTATTCTAATTGGTTTTGTGGGAATCTATGGAGCGGTTATCTTAATCAATGGATTTCGGCTGCGGTTTACGCCTGCTTTCGATATGGACGCTGTTTACGGAGGCGCCATACAGTGGCTGACGGAAGGTTCTTTTCCGGATTATTATGAATATTTTGGGTATTTTCCGAATAATTTGGGGGCAATGACAGTTTTGCATTTTGTCTTTTTGATTGCTTCTGTTTTTGGGGTAAGGGATTTTTTTGCGGCGGGAATTGTGTTTAATACTTTATTAATAGCGGCAACAATTGCTGTTGTGTCTTTAACCTGCAGGAAGCTGAAGGATGAAATAGCCGGAACAGCGGCACTTGTTTTCTTTGCTCTATGTGTCCCTTTTTCAATGATGGGAGCTGCTTTTTATACGGATTCGTTGTCGCTTTTGTTTCCTGTCCTCTTTTATTATGTCTATTTGCATTTTAAGGAACAGCGGAACTGGAAAAGGCGTATCGCCTTTTCCACCGCCATGGCATTTGCCCTGACAGTGGGGATGCTGATCAAATTTACAGTATTGATTGTTTTGATTGCGGTAGCGATTGATGCGGTTTTGTCCATAAACTGGAAAGAAGTATGTCTATTGGCAGGATGGGCGCTGCTGGTGGTTTTTGTGGTTTTTGGAATCATGAATGCATATATGTACAGCGTACATTTGGACAAAGATACCTGTAAACAGCTGAAAACACCTTATTTGCATTGGGTTATGATGGGAATGCAGAACAATGGGTATTACAATCCGGGGGATTATGAGTTTACTCGTTCTTTGGCGCCGGAGGAAAGGAATGAGGCCTGCCTTTCCAAAATTATGGAACGCATGGAAGAGATGAAGTTTTCGGGTTTGACGGACTTATGGATGAGAAAGGCGGTGGTCTGTTTCGGGGACGGCACGTTTGCGCTTTCTGACTTTTTAGATGATACCCCGGCCAAGGAGGTTTGGCTGCACCAATATGTATTATATGCGGGCGAAAAGTACAGCACGTATCGCCATTTTACGACTGGCATGCTGCTGGTGGTATACTTTTTTATGCTTGTGGGTGCCGCCGGGGACCTGCGGGAAAAAGAAAGGAAACAGGGCTGCGTCCTGGCGCCAAGGCTGGCATGTTTGGGGATACTGGCGTTTTTGCTTTTGTGGGAAACGAGCGGGCGCTATTTTACTAATTATATTCCGTTCATGCTGATTTGTGCGGTGTTATCTCTGGAATGGAAGAATGGGGGGCGGAGGAATGTTTGACGGTAGTCTTGCAGGTAATGTAGTCGGTATTGAGTTTTATATGCTGTTTCAAATATCAGGCTGCTGGATGATGAATCGCGTTCTGGCGAAAGAACATTTTAGTATTGTCTTTCGTCTGCTGATGGGCAGTGTTGCCGGCACGCTTGCATTGCAGTGGTGTCCTGTTCTTTTTTCCTTTTTCTTTGGATTTACCATTGTTTCCCATATGATGGGACTGTGCTTATGGATTTTGATTTGTGCTGCTGCCGGGCATCTGGCCGGGGCATCTGCTGCTGCCGGGCAGAATCCTTATCGTTCCTGGAGCGGATGGCGGCGTTTGCTCCGGGAAAATCCCTGTATCATTTTGATGGCTGTTACATTCTGCTATTTTGCCTATTGTCTGATGACGCATACCATTCTGGCAGCGGACAACGGCTCATTTCATACCGGCCAGTCTACCTACGGGGATATGAATATGCATCTTGGGTTTATTACCAGTATTGCCAATCAAAAAAGGTTTCCGCCGGAATATTCTATTTATCCCGGTGTCCGTCTGGCATATCCTTTTTTGTGTGACAGCATTAGTTCCAGCTTGTATATCTGGGGTGCCTCCCTGAGAGTGGCATATAATATTCCGATGCTTTTCGCAATCTGCCAGGTTATGGGTGGATTCTACTGCCTGATCAAGTATTGGTTCGGCCGTTCTTCTACTGCTTTGATTGCATGGATTCTGTTTTTCCTGGACGGTGGTTTGGGTTTTATATATTTTACCGATGCGGATTCTCTCGCACGCAATTTTACGGATTTTTATTATACACCCACCAGTCTCGGCGATATGAATTTCAGGTGGGCACAGATCATTGCCAATATGTTGATCCCGCAGAGGGCAACTTTATTTGGGTGGGCAGTTCTTTTTCCGCTATTGGCTTTTTTCCTGTCAGCTGTCAGGCGGCACAGCAGATTATGCTTTTGGATAGCGGGCATTTTTGCCGGAGCGTTGCCAATGATACATACCCATTCTTTTTTGGGGTTTGGCCTGGTCTGTACCATGTGGCTGTTCTTTGACAGTCAGGAAATTTGCCGTCAAATACAGAGCCGTCGGATATATTCCGAACGAAAACCGTTTGTTTTGCTGGCATCATTACCGGCAGGCCTGCTGTTTTTCAGTATCCTGCAGGCAGTGAATCAACAGGGGGATACGGTCAGTAAAAACGGAATATGGATTATGGGAGTCGGTATCGTATTGCTGTTGGCTGTGATGGCGGTGTATTTGGTGCAGATCATGCAAAAAGGGCAATGGAAAACTGTACTTGAAACCTGGGGAATCTTTCTGGGAATCATTATTCTGCTGGCTTTGCCGCAGCTGATTATCTGGACATTCGGGCAGGCAGCGGCAAATGGGTTTGTCAGGGGTCATTTTAACTGGTCTAATACCGGGAGTCAATATATCTGGTTTTATGTCAAAAATATCGGTCTGACATTTGTATTGTTTCTGCCGGGGTTTTTCAGTGCTTCAAAACAGGATTTGCAGATTGCTTCGCCGCTTTTGTTCATTTGGTTTGTTGCGGAACTGGTGGCCTTTCAGCCCAATGTATATGATAATAATAAGCTTTTGTTTGTCGGATTTATTTTTATGTGTGGATTGGCGGCGAATTTTGTTACTGTGCTGTTTGAGAAGAAGTGGAACTGTATACTTAAAGTGATCGCTGCCGGGGTTCTGCTTTTTATCGGGACAATCTCTGCGCTTTTGACATTGGGAAGAGAGTGGGTATCAGATTATGAACTATATTCGGCATCCAGTGTGGAAGCCTGCCGGTTTATCGAAGAAGAAACCGGGGCAGATTCGGTGGTACTGACCGCATCCAATCACAACAATCCGGTTGCATGTCTGACAGGCAGAAATATTGTTTGCGGTGCGGGAACTTTTCTGCATTATCACGGGATAGATTATTCGGAGAGAGAAGCGGAATTGGGCCTGATGTATGCGGACCCGGTTGCTTATTACGATCGGTACCAGAAATATCAGGTAGAATATATTTATGTCAGCGGAACGGAACTGGGGACTTATTCTGTCAACATAGAGGGGATAGAGCAAATCGCAGAGTGCGTTTATTCCAGGGATGAGATTCGAATATACCGGTTAAAATAATTTCCTGTAATCTGTGGAAGGGGTTAGACGATACATAGGGAAAGTAAGAATAAAAGTTGCTGTCATCGGGAATTTTTGATATACTGAACCTGTCCATTACAGATTACGGAAAACGGAAGGAGCAAAAAATGAGCATAACATTATCACAGGCAAAAGAGAAGCTGGAAAAATACGGACAGCCCCATGTGCTGAAATACTTTGAGGAACTGTCCGAGACAGAAAAAGCGGCTCTTCTGGCACAGATCGAAACCTCCGACATGAATGTGATCGATTCCTGCAGACATCAGGAGGAACTGCTTCAGAGAGGCGTTATCACGCCCCTTGCCGCCATGCAGCTGCCGGAAATCCAGGCGAACAGGGAAAGCTTTACGGCCACGGGTCTGGAAGCCATCCGCGCAGGCAGGGTGGGGGCAGTCCTTCTGGCGGGCGGCATGGGAACAAGGCTTGGCTCGGATGACCCTAAAGGTGTATACAATGTGGGCATCACCAGGAAACTCTATATCTTCGAGTGCCTGATGCACAATCTTCTGGATGTGGTGCGGCAGGCGGACGCATGGATTCATCTGTTTGTGATGACCAGCGACAAGAATCATGACACAACCGTGCGTTTCCTGACAGAGCACGAATTTTTCGGATACAAAGCGGAGTATGTCCACTTCTTTCAGCAGAAGATGGCACTGGCTGTGGACTACGACGGGAAGATTTTCCTGGAGGAAAAAGGAAAGATGGCCAGTTCCCCCAACGGAAACGGCGGCTGGTTTGTCTCTCTGAAGGATGCGGGGCTGCTGGACCTGGTCCATGAGACAGGCATAGAGTGGCTGAATGTATTTGCGGTGGACAATGTGCTTCAGAAGATTGCGGATCCCTGCTTCGTGGGCGCAACCATTCAGAAAAACTGCGTAGTGGGTGCAAAGGTGGTCCGCAAGGTGACCCCTGACGAGAAGGTGGGTGCCATCTGCCTGGAGGACGGAAGGCCTTCCATTGTGGAGTACTATGACATGACGGAAGAACTGCTGGAAGCAAAGGATGAAAACGGGGCGCCTGCCTACAATTTCGGCGTCATCTTAAACTATCTGTTCAGTGTGGCGGAACTGGAACGGATTCTGTCCCGGAGCCTGCCTCTGCATGTGGTGGAGAAGAAGATTCCCTATATCAATGAAGACGGTATTTTGGTGAAACCGGAGGCACCCAACGGCTATAAATTTGAGAATCTGGTGCTGGATATGATTCATCAGATGGAAAGCTGCCTTCCCTTTGAGGTGGTTCGGGAGCAGGAATTTGCGCCCATCAAGAACAGGACGGGCATTGATTCCGTGGAAAGCGCCAGGGAGCTGCTGCGCCTGAGCGGAGTGGAGCTGTAGCAGGATATTTGCAATTACGTTGAGATTAAGACGGTTCCACGTCAGATTATGGACGGGAAGGAAAGTCTCCGGACTGTCACTTCTGGAGCGGCTCTGGCTCCGGGGCATCAGGATGCCTGTGCCTGTGCGTCAGGGCGGGACAAGCGAAGACCCCGGTACCCCGGAAAACATTTTGACAGGTTCTGCTAACATATGAATATTGAGAAAAGCGGAAATTTCCGGTATTCTTGAGGTGTAAAGTCAACACAGGATAGAGAATGCTTATAACGGATTTTCTATTTCCAGTAAAATGGGCGCGGCATGGAGGAAAGGCCGGAAGCGCGCGGAAAAGAGGGTGCGATGAAGATTTTGGTGACAGGCGGCGCCGGATATATCGGCAGCCATACGGTAGTGGAACTGCAGCAGGAAGGGTATGAGGTGGCGGTGCTGGATAATCTCAGCAATGCCAGTGAAAAGTCCCTGGAGCGTGTGGAGGCGATTACCGGGAAGAAGGTTCCTTTTTATAAAGCCGATATCCTGGACAGAGATGCCCTGGAAGAGGTTTTTGAGAAAGAAAAAGTGGATGCGGTGATTCATTTCGCAGGACTGAAGGCAGTGGGCGAATCCGTGCAGAAGCCCTGGGAATACTATGAGAACAATATCGCCGGGACATTGACTTTGGTGGATGTGATGAGAAAGCATGGCGTGAAGAATATCATCTTCTCTTCCAGCGCCACCGTATACGGGAATCCCGCCGTCATCCCCATTACGGAGGACTGCCCCAAGGGACAGTGCACCAACCCTTACGGCTGGACCAAATCCATGCTGGAGCAGATTCTCTCCGATATCCAGAAGGCGGATCCGGAATGGAATGTGATACTGCTGCGCTATTTCAATCCCATCGGCGCCCACAAGAGCGGAACCATGGGAGAGAATCCCAACGGTATCCCGAATAATCTGATGCCTTATATCACACAGGTCGCAGTGGGAAAGCTGCCTCAGCTGGGCGTATTCGGCAACGATTACGATACCCAGGACGGCACCGGCGTGCGTGACTACATCCATGTAGTAGACCTGGCGGCAGGCCATGTGAAAGCCCTGAAGAAGATTGAGGAAAAAGCCGGATTGAAGATTTACAACCTGGGCACCGGCGTAGGTTACAGCGTACTGGATCTGGTGAAGAATTTCGAAGCGGCAACAGGTGTCAGGATTCCTTATGTGATCAAGCCCAGACGTGCAGGGGATATAGCAGCCTGCTATGCCGATGCCGGCCTCGCGAAAGCGGAACTGGGCTGGGAGGCACAGCGCGGCATTCAGGAGATGTGTGAGGATTCCTGGAGATGGCAGAAGAATAATCCTAACGGGTACGAATGCCAGGAAACCAATGCCGTTTCTCTGACCGACAGGCGGGATTGAAATACTGGCACGGTTTTTTGAATCCGCCCATATGCTGCAGGTATAAAAGAAATCAGCAGGTATGTTTTCCTGCCGGGCTGATTTCTTTTTTGCTGTGACGGAGTGTTCGGATCGCTGCAGACGCAGACAAACATGTATCCGGTGATGCCGCATACGGGCATACGGGCACGGCATTTCCCGGCGGGCTCTGCCGGTATCCGCTGCGGGAAGGCGTGCCGGCAGGTTCGTCAGCAGCGGGGGCTGACAGAGATTCACGCCACATACAGATACATGAAAATAAAGTGGCACACGCTGCCCGCCATGACGAACAGGTGGAATACCTCGTGGGAGCCGAAGCTTTTATGCCTGGTATTAAACAGAGGAAGCTTCAGCGCATAGATGATTCCGCCTGCTGTGTAAATGATACCTCCGGCCAGGAGCCAGAAGAAAGCGGCAGCACAAAGTGTATCCAGCAACCGTCCGAAGACAAGCACACATACCCATCCCATGGCAATATAGATGACGGAAGAAAACCATTTGGGGCAGGTAATCCAACAGGCTTTCACCAGCATGCCCGCGACGGCGATGCCCCAGACCAGAGCCAGCAGGGTGTAGCCCACGTCGCCTCCCAGCACGATCAGGCATACCGGCGTGTAGGAGCCGGCGATGAGCACGAAGATCATCATATGGTCCAGCTTGCGGAAAAACTGAAGGTATTTTCCGGCCAGGTTCACGGAGTGATAAGCGGCGCTTGCGCCGTAAAGTAAGATCATGCTGGTCATAAATATGGCCATGGCTGCAAAGTGGCTTCCGCCGGATGAAATCCCTGCCTTGACAAGCAGCGGCACCGCCGCAAATACGGCCATCATCATGCCGATAAAATGTGTAATGGCGCTTCCGGGTTCTCTGATCGTGATCTGCATATTCATACCTCCTGGTTTCATACTTTACGTCTTTTATTGTCTGCATCGGGGACAAAACTATACATCAGGGTTGCCTGAACCGTATTGCGGTTACTGACAATGCGATATGTAGTTTTCAAAACTACTTCTTGAATAATATTATACCAGGAATGTGAGAATGTCAAGATTAATCTTCTTCGATCACCTGAATTTCCAGATAGTCAAAGTCAATGCTTTCTATAAAATTGTCCTGTGTAAACCGTACCTTGCTGTGACGCTTAAAGTCGGATATGGTTTTGTCCAGCCACACGGGCCGTCCCAGGTCAAACTGGCTGCATACTTCATCCAGTGCATGGAAGACCTTGTGGGTCCGGGTGTCGGAGCTGCCGTCTTTGATGCAGGTGTCCTGCAGCATATGATTGTCTTTAAAAGTTCTTGCCCATAATCGAAACATAATAAATGTCCTATTCCAGTTCCGCAGCTGCCACGCCTGTACCCGGGTAAGGCAGAGGATTATCGTCCGCGAAGGGACTGCGTCCGAAAATCCTCTGGGGTACAGGCGTGGCAGCTGCTGTTTCCAGTTCCGCAGCTGCCACGCCTGTACCCAGGAGGGGCAGAGGATTATCGTCCGCGAAGGGATTGCGTCCGAAAATCCTCTGGGGTACAATCGTGGCAGCTGCTGTTTCCAGTTCCGCAGATTAAGGAAGTGTCTACATACATGGTACTCGATTCTGGCCGTAAATGCAAGCCGCACTTCCTGTTTGGCAAAAAAGGATTAATTTTTTACGAATTCGGTACATTTATAGGATTGTTTATGCTATAATGATTATGTTTGACGGCCTCACCTGTATCGGAAATCCGGCGGATGGAAAAAAGGGCCTGTTTAAAAGGAGTTAATATGGAACTGAGAGAAGGTAACGGAGAGGGGATTGACAGTTGGAAAGAAGTAACTCTGATATATAATGCTGCACTCAAGATGATCACGACGAAGATGGAGATCCTGAATGATGAATTTCAGCATGTACATCGTTATAATCCCATTGAACATATCAAGGCCCGCATCAAGACTCCTGAGAGCATTGTGAAGAAATTAAAGCGGGACGGGCATGAATCGACCATTGACAATATGATCAAACACATAAACGATATTGCGGGGATACGGGTTATCTGCTCTTTTACGTCCGACATATACAGGATTGCGGATATGATCAGCGAGCAGCGGGATATCAGGGTGATCGCGGTGAAGGACTATATCACCTTTCCGAAATCCAGCGGCTATAAAAGCTATCATATGATCGTGACAGTGCCGGTGTACCTGTCGGACAGGACGGTGGATACCAAGGTGGAGATACAGATCCGGACGGTGGCAATGGATTTCTGGGCCAGCCTGGAACACAAGATCCACTATAAATTTGAAGGGGATGCGCCGGAGCACATCAGGACAGAGCTGATCGAATGTGCCAAGATGGTATCCGACCTGGATGCCAGAATGCTGAAACTGAATGAAGAACTTATTGCGATTGCTCATGAGCGTATGTTATAATCATGAAGCAGAGATAAGGAAATGTCTCCGAATAACCTGTGCATGGAATACGCAGGGCACAGAAGGGATTCTGCGGCAGTTCCTGAGGAAGTGACCACATCCAGCACACAAGAGCCGGGAGGAAAAGGAATGGATCTATTTATGGACAGGCTGTCTCAGAAGACGACGGCGCAGGAAATCATCAAGGCAAACACGGCAGCAGACGTGGAGGAACTGAATAAATGGAAGAAACAGGCTGTCGATTACGGTGAATGTCTGGCGAAGATGCATAAGCTGGTAGACGAAGGTCTGACAAAGCTGGCATGCAGTCAGGTAGAGACGGTGGCGCTGGGTGATCTGGTGGAGGAAAACGCAGAGGAGATCAGGAAGCTTCAGCGGGATACGGAGAGCCTTAAGACGCTTCTGGAGCAGCTGCGGGAACAGGTTGACAGCATGGGCAGCTCAGTCGCCGGACAGCTGGAAGCCGTTTCCCGGTCCATGGAAGAAAAGAAGACAGCAGAGCCGTCAGCAGAACTTCTGGAAAGACTGGACGTGATGGAGGAGAATGTACACAAGGAGTGTGTGAAAGTATACCGAAATGTGCAGGCAGTCCTGGTAGAGGAGAGCGGCAAGCAGGGAGCTGATATTGACAGGACAAAGTCTCACGTAAAGAGTATGAAGAAAAAGGTGGCAGCCATATTGGTCATTGCTGTCCTGGGGATGCTGTTCGGCCTGGCAGGTGTGGTGATCCAGGTGCTGAGCATGCTGAATATTCTGGTATTTTAGGCACCTGACGATGTGTTCCCACGCAGCCTGGCATGTCCCCGTTTCCGGTTTGTGGGGGCGGGAACCGCGGGGGAATGAAAAATGTGCGGTCTTGATCCCGGGCCTGTCCGGAAACGGGTGAAAAGCAGATGAAAAGAAGGATGGGCAGAGAATATGGCGAAAGAAATCTGGAAACCGGGCAATATGCTTTACCCTTTGCCGGTGGTGCTGGTGAGTGTGGCTGATGTGAATGGCAGATACAATCTGTTTACCGTGGCATGGGCAGGGACGGTGTGTACCAGTCCGCCCATGGTCAGCATTTCGGTTCGGCCGGAGCGGTATTCCTATCCAATATTGCGGGAGACGGGCGAATTTGTGATCAATCTGACCACCAGAAAACTGGCCTGTGCCACGGATTACTGCGGAGTGAAAAGCGGCAGGGATGTGGACAAGTTCCGGGAGCTGGGGCTGACGCCGCTTCCGGGGAGCAAAGTCCGGGCGCCTCTTCTGGGGGAGAGTCCGGTCAATATTGAATGTAAGGTAGTTCAGATGTTGCCGCTTGGATCACATCACATGTTCCTGGCGGAGGTGGCCGCGGTTCATGCGGAGGATAAATATATGGATGAACGGCGTAAGTTTCATCTGGAGAAAGCAGAGCCAGTTGTCTATTCCCATGGCGCTTATTTTGTGTGCGGGGAGCAGCTGGGCACCTTTGGATACAGTGTGAAGAAGCATTGATCTGCCGGAGGCAGTTTACCCTGTTGCGCGCGCTTTTTAAACGCCGCCTGTGATACAGTCATGCTGCCATTTCAGGAACCGTGAGCATGGTGCCGGAAGAGGGCCGTGATGTATAAAACGGGTCAGTCAGGGTATAATACAGGACAGGGATTCCCTTTACGGCAGGTGTGTTATGCGAAACGACATTTCCTTTTTGGCCTGGATGCTTTGCAGGTATGGAGAGTGTATGTTTTCCAGGCGGTCAGCAGTACAACTGTTGCAGCTTCTTTGGGAAAAGCCCTTCCGGTATAGCTTCGGGAGGTATAAATCAGAATTGGAAGACTTATGAAAAAGAAAAAAAGTAATCATAAAAAGTACAAATTTACATATATTAAAGCTACGTTGGGCACCCTCTTTTTAGGAGTTCTTTTACTGAAGGGGTATACTCCTTTTGTACCGACAGGAGAGAATTTTTTCCATATCAGCGTGAATGGCCGGGATGTGGGTACGCTGGGGGATAAGGCCCGAATAGAAGAGCTGCTTCTGCAGGCACGGAAAAATGTGGCGGCGCTCAGCGACGAACTGGTATTCATGGAGACGGATATGGTGGTTACGGGAGAGGAGGTGCTCTGGGGTGAGACGGACAGGGAAGAGGACGTCGTCCGGAAGATGGAGGAGGCTCTGAAGAGCACCATCCGGGAGACATTGCACCGTTCCTACACCCTGAAGATCAATGAGTATACGATCAATCTCGCCAGCATGGAAGAGGTGAGACAGCTCTTGCAGGCCGCGTTGGACAAGTATGGCAATGACGGAACGTTTGCCGTGGAATTAAAGGGAGAGGAACAGCGGGAATTCAGCGTTCTAACGGCCAGCGTGGCGGATACCCGCCTTCAGGGGGGAGAAGATCGGTATTTGGGCATGGAAAGCGGCGTCCAGAGCTTTTTTACAGGGATCACTGGAGAAACCGAGACGGCGGAGCGAGCGGATTTTTCAGATTATGAGCTGGGCATACAGACCATGGAGTTTGCGGAGGATGTGGAGATCGTGGAGGTATATCTGCCGGAAAGCCGGCTGACCTCCCTGGAAGATGCCGTCAATCTGGTCATTATGGAGCAGGAGACTCCCGGCATTTACGAGGTGGTGTCAGGTGATACCCTCTCTGAGATATCCATCAAGGTGAATATTCCCATGGATGCCATCATTGCCATGAACGATTCCCTGGAGGACGAGAATTCCATGCTTCATATAGGGGATGAACTGCTGATCACGGTTCCGGAACCGGAATTGTCCGTGACCAGGGTGGAGACGGAGTACTACGAGGAGATATATGACGCAGATGTCATTTATATTGACAATGACAGCTGGTATACCACGGATATGGTGGTGCGGCAGCAGCCTTCCGCTGGATTCCGGAAGGTGATCGCGAATGTGGCCTATGTGAACGATAAGGAGGTGGGAAGGGAACTTCTCAGGGAAGAAGTGGTTATGGAAGCCGTGGCCAAGATTGTGGAGCGGGGGACGAAGATCCCGCCTACGTATATCAAACCGATCTCCGGAGGAAGGTTAAGCTCCGGTTTCGGCAGACGTTCTGCGCCCACCAAAGGGGCCAGCTCCTATCATAAAGGCATCGACTGGGCCACGCCTACGGGGACGGCGGTCTATGCGTCCTGCGGCGGCACGGTGTCCAAAGCCGGCTGGGGAAGCGGTTACGGCTATGTGGTTTATATTGAGCATGAGGACGGCAGACAGACCAGATACGGACATTTGAGCAAAGTACTGGTATCGGTTGGGCAGAAGGTAAAGCAGGGGGAAAGAATCGCTCTCAGCGGTAATACCGGCGTCACTACAGGCCCTCATGTACACTTTGAGATTTTGATAAACGGTGTTCAGGTAGACCCGCAGAAATATCTGGATTAGGACCTTAGAATATATGTTCTGTTTACAAAAGAGAGAAAATATGGTAACATGGCTTTTATTGAAAAAAGGACGGGACAGGATCCCGGAGCAGAGGAAAATCGAATGGAACAGTATGTGATCAAGGGCGGGAATCCGCTGGTAGGGGATGTGGAGATAGCGGGTGCCAAGAATGCGGCGCTTCCGATCTTTGCAGCGGCGACCATGACGGACGAGACCGTATATATAGATAATATTCCTGATGTACGTGATATCGATGTGATGCTGGGCGCATTGAGCAGCACCGGCGTGATGGTGAAGAAGGTCAGCCGGCACAAGGTTATGATCAACGGGGGGCATATCCACAACCTGACAGTGGACAGCGAAGGCTGTAAAAAGATCAGGGGTTCTTATTATCTGTTGGGGGCTTTCCTGGGAAAGTATAAATGCGCCGAGGTGGTGCTTCCGGGGGGCTGCGATATCGGAAGCAGAGCCGTAGACCAGCATTTAAAGGGTTTTCGCGCGCTGGGGGCGGAGGTTATCATTGAGCACGGTCTGATCAAGGCGAAAGCGGAGCATCTGCGGGGAAGCCATATTTATATGGATAAGGTCAGCGTGGGCGCCACGATCAATGTCATGATGGCCGCCACCCTGGCGGAGGGGATGACGATCATCGAGAACTGCGCGAAGGAACCCCATGTAGTGGATGTGGCCAGTTTCCTGAACAGCTGCGGAGCCAATGTAAAAGGCGCCGGAACGGATGTCATCAGGATCCGTGGGGTGGCGAAGCTTCACGGCACAGAATATACGATTATTCCTGATCAGATAGAAGCGGGCACCTTCATGTTCGCAGCTGCGGTGACCAAGGGGGATGTAACGGTGAAAAATGTGATCCCCAAGCATCTGGAATCCATTACGGCGAAACTTCTCGAGATCGGATGTGAGGTGGAAGAGGCGGATGAATGTATCCGGGTGGTGGCGGCCAAGCCGCCCATGCATACCCAGGTGAGGACGCTTCCCTATCCCGGGTTTCCTACGGATATGCAGCCTCAGATCACGGTGGCCCTTGCTCTGGCCAGGGGAACCAGTATTGTGACGGAGAGCATCTTTGAGAACCGTTTTAAATATGTAGAAGAACTGGTCCGCATGGGCGCCGATATCAAGGTGGAAGGCGGCGACACCGCCATCATCGACGGCGTGTCCAGATATACCGGTGCCAGCATTACGGTACCTGACCTGCGCGGGGGAGCGGCGCTTGTGATAGCGGCTCTGGCGGCAGAGGGCTTTACCACAGTGGACAATATCAAGTATGTGGAAAGAGGCTACGAGGATTTCCATATCAAGCTTCAGGGACTTGGAGCTCAGATCGAACTGGTGGAGACGGATAAGGAGATTCAGAAGTTCAAGCTGAAGGTAAGCTGAAAACAGGATCTTGCTGCGAAGAAGGGGCCTTGTTACCGCCTGGTAACGGGGTCGTTTTTTGTGTACCTTGACATTGATATGAAAATGGGGTATGATTAAAAAAATTAAGTAAGTACCCGGATGCCGGAAAGATTTGCGGATAGCGGATAGTTTTTGGGCCATGTGGGAAGCATGGAGAGGTGGTGAGAAGTCTATGCGGCGTAAAGCAAGCCTGCGTCTTGTGCCGGTGTTGCTGTCGTTTGCATGCCTGTTTGGGTGCGGCAGCGGAGACCCGGAGAGAAATATGGAAACAGCCAGGGAGACGGAGTCCCGGCAGACACAGACAGACACTGAAAAACAGACGGGAGAGGGCACGGCGGCGCAGGTTCAGTCGTCAGGCAGCGCCCAGAAAGTAACCGGATCCCGGGAACCGGAGGAGGATTTTGAGCCTTATCAGGCGCCTGAGTTTGCCGATTCCGTCTTTCATGCGGATCTGGCGGAGGGCGGGGGCGATGTCCTGCTGGATCTGTCCGATGCCAGTCTGGGATATGGAGCTGTCTCGGCGAAAGCGGATTCCAGAGTCAAGCTGCAGATCACGACAGAAGGAGCCAATGATCCCAAATATACATACGATGTTCCCACGGACGGCACGCCGATTATTTTTCCGCTTACAGGCGGGGACGGGAAGTATACCTTTTTTGTGGGGGTAAATACGACAGATACAAAGTATGCCGAGCTTTATAAAACGGAGTGTGAGGTAAAGCTGCAGGACGAATTCCAGCCTTTTCTCCGGCCCAGCGTATATGTGAATTACAGCAAAGATTCCCAGTGCGTCCGCAAGGCCGCGGAGCTGGCTGCGACTGCGGAAACCGCCCTTGATGTAGTGGAAGCGGTATATGAATATGTCTGCGACAATGTTGCTTATGACAGAGAGCTGGCCGCTCAGGTACAGGCCAAGAGCAAGACCGGCTATGTGCCGGATCTGGATCAGGTACTGAGCAGCAAAAAGGGAATCTGCTTTGACTATGCCTCCCTTGCGGCCGCCATGCTCCGCAGCCAGGGGATTCCCACCAAGATGGTATTCGGTGACGTGTCTCCCGACGATGTCTATCATGCATGGAATATGTTTTACACGGAACAGACCGGTTGGGTGAGTGTCCATTTTCAGGTGAGAACCGGTGACTGGAACCGCCTGGATCTGACTTTTTCCGCCAACGGAGCGGATAATACTTTTATCGGGGACGGCAGCAATTATCTGGATAAGTATTACTATTGACGGAATTCCGTCTGCCACAGGCCACATAGCCGATGTAAAGCTGTCTATATGGCACAGGAAGCGGCAAATGAGCAGGCTCACGGGCATCATGACGGTATGACCGTGAACAGGGGCGGTTTTTCGGTTTGGAGGGAAGATATGAGAGGTAGGAAACTGGAGAGTTTGGGGGTCAGCGCGTTCTGCGAGAGCATGGCCATGATGGTGCAGTCCGGGATCCAGATGGATGAGGCGGTGGCGCTCCTGCGATCGGGAGGAGAGCAGAGGGGATGCCTGGAAGAAGGACTTGTAGTCATGCAGGCGGAGACGGAGGCAGGAAAAGGGCTGTCCGCAGCCATGGAAGCGTCGGGGATCTTTCCGGAATATGCCATTCGGATGGTGGCTGCGGGAGAGAGTGCCGGACGGCTGGAGGATGTGCTGTTTCAGCTGGCGCGGTATTATGCGGATCAGAAGACGATGCGGGATAAACTGAAGAATTCGGTGCTGTACCCTGTGGCGATGCTGGTGATCATCATTGCGGTGCTGGTTGTTATGCTGACCATGGTGCTTCCCGCTTTTACGGATGTGTATGACAGACTGACGGGCAGTCTGGCTGTCTCTTCCTATGCATATGTAAAGTGGGCGTATGCGTTGTGCTGGGCGGCATTGGCAGTGATGCTGGTGCTGGCGGCGGCTCTTGTGGCAGGATTCCTTTTGTGGAACAGTAAGAAGCGCGGCGTGATAGAAGGCATACTGGGAAAGATCCCGGTCTGTGCCGCCATACTGGACAGCCTGGGAATGTATCGTTTTACGGCGGCATTGTCTACTTTTCTCGCAAGCGGGGAGATGCAGGACATTGCGGTGGCGGAGAGTGTGAAGATGACCTCCTGCAGGCCGGTGGAGGAGAAGGTGAACCGCTGCGCGGGACGCATGAGCCAGGGACATGGCATTGCCCAGGCCGCATATGACGAGGGGCTGTTTGAGCCGGTTTACGGAAGGATGCTTCTGGCAGGGGAGCGCAGCGGCAACCTGGAATCGGTGCTCAGGAAGCTGACGGATCTGCTGGCGGAGCATTGCTCCAGTCTGGTGGAGCGGCTGGTGGGAGTCGTGGACCCTGTATTGTCAGGTATTCTGATGCTGACGGTGGGATTGTCTCTGCTGAGCATCATGCTGCCTCTGATCGGTATGATGAATTCCATAGGATAGAGCGCGGGTGGCTGGCAGATCAGGATATACTGCAGACTGCCAGGATTTACAGTGATGCCTCCGGGAAAATACCTGGCTGGCGGTCTGCAGTCGGGTTGTACTGCAAATTTAACCGGTACGAAGTATGAATGCCCGCCTGACCTGCGGAAGCAGCAGTCAGAAACGGCAGGGGATAAATGGAAGAACGATAATTTGGATTCGGAATTTCGGAGGAAGGAAATGTATGTTGACAGGAAGCGCGGTAAGGGCCCCTGGCTGGTCCTGACAGCGGCAGCAATTCTGGCGGTCTTGATTCTGTGGCGGCTGGCGGTGCCGGTTTCAGGCAGGGATATGGAGGAGGAAAGCATCGCGGCCATGCGGGAGGCGGTGGAGCGCAGTGCGAGGCAGTGCTATGTGGTGGAGGGGTTCTATCCGCCCAGCCTGGATTATCTGGTGGAAAATTACGGTCTTCAGATCAACACGGAGGAATTCAGTGTGGTCTATGATATATTTGCATCCAATATAGCGCCTGCCATACAGGTATTGAAACGGAACTGAGGATACTGACTTCGCTGGAGGGGCTGTCAGGACCGTTGCTCCGCAATGGCTTGCGCAGGCCGGTGAGTGTGAGGCAGGGCTGTGTCCAGGGAGCAGGAAATGGAGGAAAGGAGAGCCGGATTATGAAAAAAAGCGGCGGTTCGCCGGTGGGATTTTATACGATGGGGGTTGCCTGTCTTTGTCTGGCGGTCTTTTTTCTGACAGTTGTTTTCGGGGCCCGGACCTACCGCGGCATTGTGGCGGCTCAGGCAGAAAATGATGCGGACAGGGCGATCCTTTCCTATCTGACGACTTGTATGAAAGCAAATGATACGGAAGACGCAGTGGAGATCTATGAGGAGGACGGCATTACGGTACTGTCCATTGCGGACGGCGGCAGCGGCTATGGACTTCGCATTTATCAACATCAGGGAGCTCTGCTGGAGGAGTACGGAAAGCTGGGGGAAGAGCTGCGTCCCGGGGATGCGCAGATGATCGGGGAGACGGCAGTCTTCCGGGTGGAAGAGGTGGCGGAACGTACCTATGCTGTCACCACAGATGGGGGCAGGGTATTGTTCCGCGCCAGGTGCGGAGAGACAACGGAGGCTGCTGCGGATGAGTAGAAATGTCGGTTTGAGCAAAGATAGAGGCAGAAAGCGCCATATTACAGGTTTTTATATAGAAACTTTGATTTTGGTGGCGGTATTGACTGGGGTTATTCTTGTGCTGACCAGGATATTTGCCTTTTCGGGAGAACTGAGCGGCAGGGCAGGACGGCTGAACAGGGCTGTGCATCTGGCGGAAAACGCGGCTGAAGCGGTGGCGGCATCAGACAGCCTGGATATGCTGTGCGCGCTGTTGGAGGAGAACGGGAATGCAGAGATGTCCCGGGAGGAGAAGGAAGGGATGCTGCAGGTCTGGTATGACGCGGAGATGCGGCCGGCATCAGGAGGAGAGTTCCGGGTAGAGGTGAGCTGGATTCCGGAGGCAGCTTCGGGCGGAGGCTTTGTGGAAAGCACGGTTGCCGTATACTGGATGGAGGAGGCGGATCCGCTTTATATGGTGGATACGGCAGTATATCTGGGGGAAGCGGAAGTAGATTGAGCCGGGGGTATCTGACTGCGGCATCTGCCGCACAGATTATGTTTCGGGTAGATTGATCAGCGAAAGAAGATACAGGAAGGAGGCGCGGGATGAAACATATACCGATCAGGCTGGGGCCGCTTGCGCTGCTGCTGACAGTGATCAGTATCTGCATGGCCACACTGGGGATACTTTCCTTTACCACAGCCCGTGCCGATCTCAGTCTGGCAGAAAAATATGCGTCTACGGTGCAGGAAAGGTATATGCTGGAGAAAGCGGGACAGGATTTTCTCCGGCAGGCAGGGAATGCGCTGGCAGAGGGAAGCGGCCTGGAAGGGCTTGCCGGTACGGAGACAGGCGAGGACGGCATTCTATATAAAACATTGGAATATGAGGAAGTCCGGCTGCTGATCGGACTCCTGCGGGAGGGAGATCACGGCTTTCGTGTTGTGGAGTGGCGTATACAGAAAGACTGGGAGCCGGAAGACAATTTGGGTGATTTGTGGGACGGCGTATTTTAGACAGAGATTCGGTGACCTGCCTGAGCTGCTGCAATGTCGGCTGGAAACCGGTTATAGGAGGACGATGGGGCGCTCCGCCTGCATGCGTGCAATGGCATAATGAGAAGGTCCGCGTCGGAAAATGAGAAAATGGAAGGACGGGCATGGAGATGAAATTACGGGAAATTCTTGAGCGGGCGGTACTGGACAAGGCTGTCTCAGATGTGTTCCTGGTTGCCGGGCTGCCGGTTACCATGAAGTGTAATGGCAGACAGATGTGTATGAGCAGGCAGAAGCTGATACCGAAAGACGATGTAAAGGAAGCCGAACTGGCAGAGCTGAAGCTGAAGCCCGGGGATATAGAGGCGCTGGTGGAGCAGATTTATACCGAAGGCAGACGAACGAGGGCAAGGCTGGAGAGAGAGGAAGATGATGATTTCTCTATTTCCATATCCAGGCGGGTGGATGACGGCGGCAGCTTTCCCGGCGGACGATTCCGTGTCAATGTATTCCGGCAGAGGGGGTCCCTGGCGGCAGTGATCCGTGTGATCCGTTTCGATCTTCCGGATCCGGGAGAAATGGGCATATCGGAGGATGTGCTTTCCCTGGCGGACGCCAAGGGAGACAGGAACAACCGGAACGGCGGCCTGGTATTGGTTACAGGGGCGGCAGGAACAGGAAAATCCACTACGCTGGCCTGTATGATTGACCGCATTAACAGATCCAGAGATTGCCATATCATTACCATGGAGGATCCGATCGAGTATATTCACAGCCATAAGAAGGCCATTGTGACCCAGAGGGAGATTTCCATTGATACTCCGGGTTATCTGGAGGCGCTGCGGTCTGCGTTAAGAGAAAGCCCGGACGTGATCCTGCTGGGAGAAATGCGGGATTACGATACCATTTCCGCAGCTCTGATTGCAGCGGAAACAGGCGTTCTGGTGTTCAGTACGCTGCATACCAACAGCGCAGCCGACACGATCAACCGTATCGTGGATGTATTTCCGGACAAAGAGCAGGCCAGGACGCAGCTTGCCCAGGTTCTGAGAGCGGTTGTATGCCAGCAGCTGGTGCCTTCCACCGCGGTGGATGAAAGCGGCAGTCCTGTCCGGATTCCTGTTTATGAGATTCTGAAAGCCACGGATGCCATTCAGAATATGATCAGAGAGAACAAGGTGAACCAGCTGAATTCGGCCATGCAGTCCGGCGCCGGAGAAGGAATGTGCACCATGGACGGCAATCTGCTGAAGCTGCACCAGGAGGGCAGGATTACCAGGTCCACGGCTCTGAAATACCGTACGCATTACGGGTACGAATATATGGAGAAGCGTCTGGGGGACGATAAAGTGTAGACAGGAAAGCCGGCTTGTCTGCGGTGCAGGCACAGAGAGTAAAGGTGGTCATGCATGAGCATAAATATTTCATAAATAATATGTGAAACTCTTGACAGCTATCACGGTATGTAGTAGGATAGATACGGAAATTAAATATGACTTCTCTTATTCAGAGTTGGTGGAGATACATAGGATCGATGAAGCCACGGCAACCCCATATAGGAAGGTGCCCCCCCTGAGCGAGTATTGTTCGAACAATAAGAGGATAAGATACCGATGATTTCGAGTCCGCTTATTTTGTAAGCGGACTTTTTTCGGCGTATCGGGCAGATTCCGGAGTGGAGTCTGACAGAATATATGGCAGGCAGCCCCTCATAACGGTCAGCGTGTTTTCCCACATGCGGTACGGGTAAGGCGGCTGATACGGCCTGTATTAGTGAGGAGTCGAAGGAAACCGCAATTCCTGACAGGACAGGAAGAAAGGAAGACAAACAAATGGAAAAACATTTATTTACATCAGAATCCGTTACGGAAGGGCATCCTGACAAAATCTGCGATGCCGTATCGGATGCGATCCTGGATGCCTGCATGGAGCAGGACCCCATGAGCCGTGTGGCCTGCGAGACAGCCAGCTGCACAGGTTTTATACTGGTAACCGGTGAGATTACCACCACGGCCAACCTGGATATCCCCGGGATTGTACGGAAAACCGTTAATGAGATCGGCTACAATGATTCCAGAGTGGGATTTGACGGAAATACCTGTGCCGTCATGGTTGCCCTGGACAAACAGTCCCCCGACATTGCCATGGGGGTCGACAAGGCTCTGGAGGCCAGGGAATCCAGCATGGATGACGCCCAGATTGAAGCCATCGGCGCAGGGGATCAGGGGATGATGTTCGGCTATGCCACCAACGAGACGCCGGAACTGATGCCCTATCCCATATCTCTTGCCCACAGGCTGGCAAGGCAGCTGGCGAAGGTCCGCAAGGACGGCACCCTGCCCTACCTGCGGCCGGACGGCAAGAGCCAGGTGTCCGTGGAGTACGATGAAAACGGCAGGCCTGTCCGCCTGGAGGCAGTGGTTTTGTCCACCCAGCATGACGAGAATGTGAGCCAGGAACAGATTCATCAGGATATCCGGAAGTACGTATTTGATCCCGTTCTGCCCGGGGATATGATTGACGGGGAGACGAAATTTTTCATCAATCCCACAGGGCGTTTCGTCATTGGCGGGCCTCAGGGAGACGCAGGGCTCACCGGACGCAAGATCATCGTTGACACCTACGGCGGAGCTGCCCGCCACGGCGGCGGAGCTTTCTCAGGCAAGGACTGTACCAAGGTGGACAGGAGCGCTGCCTATGCCGCACGCTATGTAGCGAAGAATATCGTGGCTGCCGGTCTGGCGGACAAATGTGAGATTCAGCTCTCCTACGCCATCGGTGTGGCGCAGCCTACCTCCGTCATGGTGCAGACCTTCGGCACCGGGAAGCTGGGCAATGAGAAGCTGGTGGAGATCATCCGCGAGAATTTTGACCTGCGTCCTGCCGGCATCATCAAGATGCTCGATCTGCGCCGGCCCATCTATCGCCCTACTGCGGCTTACGGCCATTTCGGACGTGAGGATGTGTCTCTGCCCTGGGAGGCTACCGATAAGGCGGAAGCTCTGAAGAAATATCTGTAAGCAATTATGTCAGTGGCCCTGGCAGATATAAGAAAACAAAGGCTTTACACTTTGGGCAATGCTTGTTATAATGAAAATGTCACATACTGAAAAAGGCGCTGATGGAAAGCAGGTGGTTATGGATGACGGAAGGTGAAATGCTTAAGATTTCTGTGGAAGAGTTTTCAAGGCTGCAGGACTATATGATATCCTGTGAGAAAAATTCAGATGCATACAAGAAGATGAAGAGAAGATATATCGAACTGAAAGTCATACTTTCTGCGTCTGGCGTTAATCTGACAGAGTTGGATTTTATAAAGGAGTAGGAACGTGCGCAAAGGGGTGTAAAGCTTTCCGCAAAGGGAGGGCTTTGCACCTTTCTTATATGCAGGATCGGTGGGATATACTCGTGAGCGCATTCATTTGCCGATTTTTGCTCTACGATACGGAGGCGCTCATTCGTTATAAGTGGCTCTGCTGTCCTGTATTGGGGCCGGTGAAAAGATAGCGGAGATCGACAGGGCGCTTTTGGAATATTATGTCTGAAATCTTTACAAGCGTGCCGGATTTCAGTATACTGTTACTGTACTGAACTTGCAGGAATTTCTTACAGCGGTGCAGCCGGATGGGTGGGAGTTCAGGAAGAAAGCACAGAAGGAGACTGATATCATGGCATTCGTACATCTTCATGTCCACACGGAGTATTCCCTCCTGGACGGCTCCAATAAAATAAAGGAATATGTCTCCCGGGTGAAGGAACTGGGAATGGACAGCGCCGCCATCACGGATCATGGCGTCATGTACGGCGTCATTGATTTCTACCGTGCGGCGAAGGCGGCAGGCATCAAACCGGTGATAGGCTGCGAGATCTATGTGGCGCCAGGTTCCCGTTTTGACAAGGAACTCACCGGCGGCGAGGACAGATACTACCATCTGGTGCTGCTGGCGGAGAATAATACCGGGTATTCCAATCTGATGAAGATTGTCAGCAGGGGATTTACGGAGGGGTATTATTACAAGCCCAGGGTGGATATGGAGATCTTAAATCGTTATCACGAGGGGATCATCGCCCTGTCGGCCTGTCTGGCAGGGGAAGTGCAGCGCTGTATTTCCAAAGGGCAGCCCGACGAGGCCAGGAAGACTGCCAGGAAGTACGAGGAATGCTTCGGGAAGGGGAATTTCTTCCTGGAACTGCAGGACCACGGATATCCGGAACAGCGTATGGTAAATACGGAGCTGCTGAAGATGAGCCGGGAACTGGATATTCCCCTGGTGGCAACCAATGATGTCCATTATACCTATGAGTCGGATGCGGATTCCCATGACATTCTGCTGTGCCTCCAGACCAATAAAAAGCTGGCGGACGAGGACAGGATGCGCTATGAGGGCGGCCAGTTTTTCGTGAAAAGCGAGGAGGAGATGAAGGGGCTGTTCCCCTATGCGTGGGAGGCTGTGGAAAATACCCAGCGGATTGCCGACAGATGCAATGTGGAGATCGAATTCGGGGTTACCAAGCTGCCCAGGTATGAAGTGCCGGAGGGGTACGATTCCTGGGGATATTTAAATAAACTGTGCGGTGACGGCCTGAAAGAGCGTTACGGCGACGGGGAGAAGCCGGCGGGCGATACGGGCCAGACACTGCGGGAGAGGCTTGACTACGAACTCTCCGTCATACGCAGGATGGGATATGTGGATTACTTCCTGATCGTGTGGGATTTTATCAATTATGCCAGAAGCAACGGGATTCCGGTGGGGCCGGGGCGGGGTTCCGCCGCCGGAAGCATTGTGGCTTACTGCCTGAAGATCACGAATATAGAGCCGATCCGGTACAACCTGCTGTTTGAGCGTTTCTTAAATCCGGAACGCGTATCCATGCCCGATATCGATGTGGACTTCTGCTATAACCGCAGGCAGGAGGTGATCGATTATGTGGGGCGAAAATACGGCAGCGACAAGGTGGTGCAGATCGTGACCTTCGGTACTCTGGCGGCGAAGGGCGTTATCCGGGATGTGGGGCGCGTCATGGACCTGCCTTATGCCTTTGTGGATTCCATGGCCAGAATGATTCCGGGGGAGCTGAATATTACCATCGATAAGGCCCTGGATAAGAATCCGGAATTACAGAAGCTGTACCAGCAGGACGAACAGGCCCGCCGCCTGATCGACATGTGCAAGCGCCTGGAGGGGCTTCCCAGGCACAGCTCCATGCACGCGGCAGGCGTGGTGATCTGCCCGGAGGCAGCGGATGAGTTCGTGCCCCTGTCCAGGGGGAGCGACGGTTCCGTCACCACCCAGTTTACAATGACCACACTGGAGGAGCTGGGGCTTTTGAAAATGGATTTCCTGGGGCTGAGGACCCTTACGGTGATTCATGATACCGTGAAATTCGTGGAGCAGACCCGGGGGAAGAAGGTTGACATAGACAATGTTGATTTTGATGATGCGCAGGTATATGAGTATCTCAGCGCCGGAAAGACCGACGGTATCTTTCAGCTGGAAAGCGCGGGGATGAAAAACCTGATGAAGGAACTCAGGCCCAGAAGCCTGGAGGACATCATTGACGGTATTTCGTTATACCGCCCGGGCCCCATGGATTCCATCCCGAAATACATCAGGGGCCGGAGCGACCGGGACTCCATCTCATATGCCTGCCCTCAGCTGGAACCCATCCTTTCGCCCACATACGGCTGCATCATTTATCAGGAGCAGGTCATGCAGATCGTCCGGGATCTGGGCGGGTACACCATGGGCCGAAGCGACCTGGTGCGCCGTGCCATGAGCAAGAAGAAGCACTCCGTCATGGAGAAGGAGAGGGAGAATTTTATCTACGGAAATGAGGCTGAGGGAGTGCCGGGCTGTGTTTCCAAGGGAATTGACGAGCAGGTGGCAAACGGCATTTTTGACGACATGATCGACTTCGCCGAATATGCTTTCAACAAATCCCACGGTGCCGGATACGCGGTGGTGGCCTATCAGACTGCCTGGCTGAAGTATTATTATCCTGTGGAATTTATGGCTGCGCTTATGACCTCGGTCATTGATAATACCAAGAAAGTGTCGGAATATATCCTGACCTGCCGTTCCATGGGGATTGCCCTTCTGCCGCCGGATATCAATCAGGGACAGAGCGGCTTTTCCGTCACAGGGGACAGCATCCGTTATGCCCTCACCGCGATCAAGGGAGTGGGGCGCTCCGCCATTGACGGCCTGGTAAAGGAGCGGAAAGAGAGGGGCCTGTTTACCAATCTGAATGACTTTATCACCCGTGTGACGGATAAGGACGTGAATAAGCGAGCCGTGGAGAATTTCATCAAGGCGGGGGCATTGGACAGTCTGGGCGGCACCAGGAAGCAGTTTATGAGCGTCTATGTGCAGATGATGGATCATATCGCAAAGGATAAGAGAAACAACCTGGCGGGGCAGATGTCCCTGTTTGACATTGCGGAGGAATCCCAGAAGGAGGAATTTGATATCCGCATGCCGGATGTGGGGGAATATCCCAAGGATATGCTTCTGGCATTTGAGAAGGAAGTGCTGGGAATCTATGTAAGCGGACATCCCCTGGAATCGGACCAGGCGCTGCTGGAGCAGTATGTCACCAATACCTCCAACGATTTTATCCTGGATGATGAGAGCGGGAAGGCGGTTCTGGAGGATCAGACGAGAGTGGTGATCGGGGGGATGATCGCGGATAAAAATATCAAGTATACCAAAAATGACAAGGTCATGGCATTTCTGAATCTGGAGGATCTGGTGGGAAATGTGGAGGTCGTGGTATTTCCCAGGGATTATGAACAGTACGGTTCCCTGCTCACGGAGGAGGCAAGGGTCTTTATCCAGGGCAGGGCGAATGTGGAGGAAGAGAAGGACGGAAAGCTGCTCTGCGAACAGATCGTCAGCTTTGAGGAAGCCAGGAAGGCAAACGGCAGGCCCATATTCCGGAACCGGTACGGAGGGGGAAACAGCGGTAACGGCGGCTGGCAGAACCGGAATAACGGGAACAGCCAGGGAGACGCAGGAGGGCGCGGCCAGTCCGGCAATGGAGCAGACCGGGGGAATACCGGACAGAACACCGGACGCAGGCCGGGATTCCCGAAAGGACTCTGGATTCAGTTCCCTGACGCAGACAGTTATTATTCCAGAGAGCAGGAGCTGTTTTCCGATCTTGCGGATTCTGACGGCAGCGACGATGTAGTGATATATCTGAAGGACGCCAAAGCGTTCAGGATACTTCCGCCAGACCGCCGTGTGAAGGCGGACAGCAGCCTTATGGAGAAGCTGGAGGCGAGATTCGGCCGGGAAAATGTAAAAATCCGCTAAATATCCGCAGGTCCTATTGAAAAACGGTTAAAAAAGGTATAAAATATTGCGTGACGGAAAGACAGGAGGAGCGAATTATGGCTGACAAAATTAAAACAATCGCAGTTTTGACCAGCGGCGGAGATGCACCGGGTATGAATGCCGCCATCAGGGCGGTAGTCCGTACTGCTATTTATAGGGGTCTGAAGGTAAAGGGGATCAAAAAGGGCTATAACGGCCTGCTGAATGAGGATATCATTGATATGCAGCCCCGCAACGTGTCCGACATTATCCAGAAGGGCGGCACCGTTCTGGGCACGGCCAGATGTCTGGAGTTTAAGAAGGCGGAATATCAGCAGAAGGCTGCTGACATCTGCAGGAAGCACGGGATTGACGGTGTGGTCGTGATCGGAGGCGACGGTTCCTATCGCGGAGCTCAGGCGCTTTCCAGACAGGGGATCAATGCGGTGGGCATTCCGGGCACCATAGACCTGGATATTGCCTGCACGGATTATACTATCGGCTTTGACACGGCGGTAAACACTGCCATGCAGGCCATTGACAAGGTAAAGGATACTTCTTCTTCCCATGAGCGCTGCAGTATTATTGAGGTAATGGGGCGTCATGCAGGTTATATTGCGCTGTGGTGCGGTGTTGCCAACGGCGCGGAAGACATTCTGCTTCCGGAGAATTACGATTACAACGAGCAGGAGATCGTGAGCCATATCATTGAGAGCCGCAAGAAGGGCAAGATCCACCATCTGATCATCAACGCAGAGGGCATCGGCCATTCTACTTCCATGGCAAAGAGAATTGAGGCGGCTACCGGCGTGGAGACCAGGGCTACGATCCTGGGCTACATGCAGCGAGGCGGAAGCCCCACGGCAAAGGACCGTTATTATGCTTCTGTCATGGGCGCCTATGCGGTGGATATCATGCTGGAAGGCAAGACCAACAGGGTGGTCGGCTACAAATACGGCGAGTTTTCGGACTTCGGCATTGAGGAAGCCCTGATGATGCAGAAAGATATCGACAGGTATCAGTATGAAGTAGCCAGAATGCTGGCGATCTGATCAGGCGCTTATGATTACCAGCAGTTCAAATCCAAGAGTGAAGCAGATCGTCCAATGGCAGAATAAGGCAAAGGAAAGGCGCAGTGCCGGTATTTTTCTGGCGGAAGGCTTTAAGCTGTTCGGGGAGGCTCCGGAAGAATGGATCCGGGAGGTTTATATTTCCGATGGCAGCTGGGACAAAGTCTCCGGGATTCCGGGCATGAGAGAAAAACTGGTCAGGACCGGGTGCGAAACCGTAAGTCCGGAATTGTTTCCGAAGATGTCGGATACCCAGAGCCCGCAGGGGATTTTGTGTGTCCTGAGGCGTCCGCAGTACAGCATGGAAGAGATGCTGTCTGTCCCCAAACCGTTGTTTCTCGTGCTGGAGAATCTTCAGGATCCGGGAAATCTGGGAACCATTGTCAGGACCGGTGAGGGGGCAGGAGTTACCGGCATTATTATGGGAGCCGGAACGGCCGATATCTATAATCCCAAAACCATCCGGGCAACCATGGGGTCTGTTTTCCGGGTTCCCTTTGTGTATACGGAAGATCTGTGCCGGGCAGTTGCGCAGCTGCGGGAAAACGGTGTCAGGGTGTATGCTGCCCATCTGCAGGGAGAGAGATACTATGACAGTTTTTCCTTTCGGGAAGGGACAGCTTTCCTGATCGGCAACGAGGGAGCGGGGCTTAGCGGGGAGCTGGCTTCGCAGGCGGATTCTTATCTGAAGATTCCCATGGAAGGCTGTGTGGAATCTTTGAATGCTGCCGTCACCGCGTCGGTTCTGATGTATGAGGTGCACCGTCAGAGACACTGCATCTGCTGAAGAATACTTGCCTGTTATACATTTCGTAAGTGTCAGTCAACATATATGTTGGTGCAGTCAGAAAATGCCATAAGCACAGTATCCTGATTTTGTTCGTGCATATATTCTGCGGCGGTTTCCGGGTTGCCCGGCTTGGTGCGGCGCTCCGTTTTCCGGAGCTTTGAGCGGAAGAAGCCCTTCCTCACATGCGGGTCTTCGCGTTTTTTCGGAAAGTGGCCAGACAACGGCTGCTTTCCAGGCTTTTTTGCATATCCGATTTTCTTTCTTCTATAGTAATCAGAATTATTTCCCTTTCGGATTTTCCAGGATCCTTCAGATATTCGTCTCCTGGCATAATTTCTGCAAAATATTCCCTTAAGAGCTGTCGGAACATAACCACTGCAACTTATTCAGGTAAAAAACGAGAAATACAATATAACCTGCTATGAACTTGCAGCGGTTATTTGCAGACATTTCCTTATGACCTGTTCGGCAGAAAACGGATGATATCAGATATAGCAATCCTTGCCGGTCCGCAAAACAAAAAAGTTCGCCTTATATGCAAGTAAGGCGAACTTTTTTTAATAACTTTAACCATTCTATACTATTTATTCACACATTGCAAGAGGATTTTTTTCTTTTGCATTTTTTGGCAGATTTGCTGATTTTAGATGGTCATTTTCTTGATTATATACAGCAAAATGCTGTTTTTACAGTGGATTTACAAAGATCTGTAGATCTCGTTTTTGGAAATAACGTCTTATTTTAGATCAAAAAACAAGCATATCCAAATACAAGGGCATATAAAAGAAAGGGAAGCCGTTGACGGCGGTAATGGCGGCTCCTGCCTGCTGCCGTCTCCTTTTTCATGTGTCCCATGAAGAGGCTGCGTTCCCGTAAACCCGCATTTTTCCTGCATGATTCCGTTTCCTGGACTATATCTGCAAGAGCATATGCTCAAAATTCCATAGCAATAAACGTATCTGCGAAAAAGGCGTTTTTGCTAAAAAAGTTCGCCTTACTTGCATATAAGGCGAACCTTTTGAAAGGGAAAAAACACAGGAAAGAGCATAATTAT
>CAJUFB010000004.1 GCA_910585805.1 uncultured Acetatifactor sp.
GAACAATGATTTCCAAAGTCCGGACAGGTGATGTATTTCACCCCGGATTACTCACGGAACATGCTTTCCTCCGGTCCGGGCTGAAAAACATTGCTGTCCGGGCAGCTGTCTTCGGCCCATTTCTCATCTGTCATCTCTCCGTCGGGCTGCCAGTCGCTGCGATGACGCCGCCAGGCGCTTCGCCATACCTTGCGGCAGGCATTCATGGTAACTTTCAACAGCCAGGCTTTCTCGTGCTCCGGACTCTGAAAGGATCCCTGGTTCTTCAGATACTGGTAAAATACCTCCTGCACCACATCCTCCGCATCCTCCACATTCTGAAGGCGTATGTAGCTGAGTTTGAACAGCATATCACCATACTGGTCAATTTTCAGTTGTAGCTCTCTCTCATCCGTACCTTCCATCGCCATAAAGTTTTACGTGTGACCTTTTCTTCTATTTATTAATATCCCGCAGCATATCGTTTTACTGCAAATATTTTAAAATACTTTTGTATCAAAGTTGCATAAATTCCTTCGCCATCTTGTAAAAACTGACTGTATGCCTTATATCACCTCAATATGAGCCATCACGCACAAAAAACAGGAAAAAGAGCATGCCCTCCGCATGCTCTCATCTATATAGACTGCTTTTCAGCCGAAAAAGTTTCACTTTTCGAAAATATTTTCAGAATTTTTTCTGTCCAGCTCTCCCGCCGCCTTCTCATTCCGAAGCCGCATCTCTTCCACCTCGGACAGGTCCTGCTTCTCCAGGCTCCTGAAGCGATTCACTCCAGCCAGCAGGATCAGGATGCTGTTTTTGGTGGTCTCAAAAGCGCCGTCCTCGTATAGGGTATAAACCAATAAGCCCACAGGCACCGCCACGATCATACCGACCACACCGCCCACTTTATAACCGATAAACAGTAAAAATAAAGTAGGAAGAGGCGGCACACCGATGGAGTCCCCCACGATCTTGGGTTGGATCAGCTGTCTCGCCAGCTGACCCACCCCCCATATCACCAGAAGCCCTATGGCCGTCTTATATTCCGCCGTCAGGATCCGGATCACCGCCCATGGGATCAGCACCGTCCCGGTACCCAGGAAAGGCAGAAAATCAAGAATGGCAATCCCCAGCGCGATCAGGGCGAAATAATTCACTCTGAGAATGCCCAGTCCCACAAGCAGCAGAAAGTACATCCATATCTCTATCTTCAGCTGCGCTTTCAGATAACCTCCTACGGATTTCACCAGACTGCTTCTTACCATGTGGCAACGAAGCAGCATGGAGGCAGGCATATGTCCCCGGAACCATTCATTGATATGATGCCGCTCCGCCACAAAGAAATAGGACGACAGCAACGCCATGATCACACCGATAAAGACTGCCGGAAGCTGCATTGCAAAATTCCCCGCAGCCACAATCGTGGGAGAACCTACCTTTTCCAGCAGCTCCCCCATATAGGAATCCAGTTCCAGCACATTTTCATCCAGATTCAGATGCAGGCCTCCGGGAAGTTTTCCAAGAAGCTGATTCAGATTCAGGACAATACTGCTAAAGTCCTCTTCGGCCCTTTCCAGCATTTCCGGAAGGGCTCCGATCAGTCCTTTCATCTGCTCAAAAAGCTGCGCACATACAATATAAATCACCAGCACCACCAGCGCAATGACTGCAATGATCACAAATGCGCTGCCGATTTTCCTCTTCAGTTTTATTTTCTCTTCAAAGAAGCGGACCAGCGGACCAGCGATCAGAGCGATTACCCAACCCACCACAAAAGGCGCAAAGAAAACAATCGCCCTTGGGATCAGCCAGACAATACCAAACAATATTATTGCGGCTACCACCAGGTTCACCAGAGCTTTCCAGTATCTCCTCATAGATTTTCCTCCAGGACAGCATCCAGTATCCCGTATATCTCATCCCGTCCCTGTTTTGTCTCTGTCGAAAACGGAATGACAGCATCGCCGCCTCCCATGCCCAGAACGCCGCGTATCTGTTTCAGCTGCCCCTGTACCTGACTGCGCTTTATCTTATCCAGCTTGGTAGCTATGATGACAGGCTGATAACCGCTTCTCGTAATCCAGTCGTACATGGTGCGGTCATTTTCCGAGGGCGCATGTCTGATATCTACCAGAAGAAAGACCTGCTTCAGCTGCTTCGACTTATGCAGATACCTCTCCACCATTTTCCCCCACTGAGCCTTTACGGCTTCATTTGCCTTCGCGTAGCCGTATCCGGGCAAGTCTACAAAATAGAGGGCATTGTTAACATTATAAAAATTGATCGTCTGCGTTTTGCCGGGCTGGGAGCTTGTGCGGGCAAGCGCCTTGCGGTTCATCAACGCATTGATCAGGGAAGATTTCCCCACGTTGCTCTTGCCGGCAAATGCCACCTCCGGCAGCCGAGACTCCGGCAATTTGCTGGTGACACCGCACACTGTCTCCAGACTGACCTGCCTGATTACCATTCGCCACATCCTTTCTCAGGAAATATTTCAAAAAACTGCTGTGCTAAAAATCGCGTCTCCACACAGAATATCACCCGAAACATTCCCACTGTTTTCCCTTGAGAATTGTCGGAAAATAACTGCTACAACTTCTTTGGGAAAAAGCCCATAAATACAAAGGAAACGGCTTTAAACTCGTAGCGGTTATCTGCGGACACTTCCTTATTTCCTGCCAAGTTACTATACACCAGATCAATTTACAGTCATGTGTAATATGAAAGACCGCCAGGCCCTCATCCTGCCACGGACAACGATGCGAATTCCGACGATCCCGGGTAAAAATACAAAAAGCGCCGTCACCCGGGACAGCGCTTTCCATCTGCACGTTCAGTATGGTCCAGCCATCCCGGAGATTGTACCGTCAATCATTCAACCGGCTATATGGCTTTATTCAAACCTATCCTCCGCTCATTCTTATGAATGGTCAGGGGTGCATTGCCTTCTTTCACCGTATCTTCTGTAATGATGCATTCTTCAATACTTTCATCAGAGGGGATCTCATACATGGTATCCATCAGAATATCCTCCATGATGGAGCGCAGCCCTCTGGCACCTGTCTTACGCTCGAAGGCCTTGGCGGCAATGGATTCCACCGCGCTGTCCTCAAAGGAGAGTTCCACACCGTCCATATCAAACAGCTTCTTATACTGCTTGATCAGGGCATTTTTCGGCTCCTTCAGAATACGGACCAGAGCTTCCGTATCGAGTCCTCTCAAAGAGACACAGATGGGCACACGGCCTACAAACTCGGGAATCAGCCCGAATTTCACCAGATCCTGAGGCGTGACTTCCTGAAGAATCTCCCCGATCTCTCTGGTGGTCTTCTGTGATACCTCAGTATTAAAGCCAATGGCCTTGCGGTCCAGCCTGGTCTCGATGATCTTCTCCAACCCGTCAAAAGCCCCTCCGCAGACAAACAGAATATTGGAGGTGTCAATGGAGATCAGCTCCTGATGGGGATGTTTTCTTCCTCCCTGGGGCGGCACATTTGCCACAGTCCCCTCCACAATTTTCAGAAGCGCCTGCTGAACGCCCTCCCCTGATACATCCCGGGTAATGGACACATTCTCTCCTTTTTTGGTGATCTTGTCGATCTCATCGATATAGATCATGCCATACTGGGCGCGCTCCACGTCATAGTCCGCCGCCTGGATCAGCTTGAGCAGGATGTTCTCCACATCCTCTCCCACATATCCGGCTTCTGTCAATGTGGTCGCATCCGCAATCGCAAAAGGGACATTGATGATCTTTGCCAGAGTCTGGGCCAGGTAAGTCTTGCCCGATCCCGTAGGCCCTACCATAATGATATTGCTCTTCTGAAGTTCCACGTCGTCCAGATCCCTGGGCGCCATCACTCTCTTGTAATGATTATAGACAGCCACGGAGAGCACTTTCTTCGCCTCCTCCTGTCCAACCACATACTCATCCAGAAAGCTCTTGATCTCAACGGGTTTCAGAAGATTGATGTCGGGACGGACAGATTCCTCCTCTTCCTCTTCCTGCAGCTCCTCCTCCAGAATATCCGTGCAGATCTCTACACAATCATCACAGATATAGACTCCTGCCGGGCCTGCGATCAGCTTGCGGACCTGGTTCTGGGTCTTATTGCAGAAGGAGCATCTGATATCGCTTCCGATAATTCTTCCTGCCATTCCTTTACTCCTAAATGTTATAATGTATACTGCACGCCGGTTGAATTTGCAGTGCAACCCGACTGCAGACCGCAGCCAGGTACTTTCCCTGAGGCATCAATGTAAATCCTGGCGGTCTGCAGTATAACTTTATTTTCCGCTCTGCGTATCATGGGAACTGATCACCATGTCAATAATGCCATATTCCTTCGCTTCCTCAGCGCTCATCCAGTTATCACGCTCCGTATCCGCGCAGATCTGCTCATAATCCCTGCCGGTGTTCTCTGCAAGGATATGGTTTAGTTTCTCTTTCGTTCTTAAAATATGCTTTGCGGCAATCTCAATCTCCGTTGCCTGTCCCTGTGTGCCGCCTGCCGGCTGATGAATCATGATCTCCGCGTTGGGCAGCGCAAAACGCTTCCCCTTCGCGCCGCCTGCCAGCAGGAAAGATCCCATGCTGGCCGCCATGCCGATACATACGGTAGACACATCACACTTGATATAATGCATGGTATCGTAGATCGCCATACCCGCCGTAATGACGCCGCCGGGGCTGTTGATATACAGATGGATATCCTTCTCCGGATCCTCAGCCTCCAGAAACAGCAGCTGAGCCACCACAATGCTGGCGGAGGTATCATTCACTTCCTCACCCAGCACAATAATCCTGTCTTTCAAAAGCCTTGAGTAGATATCGTAGGATCTCTCTCCCCTGCTGGTCTGCTCAATGACATAAGGCACTAAACTCATATTAAAACCTCCCACATTATCCGGTGTCTGCCCTTTCTCTGTCTGAAATAAACTCAGAAAACGGAACAGACACCTTCTCTGATTCCGTATACACGTTTATTCCTCTACGGCATTCTCCACTACGAAGTCAACGGCCTTCCTGACACAGATATCCTCGCTTACCTGCTCTCTGCCGTCCTCGCCCAGCATCTCTTCCACCTTTTCAGGATCCATCTTGTATGCTTCACTCATCTTCCTCAGTTCTTCTTCAATCTCTTCCTCAGAAGCCGTAATATTCTCTGCCGCCGCAACAGCCTCCAGGATCAGTCTGGACTGGATGCGCTTCATTACCTGAGGCTTCACCTGATCCATGAACTGCTGCCTGGTCATGCCGGTGAACTGCATATACTGCTCAAAGGAAATCCCCTGGTACTGCAGTCTCCGGGCATAATCCTGCACCATCTGTCTCTGCTGAGTATCGATCATGGGCTGCGGGATATCCATCTGCGCATCTGCGATAATGGCATCCACCACTGCCTCTTCCTTCTTCGCCCTGGCTGCTTCCGCTTTTCTGCCTTCCAGCTTCTTCCTGATCTCCTCTTTATATTCCTCTACCGTATCGCTTTCCTCGGAGATTTCTCCTACAAAGTCATCATCCAGTTCCGGAAGCTGCTTTTCCTGCAGTCTCTTGACCGTACATTTGAATACTGCGGGCTTTCCGGCAAGCTCCTCTGCCTGATAATCCTCCGGGAAAGTCACGTTCACATCCATTTCTTCGTCCAGCCCGGCTCCGATCAGCGCTTCCTCAAAACCGGGAATGAAAGCATGAGAACCGATGGTCAAAGGATAATCGCTTCCCTTACCGCCCTCAAAAGCTTCCCCGTCCATAAAGCCCTCAAAATCAATAGTTGCAATGTCGCCGTCCTGAACTGTCCTGTCGGTAATCTCTACGGTTCTGGCATTCTTATCACGCTCTCTGTCGATCTCTGCCGTTATTTCCTCCTCAGTGACATCCAGATCAGACTTTTCTACCTTGATGCCCTTGTACTGTCCCAGCGTCACTTCAGGCTTCAGAGCCACTTCCGCCGTAAAAATGAAGGGCTTGCCTGCCTCCAGCTGCACCACATCCACCTTGGGAGCGGATACGATCACTTCCTCGCATTCATCATAAGCCTGCTCATAGGCATCGGGGATCAGAGCATTTGCCGCATCCTCATAGAACAGCTCTTTGCCGTACATCTGCTCCAGCATCTTCCGGGGAGCTTTCCCCTTTCTGAATCCGGGAAGGCTGATCTTATTCCTGTTCTTCAGATATGCGCCTTCGATTGCCTTTTCCAACTGCTCAGCGGACACCTCAATTGTCAGTCTCGCCATATTATTGCCTAATTTTTCTACCTGTAAACCCATTCTTACATTTCCTCCTTCAATTCTGTGCCCTGTCACTGGTGCGCATCCTTCTATTTCAGAAAAATCGTTACCCTTCATCCTCCGGCGCATAGCAAAACGCTTCTTAATCATAAGTAAAAAAGGTTCCATGCCGCATAGACACAGCCGCAATTATAGAGATTATAGCATAGTGTATTAAAAAACACAAATGTTTTCCTCATTTTTTCACTTTATTTGTTTCTTAAATATTTCTAAAACGCTCTGCACACATCTTTTCCTGGATCATGTACTTTCCAGACCTGGAAAATCTTCATTCCGTTCAGGAATGCCCGCACTTTGGGCATTGTTCTATGTGAAGTCTGAACTCACTCAGCGAGGTACTTTCGAGCCCGGAGATTTCCTTCACATTTCTCCCAGGAGGATATCATGGTTCACCGTCCTGTAGAACATCCTTCGAAACTGCTCCGGCTCCCCTGTCTGTCCCAATACCCACATAACCTTGGCCACAGCCGCTTCCAGTGTCATATCATAAGCCTCCATCAGCCGGAATTCTTCCTTGATGACCTTTCCCACCCGGTATACTTCCATATCGCTGCCCTCATGGGTGACCTGGGTAGCCATCAGCACCAGCTTTCCCGCATCCCTCCACCGGCGTATCTCCGGATAAAAAGGAACCTCCCCATACTCCGGAAGCCCTCCCACACCAAATGCCTCTATGATCACACCGTCGTAATAAGGAAACAGCCGGTTCAATACGGCAGCGTCTGTACCCGGCACCAGCTTTAAGAGCAGGATCCTTTCATTCAGCTCATGATAAAACCGCACCGGCTCCGTCATTCTGTCCTTATCGTCAATGTAAAACACGATCCTGCCGTCCCGTATCACAGCCACATTGGGAAAATTAATGCTGGAAAAAGCATCATAGCTTTTGGAGCGCTCCTTTTTGGCCCGGGTTCCCGCTATCACATTGCCGCCGAACACGATATTCACCCCATGGGCCCTGGGATCGGAGGCAAACCGGAGACTGTCCAGCAGATTGGTTCTGGCATCCGTCACAGGCAGGTCTATGGGCTTCTGAGAGCCTGTAATGACAATCGGCTTCCTGCTGCCCTGCACCAGGTAAGACAGAGCCGCCGCAGTAAATGCCATGGTATCAGTGCCATGGCTGACTACAAATCCGTCATACTTCTCGTAATGCGCCTCCACTAAAGACGCAAGTTCCAGCCAGTGCCTGGCATATACATTTGTACTGTCCAGGCTGAAGGGCTGTATCACGTCCACGCTGCAGAATGTCCTGTGTTCCTCCACATACTGAAGCAGCTCCCCTGCCCGAATCTTCGGCGACAAGCCTTCCTCCGTGCGTCCCGACGCAATGGTTCCGCCCGTTGCAATCAACAGTATCTTTTTCATTTCTTTTCCTCCGCCATGCTGCTTTCCCCACACCGTGCCAGAACAGCCTGTCTGCTTTCAACCGCAAAGAGCAGCTCAATAACCCATTCCCTGGCCGTCTTCTTCAGACATCCTTTTTCTCCAGCAGCTTCACCAGATATTCCCATACCCGTCTGACAGAAGCTATGCTCAGTGTCTCCTCCGTGGTATGGATCCCGCTCATATCAGGCCCCAGTGACACGCAGTCCAGATCATGGATCTTGCTTCCCAGGATACCGCACTCCAGCCCTGCGTGAATCGCTTCCACCTTCGGCTCCGCGCCATACATCTCCCGGTATACTGCCACCATTTTCTCCCGCAGCGGAGAATTCCTGCGATATTTCCAGCCCGGATAATCCCCTGACGCCTCACTGCCGCCCCCCGCCAGACAGGTCACTGCCGCAACCTTATCAAGCAGCGCATATTTCGCGCTCTCCACACTGCTGCGCACGGCAAATTCCGCCAGGAGCTCTCCGTTTTCGTATTTCAGGATCCCCAGATTCAGAGATGTCTCCACCAATCCCGGCATATCAGCGCTCATGCCCTGCACTCCATTGGGCAGCGCAATCAGAAATGCCGCCATCCGTTTCGTATCTTCCGCCGTGACACAGGAATGCTTCCCCTCTGAAAAACTGCCCTCCCGAAGGAAAAAGCCCGGATCCCTGGATGCCAGCTCCGCCTGAATTTCCGCTTCCACAGTCTTTACGATTTCACGGAAAGTTTCTCTGTCCTTCTCCTCCGTCAGGATCACTGCCTTTGTCTCCCTTGGAATGGCATTGTCCGCCAGGCCGCCTTCCACTCCGATCAGACTCACCGGCAGCTTCTCAGCCAGCCTGTAGAGCAGTCTGCCGAACAGCACATTGGAATTTCCTCTCTCCTTGTGAATCTCACCGCCGGAATGACCGCCCTGAAGGCCCCCCAGCACAACCTCAACTGCCGTGCCCTCCCTCTCCGCAGCTGCTGCCGGCAGATGGCAATGCACCCTGGCACCGCCGGCACAGCTGGTGAGAAAGATGCCTTCCTCCTCCGAATCCAGGTTGATCATACGGCTGCCTGTGAGCATGGAAAGGTCTATGCCTCTGGCACCGTCCATCCCCACCTCCTCGTCGACGGTGATGATGATCTCCAGGCGGGGATGCTTTATGGTGTCAGAATCCAGAAGCGCCAGGGCATATGCCACCGCAATGCCGTCGTCTCCGCCCAGACTGGTTCCCTCCGCATAGATCAGATCGCCTTTCACAGCAACCCGCAGGCCTTCCGTCTTCATATCAATATCGCAGTCCGGCTTCTTCACTGCCACCATGTCCATATGGCCCTGCAGAATCACGGCAGGCTCCTTCTCGTAGCCCGGTGTGGCTTCCTTTATTATAATGATGTTTTTCAGCTCATCCTGGATACAGCGCAATCCTCTCTCCCCGGCAAAATCCGCCAGATAGTCGCTGATCTGCCCCACGTTGCCCGAACCGTGGGGAATCCTCGTGATCTCCTCAAAAAAATGAAATACTCTCTGCGGTTCCAAATTTGATAAAACGCTCATTTTTCCTCCTTCTGCCGCCTTTTGGCATATTTCCTGATCATTGAATCTTTTTGCCTGCTTTTCTACTCCCTGTACGCCACCCCATAGCACTCCGTCACATGCTCCGTCACATATCCCGCTTCCCGAAACACCGCTTCCATCATATACGGATATACGAAAACCTCAGGCCGGTCCTCTTCACTGGAATGGCCTTCCTCCATAGAATCCCCCTCCTCCGCCGCACTGCCCGGCATACTGTCAAAATGATACCTGCCAATGGACCGCACTGTACGGAATTCCGGTTCGTCGTCCGTATAAACCACCTGATCCAGATATTCATAAGGCGATATTTTTTTATACAGTATAAGATTTGCAAAATTCAGCCCATTGATGCCGATATCTCCGTCCGTCAGCTCCTCAGCCCGTTCTATAGCCTCCTCATACCGATACCAGTGCATATGAGAAAGCGCAGAGTTTCCGTAGAGTTCATAATGCACGCCAAATGCCGCCTGGGAATACAGATAATAGCCAAATGCCGCCGCATACAGCCCCGCAGTCACCCATATTCCCGCAGCCGCCATCCGCCTTCCCTTTATCCGGTACAGCAGCTTCAAGACACATATGATCCCCAGACAGCCATAGAAGATCACCGGGATATGGAGATAATTCACCTTGTGATATTTTGCCAGATCGATACAGCAGCCTTCCGCAAATGCCACCGCAAACCAGATTGCCATCAGGAAGGTAAGCGGCAGCGCCCTTTTCTTCCTTACCCGGTCGATCAGCAGCTTCATATGCCAGAGCAAACCGATCAGTATAAACGGCGTGCTGATATAATAATAAGAACCTGCCGTTTCACTGGTGATCCACCACATATCATCGTGCTGCGCCCAGAGCATGGCAACCAGCCATAGAAATCGCCTCTTAAAAGCAGACAATGACAGCTCCATCTCTCCCGTGCGCAGCGCGGGCAGCTTCGGAACAGAGAAAACGCCTGTCCTGATCTCCGGGATCCAGTCAAAATTCACCGCGAGAAAGAGCAGCAGCGGAACCGCCATTCCAAACAAAAGCAACGCCGCCCCCAGCAATCTCCTGTCAAAGCAAAACCGCTTCCGGAAAAAAATCAGACACAGTATCAGAACCCCCGGCACCAGAATCCAGGTCAGCGCATAGCTGTAGAGCGTCAGTCCCGCAAAAAATGCCGCTCCCCACACGCTCCTCCTTTTTCCGTTTAAATACCGGCATAAAAAGTACATGGAAAACAGAAAACACGGCACCGCCAAAGCCGACTCCAGCCCAAACCTGGACTGCTGGATATGCCATGGGTTGATGGCGAGAATCCCGGCAAACAGCAGTCCTGTCCGCGCGTCAAGCATTTCCTTTCCCAGACCATATACCACGGGAATCGACAGGCAGCCCAGAATCGCCTGGGGCAGCCTGATGGCCTGGACTGTCGTTCCCAGCAATGCCAGAAACGGCATGGTCAGCCAGGAGTACAGGACATTCATCCCGCTTCCCCATACCGTATAGTACACGGGCCTCACATATCCGTAAGAATCCACTCCATAATGCATCACCGACCATGCGTTATACGCCGAGTATGCCTCGTCCTGATGCAGTCCCAGAGGACTTTTATCCAAAGCAGCCAGACGCACCAGACAACCGGCAAGCAGGATCAGAACCAGCACTATCCCTTCCGCCGATATCCTTTTCCCACATCTGCCTGTTCTGCCGCCCACTGATTCCATATTATCCTGTCCTTCCTTTGAAAATGCGTGAGCCCAATCTGCCATCTTCCCTCCCCCCTGCCGCAAATATCATATACCAATAAATTCCAGTCCCACATACTTCCTCATTTCCGGAGACAATACACCTTCATATGCTCCGTCTCCGCAGCCACCGGCGTATTCTGTCCCGCCAGCGCCATATCTATCCCGCCTCCCGGGATCACGGTGATATACCCGGACCGAAGTTCTTCCAGATGCTCTGATGCGTACTGCCAGGTACAGAAGTTGATGCCGTATCCCTCCGGGATCATGTAGAGCAGTCCCCAGGCTGCCGTAACGCTTTCCTCCCCCACAAAATCCGAGGCCAGCCAGATCACAGTGTTGTCATATAGATCCCCCGTATCCTTCAGAATCATCCCTTTCTGCGCCTGTTGACGCAGTTCCTGCGCCTCCTGACCCAGCGCCCCGTCATCATAAGGCACCTGCCAGTCGTAGGGAGCCGCCGCTTTCACCACGAAAAAGTACAGACACAGCGCCGCGGCAAAAACTTTCAGCAGCATCCGGCGCTCCTCCAGCATGGCTGTAATAAGGAGACCTGTCACGATAAAGATCATCAGATGCTTGGATCCTTCCCCCATCCGATAGAAGAGAAACAGCGCCAGTATCATTCCCGCCGTGGCAATAAACTGAAACAGATAGAGTCCTCTCAGCTCTTTCTCCTTTTGCACCCTGAAAGCCCATATTCCCCGCAACGCCAGCGCCAGGGCCAGAAGTCCTGTCACGGCATACAGCGACCCGGCAAACAGGCCGTATTTCACTGCCCTTTTCAGAAAATCATCAAACAAAACGGAAAACCGTTCAATCAGGGTGGAAACAATATATCCGATCCCCGCCCCCACTCCGTCCACGGAGAAGACCCTCAGCCATTCCGTCTCCACAATGGGTTCAATATAAGGAGAGCTGCAGGCTCCCGTCACCCACACATATGCCGCCGCGGTACAGCCCATCACCGCAGTCATTCCCAATACTCCGGCTGTACGGTAACGTTTTACCGCAAACCACAGGGGCACCAGAAACAGCAGTCCCAGATATGGCCTTGACAGCGTGAGAAACAGAACCACTCCCGTTATCAAAACGATCTTCCACAGCTTTTCATTCCTGATACAGCTGATGCCCAGCCCCACAAACCAGATTCCCAGAGACATACAGAGCGCCTCCGGCATTCCCGACAGCATATATCGGGTATACGGCGTAAAGGCTCCCAGAAGCCCCAGTACAAAAACGCTCTGCTTCACGGTTGGCTTTGCCAGCAGCGCAAATCCCCCCAATGCCGTCATATTGAATACGATATTGGCATAAACCGGCGCCGTCAGAGACCAGCCGAATAACTTCCCCCAGATCACCCAGGGCAGCAGGATCACCGGGCTCCATGCGGCAAAAGGATATACGCTCCCATGGGCTTCATTGAATCCAAACCAGCCCCGGGGCAGCCCGTGGCTTACCACCGCTTCCACCTGCTTGAAATACATCAGCTCGTCATTCCAATAGGAAGAAGGAAGAAAGACATCCCCAGGGACATGCCCGTCTTTCATACAGTATACCATTGCGCACAACAGCGGAAAAAGGCCAAACACAACCGTCTGCGCAAGCAGCATCCTGTGTCTCTTTACTGCATTCATCGGCAAACCTCCAGAGCTGCGGCGGCTCTTTTTTTCTGTCTCCAGGCTGTCCATGCCAGATAAAGCATGGTTGCCAGCGATACAGCTTCCGCAGCACGCCAATACCAGAATCCGGCATATCGCACGGAAATCTGTCCCTTGTAGCCTGCCGGGATATCCACCCTGACGACAGCACCCTCTCCCCTGGACAGATCCCGATTCGTGATGCCCCCTCCTTCAGACCTCACGGCATACCCTCTGTAAGCCTGCAGCGGCAGCAGCACATATCCTTCCGCCCCGCTGTTCTCCACCTGCATTGAGATACCGGCGCCGTTTTTTGTGTAATCGTCTACCTGAATCTCCCCGTATACCCTGGGTTCAGAAATCTGCGTCATCACAGAATAATCAGCCCCCACCAGTTCATACTCTGCCCCAGAAGCGGCATGTACCGTATTTTCGTGCCGCAGGTCAGACCTGACTATGCTCCCGCCATAAAACACACACTGATACATCAGGTACATACCGCTGATCCCGGTCAGCAGACACAGCGCCAAAGCAGCTGCCCCCAAAGGGCCTCTCCCTTCCCTGCGACGCAAAAGCAGCAGGCCAAAGCCCGTTGTAACCGCCGCCAATACCGAGCTCAGCGCAAGAAACCGCCACGCGAACTGCAAAGTCGACACCAGCGAAGCAATCCATGGCATGCCCGGAAGCATTGTACTGATCCTGTCCCATGGAAAATAGACAGTGCACAGCCAGGCCGTCAGTATACTGAACAGGAGAAAAAACAGCGCCTGCTTCCTCTTTTTCCGTTCTTCCCCCTTTGCCGCCCACAGCATCGCGGCACACAGCGCCATCCCCAGAACCAGAGCCAGGCCCAGATACAGAGGCATCTCGCTGGCTATGCCGTCAGAAGCATCCCTGGTGATCAGACTGTACCCGGGAAACAACCCCATCATCTGGGGAAGGAACAATCCTGTTTTCTGTATCATCCGCACTTCTCCTGCCTGCATGATCCTGACCTTCTCCGTAAAAGTGAAATCCACAAACGGCACCAGGAACCAGGCATTCAGAGCAAGCGTAAACAATACTGTCTTAATTAACGCCCACAATCGCTTTTTCTGCAGCGTCAGCCTCAGCAGGAACACGCAGGCAACCAGAATCAGTCCGCCTGTCATTTCGCCTGTGATGACATGGCTCTGTATGATGCCGCTTAAACCCAGCACCAATGGCCAGAAACACCATCGATATTTTACGGAAGACGTATCTTCCGTAAAGATGCGGAACATCCCATATACTACAAACGGCAGAAACAAAAACGCTGTATATTCTCCCACTGCAGCCCTGAGATAAAGATCCACCAGACGGTACGGCGCCATCACATACAGAAACGCAGAGGCAAAAGCAACTGAAGGCTCCCCAAACATTTTCCGGAAGCAGTAATAGCTTCCGAAACAGGTCAGTAGGTTAATCAGTACACCAAACACATTGTAACAGGTAGTCAGCCGAAATCCCACCAGCCTGAGAAACGCCGGGATATACAGCAGCGCTTCCCCGTAATAAACGGGATTGGCATACCCGTATCCGTTGTAAAAAGTCGGATTGATCCGCACCGGGAACTGCCCGCTCAATAACCCGTCCTTGATCCCCTCGATTCTGGCCAGATGAAAAAGCAGGTCATTCCCCTCCGGCGTACTCTCCAGCAAAAAGGGATAACTTGCGATCAGGCCTGCTGTGACCAGCCCTGCGAACACATATTTGCTCCGCGCAGCCATTTCCCGCCTTCCGGCACGGAACCGCAGCCACAGCACAAGGTCCAGACCCAGAAGCAGCATAATGACAGAAAACAGGCGGATATTGGCAGTCACCGGCGTCTCATCCAGCACAAACCCCGTTACCCTGGCGGTACCTGTCCCGCTGTAAAAAAAACGGAGCGCCACATTTAAGTCCGCGTTCAGCCAGAATCGATCCGTGTTCTCATGGACTCCGTCCTCCAGATACGTGACCGACTCCTCTATCACATTGTAAAATGTCACATAAGTATGAGGCCAGCAGAAACTCCCCTCTGAGTCACTCTCATAATGAACGGTATATTGATAATATCCTTTCTTGAGAAACATTTCCTCCTGGGGAATCACATCATATAATCCCGAAGCATGACTCTCATCAATTATCCCCCCAAAACAGGACTCATATTCCCCCTCGTCATACAGCAGGATCTGTTCTTCCTGAAATTCATAATGCGCGAGACTGTGAACCTGCCGCCAATAAGAGAACGCCGCAAAAAGCAGGATCGTAATCTCCCCGATCAAAAGAAGCAGCTTCCATCTCTTTTTCGCCCAGTCAGCCGTTTTACTCACCAGTTTCCGCAAATTAACCATCGCCTTTGTCCCCCGCAATTATGAATCTTTCCGGCGTTTTCCCTGTTTTTCACTTTCTCCGCCCCGGAACAAATGGATTATATCATTTTTCCATGGCAAAAACAACCACAACAGACAGGAATCAGTTCTGACAAGTCAACTTTTTATAGTTATCCGAATCAGAATCGCTCTTCTGTTTTTCAATCGTCCTATCCTGACTTCCCAGCCGTCACCATTCAAATCTGATATAAAACTTCTCTTTTGCTATGCATTTATACTGCGCACCGGTTAAATTTGCAGTATAGTATTCAAAAAATCCATATCTAAATCGCAAAAACTTTAAGTGATAAAGGATTTAATGATTTTAGATATGGATAATAATCTTTGATTGATATAATTCCGGCCCCGGTAAAGGCATTTTCTGTTTCATTTCATCTTCCAGGCACTGCTGTAAGAGCATATCGCAGTTTGTATGAGAACGTTTCTCCCTCTTCTCTCATACACACGTCTTCTGGTCCGGTTCCTTAAGCCCCATTAAAGCCGCTGTTTTTTCAAATACTCTCTGACAGTTATTTCTGTCATGGTATGCAAAAAATACATCAATGCGCTTTTCGTATTCCTCCTTTAGCCTGCAGCCGCTGCGCATACAGGAAATAATCTGCTCTGCCAGGGATTCCAAATCATACACCACCTCGCCGAATCCGTCCCGCTCGTACTCGAAATATCCTTTCTGATAGGTATGTTCCCCGGAAAAAAAACGCTCCTTATCAAACTGCGCATAGAGAACCGGTTTCCTTAAATACGCAAAATCCATCGCGGTGGAAGAGTAATCCGTAACAAGCAGATCGGCTTCCGCAAAAGCATCCTGATATTTTTTGTCCAGATCAAAGAACAGCACTCTCTCATCCCTGTCAAAAGCATCCATGCTTTCCCGAAGGTTGGTATGGGGCATAAAGCATAGTTTGTAACCATACTCCTCACACTTCTCCAGTAACAGCTTATGATTCAGCAGATCATTATAAAAACGGAAAAACTCTGTTTCCTTAAACTTCCCATTGACATGTGTTGCATCTTTATCGGAATCTGCCGCATTAAAGTCCTGCATCAGCCATTTACGCCATGTCGGCATGACCATAACGTATTTCTGTTCATTATGATACAGTCTGTCATACCTGGGAAGGCCTGTCAGCCACACCTGCTCGTCATAATAATAGTCACACTCCCGGACAGACCGGGCTTCCGGAAAGGCTGAACAGATAAAACCGTCTATATTTTTATTGTAGCGATTCAGCCATGCACTCAGATCATCCTTAATCACACCATGCTGCAGGAAAACGTATTTTTTCCTGCAATATAAATCCTTATATATATTCCTTACAAATCCCTGTCTCCACACAGGGTCAATAATGTATTCATCTGCCTGGGAAGAGATGATGCAGTCTGCCGTCAGATGAAGGATCATGTGTTCCTGAGAATCCTGCCTGACCACCCTGCCGATTGCGGAAATCCTGTCAAAATCCCGGGAATCCCCGGAGATCACAAAGTATACCTCCACCCCCGGGACATTTCTGTCCACAAGATACCGAAACAGCACTTCCCCGTTGTCATCTGCCACACTGTATCTGTCCGAAACCAGCCATATCTGCTTTCCGTCCCGCTTCCATGCCCTGCGGTTCAGCGCCTGCTTTCTGATCGCAACTGCCCGGACCACTTCCTGCTGTTTTCCGTATTTTCCACGCAAAATCTCTGTTTCGAATTCCTGTTCGAAATCAGGTATCTGCTCCAATGTGCCCATATTCCATACAGAGAGCCTGTTCCCTTCCCTGCGGACTGTCCAACTTCCTTCCGAATAATATGACTTCGGCAATTCATTGGAAAGCGGCATAAATTTGCCCAGGACAATCCTTGTCTTGATCACATCCATCCCCTTTATCGTGGAGCCAAAGTATATCTCCATTCTCTCTGTCTCCTGCAATGGAATGCTTACCCTGAAACTCTCCACATACAAAGCCGTTTCGTCCAAAATCTTCACATCGGCATTTCTTTCGGCATATCTTTCAACAGGGATCCGCATTTCCCCTGTCTGAAGCCAGTTTTCACAATCAGGTTCGAGATTCGCAGAAGCTCCCTCTAAGAAAAGACAGCCGTCTTCTATTCTCATAAACTCAAGCTTCAGGTAACAGCTTGCAGCTTCTGAACAGTAGACATCGTCAAAGTAATATATCACATCATCGTCTTCATATATCCTTTGAGGCTCACCGCCTGTTTTAATCCTGCCCAGATAAAACAAGTGCTCACGGAATAACTGCTTCTGTTCCATAATGACATCCAAATCGATCTGCCTGACCAGTTCTTTTATCAGATTCCGATATACGCAAAAGCCTTCTTCCCCGATGATGGCTCTGGCCAGTTCTCCGTCCTCATCCGAACGAAGCCTCCACTGCAGCTGCCCCATAACAGCATACTGGACATACCTGGGAATTTCCCCATAAGCTTTTTCCGCTTCTTCAAACATCCATCCGAGCAGATTGGTAATGTACGGAATATAGTACTCTGTTGTATTTTTGCTCTGCTGTATGGCTGACTGCTCTCCGGTGCTTCTGCGCCGATACCAGTAGGTACAGCTGCTGATCAGACCGATCATGGGCTTATTGCGAAACAACACTTCATGTACCACCTTAATGTCTTCACCATTGATCAGGCTGCTGTCAAAGCAAACCGCATCTTTCAGGGACTCTGTCTTAAAAAAGGAAGCAGCCGTAAAATACTGTGGTTTATCCCATTCCTCCAGCATATTCAGAATACGGGTACCTTCCTCAAAACGATAAGAGGTCCAATGGTCACCGGTCTGTGCATCAAAAAATCTGAGCGGATACGTCACCATGGCAATCTCATCCTCATGGGCCTCAAAGAACAGAAAACAGTCTTCCAGTACGTTTTCGGAAAGTTTGTCGTCCGAATCGGGAAAAGTAATATACTTGCCCCGGGCGATGGCAATTCCTTCGTTGCGTGCCGACGAGACACCGCCGTTCTCTTTATGAAGCACTCTGATCCAGGGATACTTCTCCGCATATTCATCGCATATATCTTCCGAACCATCCTCCGAGCCGTCATCTACAAGGATCAGTTCATATATGTTTTCATAGACAGCCCGCTTAAATACGGCCTCTGTGCTTGTCCGTAAATATGCGGCAAGGGTGTCCTGCTTCTGTGCAAGAATACTTTCAATCATGTCCGGCAGGAAATCCGCCGTATTGTAGACTGCTATCACGATCGAAAACATATAAGGATATGTGACCTGGTAATCCGGCTGCCTGCCATATTTATACCTGTAACCGCGGAGCATCCGGGGCAGATATGTGAGAGTTCTGGCAAGCTTGTATGTTTTGGAATTCCGGGTTTCCGACAGTTCGCGGAAGAGGCGGTCGCGTTCCATTAATGCCTGATCTCGTTCAATATTTGTTTTAGATAATTTTCGTCTTAAGAGTTTAATCTCGTCTTTAGCTGTAATTAAGCTTTTCCAATACCCATCCTGTTTATCCATATATAATTACCTATGCTTTTCCAAATGCTCCCTTACACCCTATTCTTGTAGCTATTATAACAAGCAGTCTGTCTTCCATATAATTACGGATATTTCATTCCCATTCTTCAAAACTGTCAACATGCTGTCTTTTCCAATTTACATTCGTCTTAAGAATACGGGCAGGATTTCCGCCAACTGATATATTACCATACTTAAATCCCCTGGTAACAACACTCCCCATACCTACCACAGTATTTTCCGGCAAATAGACCCCTTTTAAAATATTAACATTTCTGCCGACCCAAACATGATTATCTATCACAATTGGTCTATTTCTATTAATTACTTTTCCCGTGCCTAAATCCAAAATTGCATGAATGTCTGATGCATAAATCAAAATGTCGCTTGAAAACATGCAATCATTCCCAATTTCTATCAGACTTCCTTTCTCCTGGACTCTTAAATTAACTCCCCAACAGGAAAAGTCCTGTCCAATTTTAACGACACCACCATTGGAATGGATTGTCAGATTATATATACCATATCTTGATTTTCCAATTTCAACTTTTGATCCATCGTTTATATTAAAAATGCATGAATAAAACTGTGTCCCTTCATGTAGAATCAATAGATTTGACTCATTTGAATTTGATACTACTTTTAATCCTTTAAAAAAACAATTTATTTCTTCCGGAGCAGTCTCCACTACCCCCCCTAGCTTGCTGTATATTTTTATCTTACATGACATTTTCCTTCACCTCCTTATCGTCTTCATATTTCCTTTGAGGCTCACCGCCTGTTTTAATCCTGCCCAGATAAGACAAGTGCTCACGGAATTACTGCTTCTGTTCCATAATGACATCCAAATCGGTCTGCCTGACCAGTTCTTTTATCAGATTCCGATATACGCAAAAGCCTTCTTCTCATGGGCCTCAAAGAACAAAACATTCTTCCAGTACGTTTTCGGAAAGTTTCTGAATCAGGGAAAATGATATACTTCGAGCGATGGCAATTCCTTCATTCCATGCCGACGAGATGCCGCCGTTCTCTTTATGAAGCCCTCTGATTCAGGGATACTTTTCTGCATATTCATAGACAGCCCACTTAAATACAGCCTCTGTGCTCGCCCATAAATATGCAGCAAGGATATCCTACTTCTGAGCAAGGATGCTTTCAATTAGATTCGGCAAAAAATCCGCTGTGTTGTAAACTGCTGTCACAATAGAAAACATATAAGGATATGTGTTCAATATATTCATATTGTTTATCCTTCCTATGGACTGAAGTAATTTCAATAGATTTACGACAAAGACTTTATTTTCTCATACACTCTTCGGCAATTCTCCTTGTCATGAAACTGGAAGAAATCATCCATACGTTTCCCATATGGGTCATGTACTTTGCAGTCATCTTTCATGTACATTATCATTACATCAATCAGCGATTCCATATCATATGTCACCTCTCCAAATCCATCCCTTTCATAATCAAAGTAACCCTCTTTATATAAATGATGATTAAAAAACTCTTCCTTATCAAAATGACAGTATACAACAGGTTTATGAAGCAAAGCAAAATCCATTACTGATGAAGAATAATCAGTTACAACCAATTTACTCTCAGCGTATACCTTTCTGTACTCAATATCAAAATCAAAAAATTCAACTCTGGGATTTTTATAAAACAGCGATAACCCATTTCTTTTGATCCCTGGATGAGGCATAAAACATATCTTATATCCCTGTTCCTCTGCTTTTGATAATAATCTGTCATCATTTATCAGTTTATTATAAAACATAAAGTAGTCGCTCTTTACAAAATCTTGTACCAGTTCATTATCCTTACCATTTGTTGCAGACAGATATTGTCTCCAGGTCGGCATTATGGTTATATAATTTTTCTCATCATGATATAGTCTGTCATGTCTTGGCAGTCCTGTCAGCCAGACGTTTTCCCGCTTGTAACAGTAATTACATTCTATAATTGATTGTGCTTCTCTTTCTGTAGTACAAATAAATCCTGTAATATTTTTATTGTACTTGTTAAGCCATTCTGACATATCATCTTTTATTACCCCATGCTGCAAGAATATAAATCGAGGCCTTGCCAAAAAGTCCCTCACCAGCTCCGCTTCCGCTTTCTTCGCAAACCACGGATTGATAACAAACTCATCAGCGGCACTTGACACAATATAATCAGCAATCAGATGCAGTACATAATGTTCCCTGGACCAATATGGTACAACACGCCCAAATTCCTGCATACGAACAAAATCCGGACTTTCAGAAGAAATAACAAAGTACGGCTCCACATCGGGATCCGGATTTTGTGCACAAAAGCGAAACATAGCCTCTCCATTATCTCCCGCTGTATTTACCCTATCCGATATTAAATATATTTTTTTATTGCCTTTTTCTGCCAGTCGAAGAGATGCCTGTCTTCTTAATTCCAGAATATATTTCAATCTGTCACGGTCTTTAGATTTACTGATTTCCTGTTCAAAATCCTTTTCGAAATCTTTTGTGATAAACATAGGAACAGACATATTATATACTACAAACTTAGCCCCCTCTCTTCTAACTGTCCATCCTTCTTTTATATAAAAAGAGTTCCTATAGGATTGTGCAAGAGGCATAAATTTTGTAAACCTCAGTTCCTTTTTTATCACTTCAATTTCGTTTAGTTTTCCATGAAACTCTATTTCATATTTATCCTGATAATTCTCTAATACAATATCTACTGAAAAAGTAGTCGCATAAAAAACTATTTCATCAAAAATATATTTATTTACATCCCTCTCTACTATTTCAAATTGTATTGGAGCACTGTTTACATAAAGAAGCAATTTAGCTTCCGGCATATAATTCATAGAATAACCTTCTATATGCAAAATACCATTTTTTATATCAAGAAAATTTATACTTATATAACAATTACCAAACGAGCTTCTGATGCGCGTTCCCTGAAACTCAAAATATACATCATTATTCTTATATATAGTTTGAGGTAAACATTTATATTTCTGTTTCAAAAGATAATAGAAATGCTCACTCCAAATCTTTTTTTGCGATACAATAATATCATCATCTATATACTGCAATAATGAAAATGCCTTTTCCTTATATCTGCAAAATTCTTCTTCCCCTAACAGTCTTTTACCAAGTTCTCCTTTGTCATTCAGTTCAAATTTCCATTGCAGCTGTCCCATAGCACCATACTGAACAAATTTAGGAATTTCTCCATTTTCATCCATTGAATCCATAAGTATTTTTTTAAGTACATTTTCAATATAATCTGTATAGGTTCGTGGGTCGTTTGGACTTTGATTTATTGCTGAAGACTCACCGGTACTTCTTCGCCGATATCCATAATAACAGGAATCAACAACGCCTATTTTTTGATACCCTTTTATAACAAGTTTATATATAAAAGCGATATCTTCTCCATTAACTAAACTTGTATCAAATGAATATTTCATCACATCACATGTTTTAAAAAGAGTACAGCATGTCGAGACAAAAACAGCATTTGGTTCTTCCTGTAAGTCAATGACTCTATTTCTATTTTTAAATTTATAATTCGTCCAATGATCCCCTTTAGACGCATCAAAAAACTTCAATGGAGTTGTAACAATATCTATTTCATCTAAATGCTTCTCAAAAAACAACAAACACTCTTCCACAAAATTCTCCGACAACCTATCATCCGAATCCGCAAAGTTAATATACTTCCCCCTCGCTACCTCGATTCCGGCATTTCTGGCCGATGAAACTCCCCCGTTTTCTTTGTGAATGACTTTAATTCTATCAGAAATTCCGGCATAGTCATCCAAAATATCCCCGGAACCGTCTGTAGAGCCGTCATCCACCAAAATGAATTCATACAAACTCTGAAAATAATCTCTGCGGTAATCCATGCAGTATTTCTGAAGCTTATCTACTTTTTGTGACAGAACACTATGAATCATCTCCGCCAGAAAAGGAGCTGTATTATAAACAGCTGTTACAATGGACAGCATAACAGGGTATACTCGTCCTGTCTTCAATATAAACTGGCCATTCTCATCCTGAATGACACATGCATCCAACGTCTCACCGGACCGTAATGTAATCCGGCACAGATTATCTTCATCTATCTCTCCATCCCAAAACACTTGAAATGTATGGCCATTCAATTCGCAAAGCAGCCTGTAACCGTCCGAATTGTCTGAAGCCATGCCCGACAAATCGACTGTCATCTTCCACACTGTCTTAAGTCCGGTATTTCCGGCCCTCTCCATGCTGATAGCCACATCCAGACATACTGTTTTCGTTGATACGGACTGCATGGTCAATTTGGCATCTCCGCTCAAAAGAGGCGCCTCAAGATAGGCCGTCAGTCGGTTGTCTTCCCAATGATAACCGCATAATTTCATCCTGTAGAATTCATCGTCAAATTTCTTCTCATCCCGGAACATCACGGACAATATGCCGCCTTCCGTCCAGTATGCCACGAAAGCAGCCTTGTTCATGGAAACCAGCTTGCAGATACTCCTGTCCGCTAATTCCAACGCTTCCTTCTTTACAGCCATATTTCTCAAATACCCGCAAAAATATTCCCCTTTCTGGCAAAAAGCAATTCCGACTCTCATGGAGTCCATCTGCAGGAACTGCATCTGAAATAACAATGTGTTATTCAACTCTAAAAAAATGCTGCCGCCTTTTGGTGCGATTTTTCTGACCATGTAGGGCTTTGCGTTTGCATAATCCCAAAAAAACAGCAATATCTCTTCCTGAGCAGTACCCCCCCTAAAGGCCTGTGCATCCTGATCTCCAGACCGGAATTCCACCCCCATACACCAACGTCCATTACCCCCTGCGGACAGATTTTTCCTTCTGTTAACGCTTTTTTTAAGTCAAAATTATCCTCTGTGACTGCATACATCTCCATCGTTTTTCTCCTGTAATCTATGATTGATATTAGGAATTGTCAGAAAATACCTGCTGCAATTGCTTCAGGCTAAAGCCCGGAAATACAATAAAAATTGCCATAAACTTGCATCAGTCATTTGTAGACACTTCCTTATTCCGGCCCCGGCAAAAGCATTTTTACTGCACCAACTTGGCCAGCGCTTCTGCCACTCGATACATTCCAATATCATTTATGTGGCTGCCATCTACTGCTATAAGACTATACTCATCTTTCTGAAATAACCCCATTACATCCAACAGTCTGACTTTTTCTCCTCTGTCCACAGCTCTGTAATAGGTTTCTTTCACAATTTCATCATAATCAAAATATTCTTTCCAATCATTGAAATTTGAACTTGTCATTAATATAATTAACTTATCAGGATGTGCCTTTCTAATCTGCATATAAAATTTTTCGTGTGTATTTTTAAAGACATCTACATTTGCAGCATTCCTTGTATAATCTATAACAACGGCGGAACAATTGAGTTTCCCAATCAACTTCCCCATACTCTCCAATCCTCTGCAGCAGGAGGAACATGACAAATTAATGATTTCATGTTTTGTTATTCTTTGAAAAATATTGGGAAATGCATTTCCGCTTCGGCTTGCGGCTGCACCTTCAGTAACAGAATGTCCATAAAAAATAATCGGAAGATATTCTTCATCATCTATTCCTTTAAATGCAGCATTTGCATCTATTCCCAGAAGCAGCTTTTCAATGCAATTGTATGTCGGCATATAAATGCATACCTCACCGGCTCTGCATGCTATCTGTTCTGCAAAAATATTTTTCCCTTCATTTGGAGCTACAACTGTTTTATGGACATATTTCCCTTTGTGTATTTCATAAATATCAAAACCAGCGCTATTCCACAGATTCATCTTTCTATAGCCCCATTTCCGTTTTAAGTGAGCTTTTATTACTATTCGTTTGGAATCTGTAAAAAACATAAGTCTACACCCGCTTGTATTTCTATACAGATTTTTCATCTCAGCATCCGCTGTTTTTCCGTAATTTATTATCTCCTGACGTGCTTCGTAAGGAAATTTTATAAAGTCAACTTGATCGGATGCTGTCCGGAGGCTTCCTCTTACCAAATCCGGTCTGTCCAATATGTCAACCCATCTGATATTTGCCTCTGCAATTTTTTTCAAAGGGTCTTCAATACTGTTTAAATATTCCATAAATACCTCGCTATCTCTTTGCTGATGGAGCGATAGAGCATAACATTTCCTGCATCATTCATAAATTTATTCGAATAAGTACACATATCCTTATACTGTTCCGTAAATATAAAATCTAAATTCAGATATGCGCAATTTTCATGTGATTCCGTCCATTCTTTTACAATATTTTTTACTATACATTTCTTTTCACTATCCGCGTCCGCTGTAGAATGCCAGATCATTATATGGCCGCACGGACTGACTTGTTCCAATACCTTTTTCAGATAATCATTCACTATTTCTTTTCTTTGCCCCATACTGTCCGCCTCTATAATAACCGCATCATAAACCGATATATCTGCGATATTTTTTAAACTGCCATGTATGAGATTCAGGTAATCATTCTGATTATAGGATATTCTATCTGCTGTCACGTTATCATGCCTGCGAATAACATTACTAAACATCATAGCCGCAGAAGTTACCCCCATACCATAAGTCTCTACCCCCCCCAAGAAACAGAATCTTCTTACAATTACCGCACGGTACTTTCGCCTGAAAATAGTTCTCTGCATCTGCTTCTATTGACAGCTGAATCAAATGTGCAAGAATAGGACCATATATCAAAACTTCATATTTTTCAGTTTTACGAATCATGTGAGACATATTGACAGACACATGATAATCCCGGGATAATAAATCTACCGGCATCCATGGTTCACTACAATTATTTTTTGTGTCTTCTTTACACTTTCGATAAAGAACCGCCAATCCCTCTCTGGCTGTAATTCCAACATGAGGAAAATTTCCTGCTTTTACCTCATCCACCGCATAGTTAATAACAAATCTCTGTGCATCTGTAAAAAAAGAAATACATACATTATCGCCATATGCTTCAATATTTTCCTCGGCTTTATACAAAGTATATTCTTTTACCATGCAACTCCTCTTTTCCTGACATATACTTGTGATGATCAGATATTCATGTTCTGATGCAAACTGCAAACAGTCATTATCTCTATAAGTCTTTTATTTTTCTATAGACTCTTTCACAGTTGCCGTGATCGTGAAACGCAAAAAACTGACTCATCCTGCTCTTATAAGGTTCTCGTACACGGCAATCATTTTTCATATAAGAAATCATCACATCAACAAGAGAATCCATATCATAAGTCACTTCACCAAATCCGTCCTTCACATAGTCAAAGTATCCGTGTTTTAATGTATGATTTTCGAAAAAATCTTTTTCGTCAAACTGACAGTAAACCACCGGTTTCCCTAATAAAGCAAAATCCATACACGCAGACGAATAATCTGTCACGACAAGATTGCTTTCAGCGTATATTTCGTTGTAAGGCTTTTCCGATGCAAAAAATTTGACCCGCTCATCCTTGTCAAAGAAGCTTAATACCTGCTGTACTGAAGGATGCGGCATAAAGCAAATAGTATATCCATAATTTTCTGCGGTAGCAAGAAGTCTGCTACAGTTTATAAGCTCATTGAAAAACTTATAGTACTCACTATGAACAAATCCTTTCGCCGGCTTGTTTCCGTTTTTCCCATCCGTCAGCCATTTTCTCCAGGTAGGCATAATCGTTACATACTTTTTTTCATCATGGTACAATCTATCATGACGCGGAAGTCCTGTAAGCCAGACGTTTTCTTCTTTATAATAGTAATCATAATCGAGAATGGACTGTGCTTCTCTATGAGCAGCGCACACAAATCCTCTGATATTTTTACTGTACCTGTTAAGCCATTCCGAAAGGTCATTTTTTATGATACCATGCTGCAAAAAGATGAATTGAGGTTTTGATAAAAAATCCCTGATTACTTCAGATTTTGCCACGCTTTGATGCCATGGGTTTATGACCTCTTCATCACCTGCACTTGATACAATATAATCAGCAATCATCTGAAGCAGCATATGCTGTTTCGAACCATGGGCTACCACATTTCCATATTCTTTCATTCTATTGAAATCACTGCACTCCTGCTTTATAACATAGTAAGCTTCCACATTTTGATCCTTTATAGTATCCAGGTACCTGAATAAAGCCTCTCCATTATCCTTAGCAGCGTTTACTCTGTCAGATAACAGCCATATTTTCTTTTTTATGTCTTTTGCTGCCAAATAAACCAATGCCTGTCTTCGTAATTTTAGGACATCACTGACAATATTTCTATTGGGAAAACTATTTATTTCATCCTCAAATTCCTGTTCAAAATCAATATTGGCGGCCGTTGCTGTAATTGTATTATATATTACTATGAACCGTTCTTCTTTTCTGACCGCCCAACCATCCTGCATATAGAAAGATTTCTTATAGGATATTGCAAGAGGCATTGTTTTCGCATATCTAATGTCACATTTGTTTACTTCCCTCCCTTCGATTTTCCCTCGAAACTCAACTTGGTATTTCTCTATTTTTCTTTCCAGTAAAATATCAGCAGAAAATGTAGTTGCGTGAAATACAACCTCATCAAAGATATACTTATTAATATCACGCCTAGCTGTCTGATATTCCAACGCTTCTCCGTTTATGTATATCAGTAGTTCTGCATCTGGCATAAAATTCATAGAATAACCTTCCAGATGAAAAACATTGTCTTTTATTTTCAGAAACTCTACTTTTACATAGCATTTTCCAAACGAAGCCGCAATTCTGGTTCCATTAAAATCAAACCAAACATCCTCTTTTTCCTTAATAAGCCGAGGCTTCTGATTGTGCTTTTTGGCAAGCAAAAAATAGAAATGTTCCGCCCAGATTTTTCTTTGGGCTACAATGACATCATCATCTATATATTTGAGTATCGAAAATGCCAATTCCTTATATTCCCGAAATTTTTCTTCACCTAATGCCTTCTTCGCAGCCTCCCCTTTATCATCTGCTGCAAACCGCCATTGTAACTGCCCCATTACAGAATACTGTACCCATTTGGGAATATATCCATATACTTCTTCCGCTTCAGAAAGAATTTTAATAAACACATTACTCAATACAACATTATACGAATTCTCCTCGTACTTATTTTTATCCATAGCCGAACTTTCTCCAGAAGTTCTTTTTCTATAATAATAACAAGCTTTACCCACAAGTCCAACCATCATATATTCCTGGTTTTTGCTTTTAGAATTCATAATTACTTCATTAACAAATAACATATCCTCACCTATTGTTATTGAAGTATCAAATTTTCTATCCCTTATATCTTCGTATCTGAAAAAACTGGAACTGACATTATGAAATGCAATATTGGGTTCCACTAAAGGATTCACAATACGGTTATCTTTGGTAAACTGATAATTAGACCAATGTGCAGAATTCACTGCCCCAAAAAAAGTCATTGGAAGCTTTACCACAGATATATCACCTTGGTGAACTTCAAAGAATAAAAGCGCCTCTTCGATATAATTTTCCGACAATTTATCGTCAGCATCCGGAAATGTAATATACTTCCCCCTCGCCACTTCAATTCCGGCATTCCTGGCTGATGAAACTCCTCCGTTCTCCTTATGGATCACCCTGATCTTATCCGAAATTCTTGCATAATTATCCAAAATATCCCCAGAACCGTCCGTAGAGCCGTCATCTACCAAAATGAATTCCAAAATATTCTGAAAATAATCATGACGATAATCATTACAATAATCCTGTAATTTACTCATTCTCTGTGATAATACACTGTAAATCATCTCTGCCAAAAAAGGGGCTGTATTATAGACAGCTGTCACTATAGACAACATGACAGGATAAACTTTTCCGGTTTTCAATATAAACTGGTCGTTTATTCCTCGAATAACGCAGACATCCATCTCCTCACCAGATTGTAATGCTACCCTGCACAAATTATCTTTATCTACATCGCAATCCCAGACCACTCGAAAGGAATGGCCGTTCAATTCGCAGAGCAGTCTGTAACCGTCCGAATCGTCCGAATCCATGCCGGAAAAATCAACTGTCATCTTCCACACTGTCTTAAGTCCAGTATTTCCAGCCCTCTCCATACTAATAGCCACATCCCGGCACACTGTTTTCGTTGATACAGACTGCATGGTCAATTTGGCATCTCCGCTCATAAGAGGCGCCTCAAGATATGCTGTCAGTCGGGTGTCTTCCCACTGATAACCGCATAATTTCATCCTGTAGAATTCATCGTCAAATTTTTTCTCATCCCGGAACATTACGGACAATATGCCGCCTTCTGTCCAATATGCCACAAAAGCCGCCCTGTTCATGGAAACCAGCTTGCAGATGCTCCTGTCCGCCAAATCCAGTTCTTCCTTTTTTGCAGTCATATTTCTTACATACCCGCAAAAATAATTTTCCTTTTGGCGAAATGCAATTCCGACTCTCATGGAATCCAATTGCAGAAGCTGCATTTGAAATAACAATGTGTTGTCCGGTTCTAAAAAAACGCTGTCCCCCTTTGGCTCAACCTTTCTGACCATATAAGGCCTTGCATTTGCATAATCCCAAAAAAACAACAGCATTTCTTCCGGGACGGAAGCATCTTCAAAAGCCTGATTCATCCTGATCTCCAAACCGGAACTGAGCCCCCATACATCAGCATCCATTCCCCCCTGCGGACAGATTTTTCCCTCCGTTACCGCTTTCTTTAAGTCAAAATTATCCTCTGTGACTGCATACATCTCCATTATTTTTCTCCCCGTAATCTATTCATTTTATGATTCCGATCCGACAATATCATTTTCCAATACTGCTTTTCATTCCCTTTAATTTTCTGGGCACTGCCGTAAGGGTATACCCCAATCTGTATGAGAAAGATTTTCTTGTTTCATCAAGGCAGTACCTTACATAATCCCGTTCTCCTTTTACTTCCTCAAGCTGCATCTGTAATTTACGGTTTTCGGCTTCCATGGTACATATTTTTCTTTTCAGATCTCTGATAATTAAGTCCTTACCGCCTAAATTCTCCATACCTGTCTCCCTCATACACATGTCTTATGGTCTTTATCATTCACCCTGCAGCGCACACTGCCCTGGCGTTGAATCACTTCCAGAGGCCCGGTGCTTCCTGCTCTTCAAACTGGTATCAGACTCCCATACAACCGTCTTTTACCTTGCCTCTCTTATCTTTTTGTATACTCTCTCACAGAAACCCTCGCGATAGGGCCACAATGCTTCTATTTTCACTTTATGCTCTTCCGATACCTGACAATCTGTCTCCATATACCCGCATACCTTACGGACAAGCGCCTCCTCATCTTCACAAATATAGCCCAGGTCTTCATTTTCATACTTAAAATAGCCGGGCCTGTATGTATGTTCTCTGAAAAACGCCTCCCTGTCAAACTGATAATAAATTACCGGTTTATGCAAATACAGAAAATCAAATGCGACACTGCTGTAATCCGTTACCAATAATGCCCCTCTCCCAAAAGCCTCCTTATACGAGACACTTTCATCCCATATTTCGCAGACAGCATCTGCCGCAAGCATACCGGCACAGGGCTTCATCAGAGGGTGTGCCATAAATGCAAGCTTATATCCATAATGTTCGCACATCTCTCCGAGTTTTTCATTTTCCAGCAGCGATTTATATGATTTAAAAAAATCGGATTTTTCAAACCCGGGCTTTAATACCCACTGCATATTATGCTTTTCCTCATTCCAGGCCTGTTTCATCAGCCCCTGCCTCCAGCTTGGCATAATGAGAATGATTTTTTCCTTCCTGTCTGTCAGTTCATCGAACCTTGGCAATCCGGTAAGCCACACTTCTTTTTCTGTATAAAAATACGGATAGTCCAGAATCGATCTCCATTCAGCCTCCGTACTTGTCACAAATCCGGTAAAGTTTGTATTATACCTGTTAAGGGTACCGCTCATATCATCCTTGATCACACCATGCTGCAAAAAGATGATCCCAGGTCTATGATACAGATCTCTGAAAAACTCCCCATCTTCCCAGAAAGGATTTTCAACAACGCCGTTGCATTGCGAAGAGACGATATAATCAGCCAGCAGATGCAGCTTATAATGCTGTTCTGAATATATTTCCGCAACATTGCCGATTTCCGCCATCCCGGCATAGTCTCCGGAATCTTTGGACAGGATGAACCAGGAATCTATATCTTGCTTTTTCTGCATATATCGAAACAAAACCTTCGCATTATCATCAGCCGCTTCGGGCCTGTCCATAAATAACCATATTTGTTTCCGCTTTTTCCTGTTTTTATAGTAATAATCCCTGAGTTTACAGGCCCACTCCCATTTTGAAGGCGCATATTCTTTCAGTGCCTCCCGAAATACCAGCTCTTTCTTTTTTACCAGATCTGCATCTGCTTTTCTGCAGATCAATTTCCTTCCGTCTATATAGAATATCCATCCGTCTTTCCAGAAATACTGTCCCGGAATATGGTCCGCAACCGGTGAAAATCTCATGGCATTAATGCGGCCGTACTCCGCTTCAAAACCATTTATTTTGTTGAGAAAAACAATATCCGCATCTTCTGACAGTTCAGTTGAGAATGTAAACGCCGTTCTTTTTTCATAGACAGTCGCCCCCATTTTCAAATCCAAATGCATGTCTGTCATCACGGCGTCCATCACGTGTCCGTTCACTCTGACTCCGAACCCGCAGGCGCCAAGCACTGCAGGATAGGAAACATTTCCTTCCAGTGTCAGCATCCCGCCTTCAAACCGCAGAAAATGCAGATATACCGCCAGATAAGACATGTTTGCTGCGTTACATTCGCCCACACGGATCATTACATCATCCGGAATCGGTATCAGCTGAGGCTTTTGGCCATATTTCAGGCACAAAATATAGATTATCCCGGGCATATCTGCCATGCCGATATACGCAATTATCTCCTGATCGGGTATATGCTTCATTCTTTTTCTTATGGATGCCGCGTTCTCAATCGTAACGATATCTTCAGATTCTTCGATTTTTTTGAAAATTTCTTTCAATCTTGTATTGTAATCAGCATTGTAATGTATACTAAACATTATCCTCCTCAAGATGTATGTATTTCGTATTTTCGTTTCTAAATTATGCGGATCAATGCCGCATCTCACTAATTTACATTCATTTCAAGCCCAAATTTCCGTTCCATGGTTCTGAGATATCTCTCTTTATAGCTGGCCGCAATCAGCATTGGTGCATATGCATCTCTCCCGCTGATATGGAACATATAGGAGAAGCCGCTGAAATGTTCCCGGTACGCCTTTACAAAGTCCAGAATGCCTCTCTGAATCTCTCTGATCCCCTCCTGATTGGCATCATATTTTCCGAATACAAACTCTATATCCGCATAGCCGCCAGAGACAGGCAGGCTGCCGGCATTCCCCGCCTTCCTCTTATAAAATCCCTTAAACTGCGGTGCGGCAGAGGAAAGCAGCAGTTCCCAGAACACATTATAATCTTTGTTTAAGTCATGCTTTTTCAGCAGATCCCGGTTATGTCTTTGAGAATATAAATATGCCGCCATCTGGCCGCTCTGCAGAAAGCTTTCCGACGCTTCCGGTTCCGCGTTGTAAATTGTATTGGTCCCTGCCACGAGTCCTGTCAGTTCACAGGATATTCCCCACTCTTCCGATACTAAATGCCTCAGCACCATGGCACCGCTTCCCGCCCATCCTATGTCCACGACAGCTGCCTTTTTGACCCCTGCCAGTACTGTTTCGTAGTATGACTTTGCAGCTTCATTCTGTTCACGATATTTTTCCAGTACCCGATTCCAGTTTGCTTCAATATATCGCTTCAGCAGCGGCGCATTTTTATCTGTCAGCTGCTCATCCTTTCCCAGTCTCCGCTCTTCCCGTACCGTTCCTGCTTTTCTCTCCCCTTCATTATCCGGCCTGCTTTCCTGCCGTTTCTCTTTCCTGGCCCCTTCATTATCCAATATGCCTTCCTGCCGCTCTTCCTGCCCGGTGTCCGTTTTATTTTCCGGATTGCTTCGCGTTTTACCTTCCGGCCTGCTTCCCAGTTCCTCTGCAAGAAAGTCCAATTCCATGGAATGCAGCACCTCACCGATACGGTATCCCTGATTCACCTTATGAAAAACAAATCTGCGGAAATAGTCCTGTTTATCGTATCCCGCCTCCAGCTTTGAAGCCGCTTTTCTCGACCAGTATACATACTCTGTATTTTCATCCGGGTACAGAAAATCATATGCCTGCTTCAGAATATCCCCATCCCTGGAGAGAAACAGAATCTTATCCACCGAGTTCTTCTTACAAAAATCATAAATAAAACTGCAATATCCCAACACAAACAATCCGCCGTAAATAAATCCGTACTCATACTCCATAGAATATTTCCGAATCCCGCAGTATATATGATTGTCCACAATTCCCCTGTAAGCGCCGCCCACCATGGGGGACATATCATACGGACGGAACAACTGCGCATTTTTATTGATATTGGGATAATACTTTGTATCAAACCCGCTTTGTCTGCCCATTTTTACATCGCTGCACTCATTATCTCCCACATGGATAAGCCTGGTGTCCGGTGCAAAAGCTTCTCTTTCCTTTACCAGTTCATAAAGCTTTCCGTCCCTCTTGCTCTTTCCATATTCACTGGAAACATACAGCCCCGAAATACCGCCATACCCGTTTTTTTCCAATAATTCACAAAGGAAAGCGCCTGGAAGATACATATCTGAAATCACTATGATCTTCTTTCCTGCATTCTGCAGTTGATGAAATACTTCCAACATAAAAGGATTCGCATAGCAAAATTCTGCTTCCAGTCTCTGCTCCGCCGCCATGCCCCGCTCTGCATTTATTCCCACATCCTGTTCAATATGCTTCCAGATATCCGCAAAAGTAACTTCATAATGTCCCTTATCCCGCCTGCATTCCACTCGCGCAAGCGCTTCCTGCTCCATACGGATTCTTTTAAAATCCAGCAAACCAAACTCTGCACCCAGAAAATAAAATAAATCCCCCGGCTCCGAGAAAGGCCGGAATATCAATGTATCAAACAAGTCAAAAGAAATAATGTCATACCCTGACAGACACTCCACAAAACCGTCCACCGACACTCCCGTATTCAAAAAGACTGCTGATTCCGAATCCATGACAGGCAGTCTTTTCTTTTCATAAATTTCCACCGCCTTCGCTTTATCCAGAAACCGGCAAAACAGAACATAATAACAGAAATTCAGCCACAGTAAATATACATAAGACAGAATTTTATCCTTTTTCCCCGCTCCGTCATGAAGCCTGTGATACCGTATCCGGATTCCGTCATGACGATTTACCAGAAAGTTGTAAACCTGCATCCTCATGTATTTTCATCTACCTTCCTCAAATCATCAGCTTCCCTTATCTGAATTGATTTCTATATGCGGCACATACTGTCCTGGCGTCTCCCACCATCTGCAGCTTCCCTTTTTCTATCCAGACTACCTTCGTGCAGTTGTCCAGAATCGTTCCCATTCCGTGGGAAACCATCAGCACAGTGCTGCCGCCGTGGATCATCTCTTTTACCCTGGCAAGGCTCTTCTTTCTAAAGAACTCATCTCCAACGCTTAAAACCTCGTCTAAGATCAATATTTCTGCCGCGTCACCGACAGTAGCAATAGAAAATGCAAGTCTGCTCGTCATACCGCTGGAAAAATTCTTGACCTTTTCATCCATAAATCCATCCAATTCGGAAAATTCTACTATCTTATCATAATTTTGGTTGATAAATTCTTTCGAATAACCGATAATTGCACCATTCAAATAAACATTCTCTTTTGCAGATAATTCCGTATCGAATCCGGCTCCAAGAGACAGCATCTGAACTTTCCTTCTGTCCACGATCACCTCTCCTTCCGAAGGACTTAAAGCCCCTGATACGATTTTAAGCAGGGTGGATTTTCCTGAACCATTTGTCCCTATGATTCCCACCACTTCTCCCTGGAACACCTCGAAACTGATATGATCTAATGCCACAAGTTCTCTGGTTGAAATTTGCTTTTTTAACTTCTGTATCAGAAAATCCTTCAATCCGGAAGTATTTCCGGTAGCTATCCGGAATTTCATCGTCACATCACAAACATTGATAATCGGCTTTTCTTTGCTTTCCTGATTCTTGTCTTCTATCCTGTCTTCCATCGATTCTTCAAATAAGTTAACCTGTTCCAACTCTCTTTTTTCTTTATCTGAAGTTTTCTGCTCTGAGTCACATTCTGCTTCCCCTGAAGCCCCCTCTTCTACCATGTTATCCTCTCCGATCTCTTCTCCATACAGTTCAAATTCTCCATATAGTTCCTCTTCATCATATGATTCAACTTCTTTATAGCTGCCCTTTTCCGGCCCTAAATCCCCCTGCTTAGCTAATGCTTTCTCTGCTTCCCTTCTATTTTTCTTTCGCTTCTTCCTTCTGCTATCTTCAAAAAAAGTTATCACCACAAAGCCAATCACCAAAATGGCACACACTACTACAAATATGACCGGTATTTCTGCCACAACTAATCCCCTTTCTAAATCCGCTGCATAACATTATTTTGCTCTTTCTTAAATACGATCCAACCTGTCAAAAAGCTGAACACTGCCGCCAATGTCAATTTCACCCAGGCCGAATAGTGTGGCACTCTTCCATAGACCATGCACTCTCTTGCGATATAAATAGACAGGTAGACGGGATTATACCCTACTACTTTCTGAATTGTATCCGGCAAAGCTGTCACAGGATAAAACAATGCTGTCAAATATGTTAATATAGTCAAAAACAAACTATATAAATATTTTATATCTGCAAAAAACACATAAAGAATCGACAATATATAGCCAATCCCCATCGTAAATGCACAGATTAGTATTACATCCAGCGGAAGAAAAAGCATGGTCCAGGAAGGCCGAATCCTGAATACCGCCAGCATCAGTACATAAGGAACAAAAGAATACCCCATATTCACCAGTGCTGTCAGCATTCTGGAAATGACAAAGGTCTGCCTGGGCAGCTTTGCCTTTATCAGAAGCGTTTTATTATCCACCAGCGCAGACATTGCACTGCTGGTTCCTGTACTGAAAAGCCCCCACAAAAGACTTCCTGTTAAATAATACAGCGGAAAATTATCAATGGAGCGTTTGAACATATACGAGAAGATCATCGACATTACAATCATCATCAGCAGCGGATTCAGCACGCTCCACACAATCCCCAGATGGCTGCGGGCATATTTCCGCTTTACCTCCCTGCCGGTCAGCTCCTTTATGACAAATATATACTGCTTCTTATCCTCATAATAAGCCATCAGAGCTTTCAGCCGGTTTTTCAAAACCGCTGCACCGGCTTTTTTCCAAAGAATCAGGAGCACTGCCACAATCAGACCTGCCCCTAAAACCACCAGCGCCGCAAAAACAATGCCGCGCAGCTGCCCTGTCATTTCCTCCCCGGTTTCCTTCCAGGCGTCTGTCGTCTCCGGCTCCCATTCCTCCAGCGCACCGGCGGTGGTGTACCGATAGTACCCTCCCACGCCCGCGGCATCCACTGCATAGAAGACGGTGCCGGCATCTATCTCTTCCTCCGTCATTTCCGCCGGGATATTGATGCAGGCTCCGGGAGAAAGAATATAGAAATCTTTCCCCTCCGCTTCCATCCTGTTGACCGGGTAAAAATTATGGGTATCCGCTCTGTATGCATAAAGGCGCAGGCTTCCGTTTTCATCCATCGCCAGGACAGCCCTGATGTTTCTTCCCTTATCAGAAATATAGGTAAAGGTATCTTCCAGATAGGAGCCGGTGACAAGCGTATAATCCCACAGCGTGATATCCGGCTCATAGTCCGCCATATCGATGAGGTACAGGATATTCCCGCCGGCATCCGTGATACTTCCCATAATCGGTATATTTGTTCCGAACCCGGCGGTACTGCCGGGCAGCATGGGCTGCGTTTCCTCATCCAGCCGGGCAAAAAAAGAGGGTTCCCCAGTCTCCTGTCCCTGTATCTCCACGGGTACCCTGGCAAGTGTGCTGACTGTATAGCCTTCTTCCTCTTCTCCTGCCGGGTATATCCGGGCTTCCTCCACTGCCAACCCCGCGCTGCCTGCTCCGGCAGACCTGAATTCCAGGACATAGGCCACTTCGCTGCCGAATCCCGTCCCTTCCAGCACGATCCTGTCTTCTGACACCTCTTCGGCGCCGGATAGATACTCCATCCTTCCCGCATCATACCGGAGGGTAACCTGGTAAACTCCTATACTTCCTTCCGCTCTGACATATACTTCTATTTCAAAAGTGTCTTCTTCGACGGAATAACTCTCTTCTCCAAAGGTGACAGTGGCTTCCGCTGCATATACTCTGCTGTTCCCGAAAAACAGCAGCAGACATAAGAGCAGTCCCATGAGGAAGATTCCTGTTTTCTTTTTTCTGTCCCTGCGGTTATTCTCTGTAAACGGCATTTTCCATCCCTGCTTTCCTTCTTTCTGCCTCTGCGATTCCCAAACGTATCCCCGCCATCTCATGTCAGAGTCAGGCGCCTCCCAGGTGGCAGGTGTTCGATTGCTAAAATCAGCAAAGTCATAGCTGAATAACTTGTGTATCAGCAAGTTTTTCATACAAGTTCCTGTAGCTCAGCTGGACAGAGCGCATGCCTCCAGTATTTAGGCATTGTAGGAAAATAACCGCTGCAACTTATTCAGGCAAAAACCGAGAAATACAATAAAACTCGCTATGAACTTGCAGCTGTTATTTGTAGACATTTCCTTATCCTGCGGAAGGCTCCGCTGTCTCTTCTGCCGGCTGTCCTATTATCTGCCCTGGTTCCTCCGGTATATTCCCGGCAGGCGGCTCCGACGGGCCCTCCGGTTCCTGCGTCTGATCCGGGGCCTGTCCCTCCGGCGGACCCACCACAGGCTCCTGCGTCTGATCTGGGTTCTCTCCCTCCGGCGGACCCACCACAGGCTCCTGCGTCTGGTTCGGGTTCTCTCCCTCCGGCGGGCCTACTATCGGCTCCGGGGTCTGGTCCGGGTTCTCTCCCTCCGGCGGACCCACCACTGGCTCCTGCGTCCAGTTCGGATCCTCTCCCTCCGGCGGTCCTGCTATTGGCTCCGAGGTCTGGTCCGGGTTCTGCTCTTCAGGCAGCCTTACCCCCGGATCCGTGGCCGGCTCTGCCGTTGGCGCTGTCGTGGGGCTGGCCACAGGCCCTGCTGTCGGTCTGGCTGCAGGCCTTGCCGTCGGCGCCGCAGTTTCTTCCGGCACTGCTTCCCCCTGCCCACCGGCCTGCACGGGTTCTGCCAGCACATGAAACGGGATGTATGCAACGCGCCCTTTATAGACAATCCTGCACCATTCCCCGCCCTCTCCGGTATCGATCGCCTGCACTGTCGTTCCCTTCTCTGCAAACCCTACGGCTGCTCCCTCTCCGCCCGGTTTGCTGTATATATCCGAATCCTCCGTAACCTCCCGATCTTCCGTGGACTCCTCTCCCGTGGCTTCCCGGATCAGCGGTTCTGCGGAATCTTCTGTCTCTTTCTCAATGCTTACCGGCTGGCCGCTGCTCCCCATGGATGCCGCTATCACAGTGTTCAGCCCTGCCATCCGGGCATACTCAGCGGGATCTGCTTCTTCCCCCTTTGTGCCGCATCCTGATGCCAGCAGTATGCCCATCAGATTGATTCCAGCCAGTATCTGTCCCTTTTTCATAACATTCTCCCCCTGTTTCCTGCCCTGATCCATGCTTTCAGAAATTGTCGGAAAATATACTGCACGCCGGTTGAATTTGCAGTGCAACCCGACTGCAGACCGCCGGCCAGGTACTTTCCCTGAGGCATCAATGTAAATTCTGGCGGTCTGCAATATAACTGCTGCAACTTCTGCGGGAAAAAGTCTTGAAATACAAGGTGAACGGCTTTAAACCCACAGCAGTTATTTGCAGACACTTCCTTATAATGCCTTATCAGCTTCCGGCTAATGATGCTTTGCCGATTTTCTGATCTGTTCATGCTTTAAATATGGCCTTATGGCTTCATCATTTGCTTATGCTTCTAAATGAGGTCTTGACGGCTTCATGCTATTACTTATATTTCGATGCTTTCCTGCCGGCTTCATTCTTGTGTTTCGATGCTTTCCTGCCGGCTTCATGCCTGTTCTTCGATGCTTTCCTACCGACTTCATGCCTGCGCTTCATATGATGCTTCATTTGTTTTCTGAAATACAGTACGTATTTACACAATGTGCAGTGCCAGAGCTCCGCTGCGGGCATGCCGCTGCGCACTATGCTTCCCTCCAGCCAGGCGCTCTCCCGGACTCTTTTGCCGTTCCTCTTCAGATAACATGCAACCCTGCCGAAAAAGCGGTTTTCCCGGATCTCCTCCGGGGTCAGTTCCGCCGCCACTCTCTGGCTGTCTTCCCCTGTGACATCATCGCAGAAGATATAGCTTCCAAACTCCCCGGCTTCCTCCGGGGACGGCCTTCCCATAAAGCGTTTCAGCAGGGCAAAGGTAAGTTTCCGGTTTTTGTTCGGGGTGCTGCCAGAAGGCAATTCTTTCCCCGGCGCTTCCGATTGTATTTCCGATGGTACTCTCGATAATGCTTCTGCATATCGCTTCAGATAGTCCGTGGTTTTCAGTATTTTTTCCCGGTTCGGATTCCGGGGCTTTTCCAGAACCGGGCAGTACACTTCTCCCCGCTTCTCGTACCCCTCTGTCATCCCTTCCGGGGAGCTGTATATGCATTCAAACAGGCTGTTGCTGAAATTTGCCTTTCTGCGCAGCCCGGTTCCGGGGCCGAAATACCAGCAGTGACAGGCTGCCGGCTCCACACCGTCCGGGTGTTCGTACATTCCGAAATAGTACCCCTGTACTTTCCCCTGGTAGCCCATGGAATCCAGCAGATGCTGCAGGCTTTTCTGCATGCTTCCGGTCCATCCGCTGTCCACCAGGGCCCAGGGCACCGGCTCCAACAGACCTTCCTGTTTCAGATATTCCGCCACAGACGGATAGGCGTTCCGGGATTTCTCTCCCATTTTCTCCATAAACGGCCTGCAGGCTGCCAGCTGTATCTGCAGATCCTTAAGCCTCCGGTATGTCAAAGGTGTTTCCCAGTCTTTTTCCATTCCAGTCAATCCGGCGATTTCTTTTCCCTCTTCGTCAGTCAGCCCTGCTCTGGACATCAGTTTCCGGAAATTCACATCAATTCCGCCCAGGCAGATATAGGAAAGGCTGGCTTCTTTCAGAAGATGGTATTCGGCCCTCCGCCAGGCATACCGGGAGCAGTACAGGTACCTGCACTCTATGGGCAGCTTCCTTTTTTCGCAGAAGATTCTTGCTGTCTCATACATGGAGTATCCGTCCCTGGCCAGGAAATAAAGTCTCCTGATTCCGGCCGCGCAGGCTTCCCGCAGCACCCATGCCACATACATACACATCACAGGCGCCATCACATAAAGTGCGGTAACCTTTCCGCAGCCCTCCGCTCCGTCCGGAACTGCTGTCAGTTTTTCCGATATCCTGTACAGCAGCTGATCTTTTCCAAGCATTCTGCTGTACATTTGCTGTCTTGTTATCATTCTGTTTCCTGTTTCTCCGCAGTTCGGTTTTCTCTATCCCTCTGCAGTCCGGCTTTCTCTATCCCTCCGCAGTCCGGCTTTCTCTACCCCTCTGCAGTCCGGTTTTTTTCATTCCCGGTCCCCTGCGGTACAGCCTTTCTCCATTTCAGGTCACTCTGCGGCGGCTGTTCTTCCCATTTCTCCGGAACTGCCGCACTCCTGCAACGGAGTTTCTTTACTCCATGGATCAGGGCTCCCGGCATACATCCCGCAGCCACCGGCCTCAGCACATACAGCCAGCCCCAGGGCAGCAGAACTCCCAGGGTTCTGAAACCGTCATACCGGATCTTCACCTCGTCCAGCCGGGAGCCAGGCCCTCTTCTCTTGTAGGAATTCCTGTCTTCCCGGTAGGAGAAAAGTACCCTCTGGATGTTGCGGCCTCTGTATCCTGCCGCGTGAAGGCGCATAAATAATTCATAGTCTTCTCCTCTCCGTGTTCCCGTTCTGTACACTTCGTGTCCGTCAAAAATCTCCCGTCTGAACATGACTGAGGGGTGGATATAGGGCAGGAATTTAAGAAAATCTTTTTCCCCCGGTTCCTCCGGCAGCTCCCGGTGTCCCCAGACGCCGTTTTCGTCTATCAGTTCCGCATTGCATCCCACGTAGGCGATGCCGGGATGTTCCTCCAGATATTCCGACTGTATTTTCAGTCTGTCCGGCGCGCAGATATCGTCATCGTCCATCCTGGCCAGGTATCTTCCCCTTGCCCTGCCGATACACAGATTCAAGGCATGGGCCAGTCCCCTGCTTTCCGGGTTGTCGATCAGCTGTACCCTGCCGTCGCTCCCGGCCAGCTTATGTAAAAAGGCGGCATGTTCTCCTGACGCATTGTCACTGCACAGGACCAGTTCAAAATCTACGCCTTCCTGCTTCAGTACCGATTCCACAGCGGTTTTCAGATATTCCGGCTTCTGTCTCCCGCAGGTGCTCATAATCACACTTACTACAGGTGGATTCCCCATATGTTTTCACTGTGCCTTTCTCATGCTGCCGTTTTGCGACGGCAGGTAGCGGATTCTGGCTGCCGGCTCTGCCGCGGCTGTCCTGCGGGCGTCAGCTGCCTCATATACCCTGCCCATAACCGCCGAAGTGTTCATCACGTCGAATTTCTCTGCCGTCCTGCGTCCTTCTTCCTGCATGGCCTTCAGTTCCTCCGGTTTCATCCGGCAGATTTTTTCAATGGCTCCGGCAAAGCTTTCCGGCTCCCTGATGTCACATATGTAGCCGTTGCGGCCGTCTCTCATGTATTCCCTGGTCCCCCGGTTGTCGGCGGCGATTACCGGCACGCCCATTGCCATGGCCTCCAGCGCCGCCATGCCAAGCCCTTCCCTGACGGAGGGGAATACAAGGCAGTCCGCGCAGGCCAGGTAGCTTTCCACATCCGGACAGTATCCGTAGAGCCTCACATCCTCCTGCAGGTTCCTCTTCTCCACCAAGCCGGCCAGTTCTCCCCGGTAAAAGCCGTCCCCGCAGATTCCGTACAGTATCTTCCTGTCTTTCAGCCTCTCTTTGACGTCAGGCATCAGCTCTATGATCTCACGGTGGTTCTTGTTGCCGCTCAGCTCCCCTACGGACAGGAGGAAGAAGACATCCTCCCCAACGCCCAGGCGGCGGCGCAGCTGCTTTTTTGCTTCTTCTGTCACCGGCCGGAATCTTTCCCGGTGCAGGCCCTCTCCCGGAATCCTGTATACACAGCCGCCTCTGCGCAGCCGGAATTTCCCGGCTCTCTCATAGTCCTCCCGGTTGATGGTGATCAGGATGTCCGTATGCCGGGCCAGGAGCCTTTCCGCGTTGTAGTAGAACAGCCAGTTTACCATGGGCGCCCCTCTGTAGAAATGGAAGCCGTGGGCCGTGTAGATCACTCCCGGGTCCTCCTCCCTGCACAGCAGCGCCGCCAGTCTTCCCAGCAGGCCTCCCACAGGCGTGTGGCAGTGCAGCAGGCTGATCTTCTCTTCCCTTATGATGGCGCACAGCTGTCTCAGGGCTTTCCGGTTCTGTCTCCACATATAGGGGGATTTCTCCATGTCCACCTGGTGCAGGATGACTCCCTTTTCCTTCAGTTCCTGCTCCTTTACACTGTATACAGGCTCCCTGAAGTTAGCGGCGGAATGCACTTCATATCCCAGCTCCTGCAGCAGGGACACGTTTTCCATCTCAAACTGTGTTACAAATCCGCCCACCGTGGCCACAAACAGCGCCTTTTTCTCCATTCCCATTTCCCTTTCCCCGCCTTATCTGTCACATCGCCCCTCATGTATCTGCAGACAGAACTTCCTCCATCAGGCGTCCTGCCTCTGCCACGTCCTCCTCATCCGGGTACATCACACAGGATGTGGCTCCCGGTATGGAGTATGTGGGTTCCCGGCTTCCCCTGCCCTTTACCGTATAACCGGCAATCTCCCAGGACAGGCCCCGGGACAGCTGGTTCCTGACCAGGCCATAGACTGCCTCCGGCGGCATGTCTGTCTGGACGCATTCCGATACTTCCTCCAGGATTTTCTCATAGTTTGCCAGCATGTCTGACGATATCAGTCTGGCACTCACCGCCTTTATTACCTCCATCTGGTTCGCCCCTCTCTGCACGTCGCCCTCCGCAAAGGAATATCTCTCCCGGGCAAATGCCAGGGCTTCTGTTCCGGTCAGGTGGTTATATCCCGCCGTGTAATGTCTCACCGGCTCCACCGAAAAGTCATATTCCGAATAGACATCGATCCCTCCCAGCAGGTCGATGATGTCCTTAAAGCCGCTGAAGTTTACCCTGATGTAATAGTCTATGGGGATCCCGTAAAGTTCCTCAAGCACTTCCCTCGAGCATTCCACACCGTAAAGCCCGGCATGGGTCAGTTTGTCCGGACCCCTGTCAGGAAGTGTTACATAATAGTCTCTAGGAGTGCTGACAAGCTGCATGCGACCGGTTTCCACGTTCAGCGCCATCAGGATATTGACGTCACTCCTGCTTTTTATATTGATGCTGCCGAAGGTATCAATGCCGCTTATGTATACTACGAACGCATTTCCGTTTCTGCCGGATTTGTCTGTGTCTGCGTCTTCTCCGCTGTTTCCGCCTTCTCCTGCGGTATGGTTTCTTTCGTCATTCCCCTCTGTCCCCCTTCGGTTTTCCGTATGGTTTTCTGTCCGTTTTTCCGTCCATGTTCCTGTTTCCGCTGCCGGAGCGTTCACTTCCATGGTATATATTATTTTTATTTTTTCGGAGAAGTTTTCATAGCCGTCCTGTTCCGAAAGGATGCCGATATATGCGCTGTCCAGTATGACTGCCTTCTCGGTACCGTTCAGCAGGGCGTCTGCGAGCGCCGGTATATCAGTATATTCTTCATAGTCAGCGGGTGACACAACTGCTTCATCAATCGCTGCTTTTACCTCCATCGCACTCTCGTCGTTCCTGAGAAGCCCTATCCTGCTTCCGCTGAGTTCTGCCAGGTTTTCCGCCGGCCCGTCAGCCGCTGCTGCCACCGCCACTGCCATCTCCACTGTCGCCTGGCCGGCACCTGAGGCGACTCTCTGCAGTGTGTCGTCAAGCCTGCCGGCCCTGACAAAAATGAAACTCAGTCCGCATATGCCCAACGCGGATATGAGCGCCGTAAACGGCGTAAGGGCTTTCTTTTCTCCCAGGAAGCCAGACAGCACGCAGACAGCCGGCATGGCCGTGATATAAGCCGCCATATACCCGGCGGGCAGAATCCGCATTGCAGACAGCCTGATCCCAAGAAGGCACGCCGCAGCTGCAAGGAGAAGGCATAATGCCCTGTTCAGGTATTTCAGCCGGCTGCCTGTCTGTTCTGCCGCCTTTTCCCGTTCTTTCGATGTCACAAAACTTCGTTCCTTTCTCTGTCACTGTCCCGCTTCCGTTTTGCCTTTACGGAAATCATGTTTCTTCATAGTCTCCATATTCTTTATAAAGCCTGTCATAAATGTATTTTCACTCCCTGGTCTGAATGTGTTTCTGCTCAGTCCGCCCTTTCATCCCTTTCTTCCACGTCTGCACATCCCGCGCCGGAAATTTCGTTCTTTTACGTTCTATTCATGTCTCTACAGGGATATCTCCTGTCCCTTTGGAATTGTCAGAAAATAACTGCTGCAGCTTCTTTTAGAAAAAAGCCCTTAAACGCATAGAAAACGGCTTTAAACTCGTAGCGGTTATTTGCAGACACTTCCTTATTCCCGATGCCGGATGTAAAACCGTGCTGTCTTTATCAACTCCCGCCAGCCCGGTTCGGGCTGGCGGGACAACCACATGTTTTTAAGGATAATTCTTTTTAGTTTTTTAATCTTGTTTTTTACATAACGGGAGTTTTCCCGCAATTAACCATGCATGATTAATTTATAATAATTACTTTTTCTTTGATTCTTCCAGAATGTCCCGGAAGAACCGGGTATGTGCTGCCGTTTGAAGTACATGCCGGCAGTCAGAGCACATACTGCCGGTCCGAAGCACCCATTATCTGTTGTAACGTGCCTTCTTTGCGCAGAATACAGCGCCTGCTGCCAGTACAAGGGCCATAACGCCTGCTACAGGCAATGTCTCACCTGTCTTGGGAGCCGTTGCAGGAGAGGATTCCTGATTCTGGTCATTGCTGTTGTTATTGTTATCATTGCTTCCGGTTTCAACCTTTACTTCCTGCTCCACGATAACAACCGGTGAAAAGCTGGTAAAGGTTGCATAGATCATGCCGTCCTTTACGGTTACGGGAAGCACTTCAAACCCATTGGCAAGGAAATGGATCACCGCATAGCGCATGTTCTCCTTGATGCCGCTTTCCAGCTTGAACGGTACCTGCACGCCCTTTGCGATCTGCTCATCGGTCAGCCCTTCCGGTTTTACCAGGTCAAAAGCTGCTACCGGTTTGGGTTCGCCTACAAAAGTAACGTTCTGGTCCGCTGTCTTGATCTGATCCTTGACCCTGCTTGCCGCAGCGCTGCCTTCCGCTTCTGTCTTTACTTCCGTAAACTTTGCCGCATCCAGGGTTTCTGTCTTGAATTCCACTGTTACTGTCTGTCCGTCGATCACAACAGAGCCGGCAGGCACGCTTGCCGCATTCTTCATGGCCTCTGATGTTGCACCGCTGTTATCCCCGTTTACACTCTCTGCCTGTACTGTCATGCCGAACACCAGCGCTGCCGCAAGGCCAAGCGCCAGTATCTTAGAAAATTTTTTCATTTTTTCTCTCCTTTCCTGTATTACATGTGGTTATATCAAGCTTTTCAGCCTAATACCTTTTTTACCGGAAGCCCCTGTCTGCCGCCTGAATCCGCGGCGGCTTCCTTTTCTGCTGAATAAGGAAGTGTCTACAAACGCTTCCATCCGCAGCCGTATTGCCCTGCACAGTATCTCCCGGGCGCTGCGTTCTCTCCTTCCGAACCGGCCGGCGAAACGAACCCGTTTCTTCAGCCCACATCCTCATAAAATATCTCAAGGATCAATTCATATAATGCCTTTTCATCCACATGGAATTCCTCAAATTGTACTCCCATCACCGTCTCTCCGGACAGGATATGCATATCCTCTCTGTTAAAGCTGTATCCCACTGCCTGCATGGCAAGGTAGCTCACTTCGTCCACGGTGATGTCTGTCACCATGTATTTATCCAACATCCCGTACAAGGCTACCGGGAAGGTGATGTCTTCCTTCAGCTTCCCAAGGGCTGCGGCGGCATATGCCTCCAGGTACTGTACCTGTCTTTCCAGGCGTTTCCAGGCGCTGTTGAAGCCTGTCACGTCCCGGTTATGCAGGTAATCATAAGCATTCAGCCCCTCCAGGAGGATCTCTTCCCCCTCCTTTACGGTTACATCCCGCAGCAGCATGGATTCCAGCGCTGTCAGGCGGATTCCTCCCACCGCGTCATTGAGTACCGGCACCGCGCCCATGTTGATGGCACAATAACCATGGATGGGCAGGCCATAGAACAGCCCGGATACTGCCTTTACGCTTCTTTCGCAGCTTGTCTCCGCCCCGTCCCCGTAGGCGTGCTGCAGCGTAATCTGCCCTTCCGCCGTGCCGATATATCTTCCGTCTTTTTCATATACTTCCAGTTCTGTCATGGTATCACGGGGAATCCCGATCACTGACATCTTCTTCCTGTGGGGATCCAGCATCAGCAGAAACAGCGCGTCCGACTGGCCCCCGTATTCCCCCTCCTCCACAGGCTGCGCTTCCTCCAGCCTGTCAATCCCCAGAAACAGGAAGGTCAGGATGTCGGCGTTATAGCGGTAGTGGATCCCGTTGTACCGGATGTCTCCCTCCTGCCAGTCCTCTGTCTCCTCCCCGGCTCCCCCTTCTTTCAGTGATACCGACATTTCTGACAGGGTTGTCACAAGGGCGCTGCTGTCCGCCCTGCCGTAGAGACTGCTTTTTCCTGACAGCTGCAGAAAAAGGAAAAGCGTGCCGCATACTGTTGCCAGGGCGGCAATTGCCAGTACTGCGCCGGCCAGGATGCGCCGGATTTTCGATGCCCTGCTTCTGACACCGGTCCTCCTCCCCTCTGTTCCGCCTGTCCCCCTCCTGTCTGTCCTGCCCTGCTGTTTTTCCTTCTCATTCTCCATTCAGCAGCACCCCCTGTACCAGAAAGCGGTTGTCGGGTTTGTTGGCTATGCAGGTAGACATTGTCAGGATGCGACTTTCTTCTGTTACTTCCACTTCCTCCAGCAGCACTCTTCCCATGTCCCTCACGTTCCGGATGGCGTCCAGATATTCTGTAAATTCCGCCGTCCGGGTGTAGTCGTGGTTGTAGAGGATGTGCGCGTCGCTGTATTCATGGGCTGAAAATATCTCATACACCAGCAGGCCCTCTTCCGTATAAATGTACACATAGGGGTGTTCCTCCATGTACTGGCTGTCACTGTACCGGTGCAGCCCGGCAAACATGCTGCCGTTTTTCATGTTGTGGCCGTACAGCACGGTCACTGGATCCGTAAAGTCTTTCGCATTATAGTCTTCCGTATAGATGCAGCCCGGGTAGCCGCGGCTGCCGTCCAGGTTGTAGTTTAAGTACCAGGTATTGTCCGTGGGGTGCTGCAGTACCGGATAGTCTATCTTTGTGTCCGGGATGTATATCCAGGCGTATATGTCTTCGTTTGTTTCTGCCTGCAGTTCTTCAAAGTTCACTGTTTTCTCCGGAATGGGTACTCCCAGCTCCTCCAGTATGGCCATGGGGTCCTTTTCCTCCGGCGGCGCCTGTGTCTCCTCCGGTTCCGGCTCCTCTGTCTTTTCCGGCTCCGGCGCGGCAGTCACGGCTTCGGTCTGCTCCGCCAGCTTTCCGTATTCTTCTTCCGCGCGGGACTGGGTTTCCTTTCCTGCGCAGGCTACTGCCGTACAGATGAGCGCTGCCGCCAGCAGCAGGACGCTGGCCGTCTTCCACCTGCGGCCGTATTCTGCCTTATGCTTCCTCTCCCCTGTTCTCTTCATATCCTGTTCCTTTCTCCTTCCGGTCCGGCACATACCGCACGATATCCTGCAGCGCGCACTCAAATATGCCGCACAGTCCATCCAGCGTTGTCGTGTTTACAGGTTTGTTCTTCCTGAGCTTGTCAATGGTGGAGCCGGATATCCGGTGTCTCGTGACCAGCGTGTAGGTGGTTTCCTCCGACTGTCTCAGCGTCTCCCAGAATGGTTTATAGTCTATCAATCTCATCCCTCCGTTCTGTTTTCTGCCTGTTTTCAGGATTATGCGGTATAATTATGCTTTCTTATGTATTTTTTCTTCCTGAAAAGGTTCGCCTTATGTGTAAGTAAGGCGAACTTTTTTTAATAACTTTAACTATTCTATACCATTTATCCGTACAATGCAAGAGGATTTTTTTCTTTTGTATTTTTTGGCAAATTTGCTGATTTGAGATAGTTGTTTTCCTGATCATATACAGCAGAATGCTGTTTTTTGGCGGTTTTCACAGTGATCCGAGCGGTTTTAAGCCGCGACAGCTCTATCTGAAAAACGTAATTATAATTTATAGTATATTTTAAAACATATATTACTTAAAAGAAATACTAAAACGATAAAATGTAAATAAATGAATGCAAAATAGTACTTTTCTGCGTATGACTATCTTTTCTCCCTTGTCTCATAGAGATCCAATCCCCGCGACACCGCATTTTTCCTGCATAATCCGGCTTTCATATATACGTTTTCCTGTTTCCGGTCATCTAAGTAACAACAGCGGACAATCGTACCTCCGATTCCCCCGGTCTGTCAAAAAAGTTCGCCTTACTTACACATAAGGCGAACTTTTTTGTTTCCGGCAGATTCACATCCCGGATTTTCCTAAAACCCCGGTTCCCCGGGAACTCTAATCCCTTAAGGAACTTCCGAAAAATAACTTGCGCAATCTGTTCAGGGCAAACCTGATAAAATCAATAAATTCCGCTATAAGCCTGCGCAAGTTATTTGGAAGCATTTCCTTACGAGCCGTTATGAATAAAATAACTGATACAACTTCTTTAGAGAAAACACTGGAAATACAAGGAAAACAGCTTTATACTCGTATCAGTTATTTGCAGACACTTCCTTACTTCGGACGGGCCAGTATTCCCAAATGTATCTTAATCCATGATACTGTAGCTCATCCACTCGTAAAGCAGCTTCGTCCCCTCCATGATCTCCGGCGGCAGAAGCGCCCTGGCCACCAGCTTCAATTCTTCCGACTCTATGTCCGTACGTCTTAAATGCGCATAATCGCCGTCGATATCCACTACTACATATTCATATCTGTTCATCTTGTTCCTCTTATTCCAGTTCCGTATGTCCCCTGACAGTGCCTTTCCCGGCAGAGAATTTCCGGCCGCAAAGTGATGCGTCCGTAAATGCTCCGGGCTTTTGTCCGGGCACATACTGTTTCCAGTTCCGTATGTGTCGAAAACCCCGGACAGACATTCTACCTGTATCCGGGGTTTTCGATTTTCGTTCTATCCAGTTATCTCGTTTTGATTACATCATACCGCCCATTCCGCCGGCGCCTGCAGGCATGGCGGGGGTCTCTTCCTTAATATTGGCAACAACGCTCTCGGTGGTCAGCAGAGTGCTTGCAACGCTGGTGGCGTTCTGCAGAGCGCTTCTGGTCACCTTCGCAGGGTCAAGGATGCCTGCGTCAACCATGTTCACATACTCTTCCTTCAGTACGTCAAAGCCAACTCCGGGTTCGGACTCCCTGACCTTGTTGATGATGACACTGCCTTCCAGACCTGCGTTTGCGGCAATGTGGAACAGAGGAGACTCCAGTGCCTTCAGGACAATGCCTGCGCCGGTCTTCTCGTCGCCTTCCAGTGTCTCAGCCAGTTTGGAAACTTCCTTGGCTGCATGGATATAAGCGGAGCCTCCGCCGCAGATGATGCCTTCCTCCACGGCTGCCCTGGTAGCTGCCAGAGCGTCTTCCATACGAAGCTTTGCTTCCTTCATCTCGGTCTCTGTAGCAGCGCCTACGCGGATAACGGCTACACCGCCGGCCAGCTTGGCCAGTCTCTCCTGAAGCTTCTCTCTGTCGAAATCAGATGTGGTCTCTTCAATCTGCTTCTTAATCTGTGCGATGCGGGCCTGGATCTCAGACTTCTCGCCTTCGCCGTCCACGATCACGGTATTTTCTTTCTGAACCTTCACGGATTTTGCATGGCCCAGCATATCCATGGTGGTATCTTTCAGTTCATACCCCAGATCGGAACTGATAACAGTACCGCCCGTGAGGATAGCGATGTCCTGCAGCATATCCTTTCTCCTGTCGCCGTAGCCGGGAGCCTTTACAGCCACTACATTGAAGGTGCCGCGCAGCTTGTTGACGATCAGAGTAGTCAGCGCTTCGCCTTCCACATCCTCGGCAATGATGAGAAGCTTCGCGCCGGACTGAACGATCTGCTCCAACAGCGGCAGGATCTCCTGAATATTGGAAATCTTCTTGTCTGTGATCAAGATGCAGGGATTATCCAGAGTAGCTTCCATCTTATCCATATCTGTAGCCATGTAAGCAGAGATATAGCCTCTGTCAAACTGCATGCCTTCTACCAGATCCAGCTCAGTCTGCATGGTCTTGGACTCTTCGATGGTAATAACGCCGTCTCCGCTGACCTTCTCCATGGCATCCGCCACCAACTGTCCTACTTCTTCATCTCCTGCAGAGATAGCGGCAACTCTGGCGATATGCTCCTTGCCGTTTACCTTCTGGCTCATCCTGGAGATAGCTTCCACAGCGCATTCCGTAGCCTTCTTCATGCCTTTTCTCAGAATGATGGGATTAGCGCCTGCCGCCAGGTTCTTGATCCCTGCGTTTACCATTGCCTGGGCCAGAACGGTTGCGGTGGTGGTACCGTCGCCGGCCACGTCATTGGTCTTGGTAGCCACTTCCTTCACCAGCTGCGCGCCCATGTTCTCAAAAGCGTCTGCCAGCTCGATCTCCTTCGCGATGGTCACACCGTCATTGGTGATCAGGGGAGCGCCGAAGGACTTATCGAGTACTACATTTCTTCCTTTCGGTCCAAGTGTCACTCTCACGGTGTCGCTGAGCTGATTGACACCGGACTCTAATGCTGCACGGGCTTCCGCTCCGTATTTGATCTCTTTTGCCATGATAATCATGCCTCCATTTTCTAAATGATTTATTATTCTATACTGCATAACGCTGAATACCGCCTAATGTAATCATGCGATTGAGCCAGTCAGCGTTATGCAGTCTGGTTTCACGGTAAGTGAAATCGTTAAGCAGTATAACTTATCTTGCTTCACAACTGGAAGAAACACCGCTGCGTTTCTTCCGACAACTTAGAAACCTTTGGCCTGGTGCTTTCAGGCCTTAGATTTCCTTAGTTGTTTATGACTGCCAGGATATCGTTCTGCTTTACTACGATGAATTCTTCCTCGTCCAGCTTCACTTCCGTTCCGGCATACTTGGAGTAGATCACGTTGTCGCCGGCCTTTACCTCCATCTTCACTTCCTTGCCGTCCACCATGCCGCCAGGGCCTACCGCAACCACCTCTGCCTGCTGGGGCTTCTCCTTGCTCTGTCCGGGAAGGACGATGCCGGATTTGGTGGTTTCTTCAGCTACCAGCTGTTTTAATACAACTCTGTCACCCAAAGGTACTAACTTCATGATAATTGCCTCCTGTCATTTTCATTTATTTTTCTTGGATCAATATCTGTTAGCACTCATTTGATACGAGTGCTAATCACTAACACATATAATAGTTTTATATGTAAGTCTTTGCAAACATATTCACGGAAAATGAAAAAAATTTATCTCTTTTTTTCTCTTGTTTTCTCTTGTTTTCTCTCATTATCTCAATTTGTCCATGATTGGGTGATTTAATATTTATTTTAGAAATGGGTAATTTTTCCGGGAGTTTCTGCCGATACAATAAATAAGAATTATGGTAACTGCACTATTGAAATACGCATCCAAGGAGGGATTAACGCAGCAAACGGACTTCAAACTAATTTCAAAGTGTATCCTGTTCAGATGGTAACCGGCGTACGGAAACCGAAAAGAGAGAAAGACGGTTCCGGGCATCAAAATCCCCAGACCGCCAAAACTCCCGTTTTCAACAGCGTACTTCAAAAGGCAGTGCAGGAAAATGCTCCGGAGGAATGCTACACTGTGACTTATGACAGGCAGAGCCGTCTCCAGACCTATTATTACCGCCCGTCCAGAGAGTATACCAGGTAACCGTTCGTTTTCTTTCCGTTTGAACGCAGAAAAGGCATATGCATCCCGCATATGCCTTTTCTGTATGACCTCAGCCTGTCGGACCTTGCAGCAGGCTTCTCTTCAATATCCGCCTGCACAAGTGATCTGCCGGCTTTTCCTCACGCAGCCGCAGCTTTCTCAGAACACCGGACATGCTTCCGGCAGCGGCTGTTCAGATGAATCCTAGCACTTGATTTCCAGATACCCAAGAAGCTTGGACATATCATACTCCTCCAGCACACCCAGGTTGGAATCATAATACTTTCCGTCAAAATGAACAAGGTAATGGCAGTAGCGTCCCATCTTCTCCATCATAATACAGCATTTCGGCAATACGGCATTACGTCCCTCCGTATAGTTAATAACGTCAGAATGATCAATCCCATAGTAATTCAGGGCGGAGATCATCCGTCCCATGGTAGCCTGCCACTCTCTGCAGTCCATCACCGTGATCACCTCAGCAATGGTAAGCCCCGCCAGCATGGCCACGCAGGCTTGTCCGCAGAGGCCGTCCTCCGGCTGAATGATGACCTGCATGCTGTCGATCTTACGAACGGGATTCTCAAAGCTGTAAGGACTGTTCTGATCCATGCGGATCAAAGACCCGGTAATATGCAGCAGGATCTTATGTGCCACCCCCAGCTCCACGCTCACTGCGTCCGCGTCCGGAATATGGATCTCGTAATTGCCCTGAAATGCACTTTTTTCATTTTCCAGGGGCAGAAGTTCACACTCTATGATCTTGTTATCCAGAATCACCGCCGCCTGTATGACGTCGCGCTGTTTGCAGACTTCCCATACATTGAAGGGAATCCGGATCATGACGCCCTTTTCCTTCTTCTCTACAACCGATTCAAAAAAATACCTCATTTCTTACCTCCGTCCGGGGCCTGCCCGCTTTTTGTATTTGCACCGTTTTTGTTATTGTATCAAATTCTTCCCCATTTGAAAACACTTTTCCGATAAGTTAAAAATGTAACGATCAGAGATTTTTCCTGGCCTGGGACGGGGAGATCCCATAGCGCTTCTTAAACAGCTTGCTGAAATGATAGGCATCGTCATACCCCACCAGAGCCGCCACCTCCTGAATGCTTCCCTGATACCCGCCCTCCAGCAGCTCCCTGGCCTTCTCCAGCCGGAGATTGATCAGATGGCGGATAGGCGTGTTTCCTGTCTCCCCCTTGAATATCCTGGAAATATAGAAGGGGCTCAGGTACATATTCTCCGCTATCTGGTCAAGGGAGATCTTCTCGCTGTAATGATCCTCAATATAAGTGACCACCTGCTCCGCCACATATTTCTTGCTGGCGGATTCGAAAGCATAGCCTCTGGGCCGTTCCATGGGTTCGCACTGCTCTCTGATCACCAGCAGCAACAGCTGTATCAGATAGGATTTCAGCATGAAATACCGTCCCTGCCTGCGCACGGCATTTTCCGCCTCCATGGAAGTACAGAGCTTCAGCAGCCGCTGGCTCAGCTCACCGCTTGTATGGATGATACACTCTCCTCCGGGAAGCGGCATGTGATTCTCCCTGCAGCCCGATATGCGGATATTGGAAAAACCCACAAAAAACTCCGTTGCAGGCGTATCGGCCTCGGGGCACAGCAGCGCCTGATGTTTCACGCCGGGATTGATCATGATCAGATCTCCCTCTTTCACCGGATATATCTTATCGTTGATCCGGTATTTTCCTTCCCCGGAAAGAACATAGGCCAGTTCCAGGAAATCATGGCTTCGATATCCGGACTCCTCATTGCCCTTATGCCTGGTTCCCTTCCATATAAAAAGGAAGGTTGGATCCATCTCGTCTATGGATATCTCTGTCGTCTTCTGCTCGTCCATATAGCATCCTCCGCACTGTACGCCAGCGCCTCAAATGATTTTCATCCGACCGGGTCTTCCGGTCCGTTTTTGTTTATGCTATTTTACCTGTTTTTCTCCCAAAAGTAAAATGAATTTTGAAATTTATTTCCATATTTTCCGCCCTGCCCCGCAGCGGTTGCCATAAAACGCCGGACTGCCCGAAATGATTCCAGTATGAATCCATCTGTTTCAGAAGCCGCATTCACTGACTCTCTCCCGACAGCACCAGATCCAGAATATGCGCCAGCGGGTCACAGGCATTCATTGCTTCCTCCACAGTATTATTCTGGGCTCCCAGTTCGATCAGCAGACACCTGGGCTTGAGATGCATATTATAGCGATAACCCTTCAGGTATATCTTCCGGGTCAGGTTCGGATAATACTCCATGGCCTTGCGCTGCAGCTGAAAGGAAAACGCCAGATTTCCGTCCAGGTTCTCATTATAGAGATATGCTATGTTGCCGGTCTTCTTCGTCCTTGAGAGTCCGTTGAAAAACATAAATCTGGCAGTGGGCCTCCCGTCCAGGTCCATGACCAGATGGGTGCTTTCGGGCATTGCATCTCTATGTAGATCGATGACCACCTCGATAGACGGATAATCGTCAAGTACCTGCGCAATATCCGACAGTGCCACCGAATAGGAATCATCCCTGGACTCCTTATCATACTGCCCCAGATGATGAACCACATTATATCCGTAGGTATCTCTGAGAATTTCCGCCAGATGCTCCCCCACTCCCATAATGGAAGTCGTGGCATCCCCGGGAATGGAATCCGCAAAAGCTTCCTGGGAATGGGTATGGTAAATCAGTATCTGCGGTCCGTCGCCGTCCTTTGTTATACTCATATCCGTTCCCAGAAGCTTACTGACATTCAGCTGGTCACTGCCTGCCGTCGTGTTGGCATCTATGGTATAAAACTGGCTGATCAGCGTCTCGTAACTGCTCAGCGCTTCCAGATCCACCTGATTCTGCCTGGTGTGGGGAATAAATGCTGCAGGCTGCTGCACGGCCGCCGCCTCGTTCTCTGCCCGCAAAAGCTCCTGCATGGACTCCTGAGAAAGGTCTGCCTCCCCTGACGCCTGTCCCTCATCCTGTACCGGATCCGTGGAAGATATACGTTCCGCATCTTCCGATACTGCCTCCTCCGGATAAGTTCCTTCCTCCGCCTCCGCCAGCATGATCGTGCGGAAATCTGTCCTGTCGTCTCCGTCCTCCGTCCCGTTGTCCTTTCGGTAATATCCGTAGAAAGGGAACAGGGCGGCGATCTGCTCCTGGAGAAACAGTCCGCTTCCCCGGCCGTTTTCCATGGCAAAGGCAATCCCCGGCATAAACAGGCTGCTCAGCTCCTGTTCGGCTCCTTCCGCCAGGCTTCTCAGCATGGCGTCTCCTATGGTATCCTGCTTTTTTACGGCATCCGGAGCTGCGGCGCTGCAGCTTTTCATAACCGCCTGCAGTCCCAGTGCCAGAAGGACCAGCAGGAGGAGACGCCCTATGGCTTTATTTACAAAAGTGTTTCCCTGAAGCAGATTTTTCCCATGGAATGACTTTTTCCCATTTACAGTAATACACTTCCTTTCCTGCCGCCAGATTCCTATTCAATATATGCCGGCAGATTCGGATACATGCGGATTCCTCTCATGTCAGTTCATAAACGCTTCCCCGATGGCAATGTTGATGCCCTCGGACACGGTAAAGCTGACCCGCTTGATAACGGCGTCAATGTCCTTGCCCGTCATATACATATTGTTCAGTTCAGCGAAATTCAGCTTCTGTTTTTCCCTGTATCTGGCGTTAGCCGGATCTCCGTCCTCCTCCAGAAGCTTATCCAGCGCGTCTCCCACGATGGTGGCTGCATCCACCACAGTGGGAATGCCGATGGCGATCACGGGCACTCCCAGGCTCTCCATGGTCAGAGCATTCCTGTGATTGCCCACGCCGGAACCGGGCTGTATGCCGGTATTGGTGATCTGGATCGTACGGTTCAGACGCCGGGTGCTGCGGGCCGCCAGAGCGTCAATGACAATGAGTACATCCGGGGCAGTCTCCCCCACTACCCCCTTGACGATCTCCGCCGTCTCCATTCCGGTCTTCGCCATAACCCCCGGCTCCAGAGCGCTGATCTGGTTCATTCTGTCGCAGTTATAGGCAACCTTGCCGTATTCTTTTACGATGTGCCGGGTAATGAACAGATTGTCCACCACCCGGGGACCCAGGGCATCTGCCGTCACTTCCCTGTTTCCCAGCCCTACCACCAGCACGGACTGCTCCTTATCCGCATCCGGCATCAGCTCCTGCAGCTCCTCCGCCAGCCTGGAAGAAATCTCTCTGTGATAGTCCTCATCCGGCTCCACCATGGCAGGCGCTTCCATGGTCACATAGATTCCCACCGGCTTGCCCATGGCTCTGGCGGCATTTTTCGTATCAATCATCACCTTTGTGACGCGGATGTCATCCTCTTCATGATAGTACTCCTCCACTCTGACGCCCCGCAGCTCGCTGTCTGCCTCGCTGATGCTCTCTCTGGCCTCCAGGGCCAGGTCCGTCCTTATCTGCGGGAAATGTTCTTTTTCCATGGAATGTCCCTGTTCCATGGAATGATCTTTTTCCATACTCTGCATTGTTCCTCACTCTCTTTCGCATTCGACTTCACTTCGTAATTTATTTTCTATTTTGTTCAATTTTTCTCGGAATATGTCTTGACAAAGCTTCTATTATTTACTAAACTGTCTTTATGCGTTTATCACAGTCCTCCGTGTCTGGCTGGGATAAAACAAACCAAACATAATTTTAGTATACAATTGGAGGTGTACGAGACTTGGCTAATATTAAATCCGCAAAGAAGAGAATCCTGGTAAACCGCACCAGAGCCGATAGAAACAAGGCGATCAGATCAGGTGTCAAGACTGCCATCAAAAAGGTATATGCTGCCATCGCTGCCGGCGACAAGGCTGCTGCGAAGACTGAACTGGCTGCTGCCACCAAAGTCATCGAGATGGCCGGAAGCAAGGGCGTTTATCACAAGAACAATGTTGCCCACAAGGTTTCCCGCATCAGCAAAGCCGTAAATGAAATGGCCTGACCGATATCATGCAGAATCTTTCCCCGGAGAAAATTTTCCGGAAAAACGTTCTGAATGAATTATTTCTTAAAAATTTAAAAAATTGCTCACCGAAAAACACCCATAACCGTCATATGGGTGTTTTTTTGCTGAATCGATGATCTCCCGGAATCAGCCGGCAAAGTGAATGTCTCCCCACGGCCCCGTTCACGTTCAGTGCCTGTGGCTTCCGCCTCCATGGCTGGCCCCGCTGCTGCTGTGATGATGTCCGCCACCGCCGCTTTTGCCGCCGGAGGAACCGGAACTCTCAATCTTTCTGGTGACTACGCTCTTCCTCAGGAAGGCATCCGTCCTGTCACGCAGCTCCGGTTTGCCGCCCGCCACGTAGGCGTTCACTGCCACCGTATTTTCCGCCTTCTTCTGGGAAGAACTGCTGGCTGCATAAATAAACACTATGATGATCGGCAGGATGAACACAGTCCCCCAGGAAAACGGAAGCTTCAGGGAAGTATCCATCAGCCTGGAAACCTCTGTCACGTAAGCTCTGTATGCTTTATAGGGATCCGTGGCATAATGATCGTCCACCGCGTAAAGCACCTGATCGATATCGCCGACACTGAATGCCCGCTCCACGCTGCCGCTGGTGGACAGATGCTCCCCGTTCTGCCCCTCATACCAATTGTGCAGAAGGAGGACTCCGTCCCCTTCAAATCCCCTGTTATAGCCATAATGGTTCTCGTCCCAGAAATCATCTGCAATATCCTGCATATTCTGCTCCCAGCTCTGAGAACGGAGCCCATATTGTTCCATTGCTTCCGCTCCCTCCACAGACTGGCTGAAAGTCACCAGCACAATATCAATATGGCGTTTTTTCTCCGTTTCCGCTATGTATTGGCGCAGGTCCTCTTCTTCCTGATCGGTAAGTACATCCGCATAATCGTATACCCGCTCTGCCGGAGCTTCGCTGTTGGTTCTGGGAGCATCCCCGCGGAAACGGTTCGCCATCAGCATCACCACACAGAGCAGCACCAGGATCCCTGTTCCGATGAACCAAAAGCGGAAATAGTGTAAATATTGTCTTCTTGCTTCTTTTTTTATATCGTTTTCCATAGGTTTCTCTTCTCAATTCCGCAGCGGTATGCCGCTTTTATTCTCATTTTCTCTGTCAGGCCGACGCAGATTTACGCTCAGCTGTCTTGCCCAATATGCAAGGGTGCTTATTCGGGCTGCAGTACTTTCACAGTAAACCCAGCAGCACCTGCAGCAGCGCCAGAACCGCCGTAAGACATGCCCACATTGTACCCACATAAGCCATAAACTTGCCCTTGGAAAAAGGCGCCGTCCCCACGATCTTCCCTGTCTGGCCGTTCACATAGAAGGGATATTCCTGGTCCTTATAACGGTATATGTATTTCCACACCGGAAGCAGCCCGTAGGTTGTCCTGCTGTCCCTTACCTGCAGATCCTGACGCACTGTCTTCACTGCACTGTAGCCTGCGCAGCTTTCCCGCAGAAGCTTCTCGGCATCCGCCTTCATCAGAGATTTTGCCCGCATCTCCGCCGCATCGGCGGTCATATTATATTTCTCGCCATAGAAACCGGACATAAATTTTGGATCAAAATCCACCATCTGTCCATACTGAAAGGGTGCGATCAAATCCATCACATCATCCGGCATCTGCAGGGAGGCATCCGCAGGTATCTTCTCAAAACGGATATCCATACTGCGGTTTATGGCATAGAAGCTGGTCTCCGTATACTCCTTGTTCCCGCTGCGCCAGACTTTGATCTTCGTCCCCTCCCCCTGAAAGAAACAGGTCGTGTCATAATCATAGAACCAGTAGGGCACATAGTAGCCCTGCATACTGTTCAGCCGGGCCTCGGACAAAAAATCAGTGGGCGCAAACAGACACTTTTTGAATTTATCCCGAAGAGACTGCTTGCAGGTTTCTTTTCCCATCTGAAACGGGATCATCATCTGCGGCGCATATCTGCCCTCCACCCTCTCATTGAAGATCAGATAGCTGTCACAATAGGGACACTGGGTTGCGGAGGTATGCTCCTTCACCTCCACCTCGCCGCCGCAGTTGGGGCAGAGCGTCAGCGCCCCTGTCTGTCCTTCCGCCCGTTCCCCGCTCTCCTGGCTGTCACAATAAGGACAGTACATGCCATGCCTCTCCGGGCTGTACACAGCATTGCCCCCGCAGTTTCTACATCTGAAATACATATTTTATCCTTTCTTTCCCATGAGGCTGCCTGTTTTTGACTTCAGCCTCATGGGATTTTTTATCTTGCTACGTCATACCGTCAACCTTTGACCGGTTCAACGGACAATTTCTCAGTCACACAGCACCACCACCCTCTGAGGCGTCGTCTGGGCCGGAATGCTCCTGGTGGAATGGTCATAGGTGACTACAAGCCTGTGATTTGCCGGATTCCCCTGATAATACTGGTTGTTGGTAGTCCTTACCTCCACACTTCCGTCCATATTCAGCTGCAATGTCTGCTCCTCATTTACAAGGGAGGCATTGAAATATCCCACACATACCATCCGGCTGTTTTTCTCCGGCGCCGCCGCCACAGCATTATACTGAGGCGGATAGATCAGGGGCATGGGCGCCTCCGCATCATACCAGAAAGTACACGGCATTCCTGCGGAAAGCGTCTCAAAATCCACAATATAAGTGGACGGTGTCACCAGAAACAATACCGTATTCCCATTCACATCCTCCAAAGTAACAAAAATAATACAGCCATTGGTACGGCTTCCTCCCACTCTTCCCGGCGTCATTTCCACGATGGTGCCAGTCACGGAGCCGAACCTGCTTCTCTTATAAGGTCTTCTCTGTCCAAGAACGAAATCCATGGTCTCTCCATTCAAGATATGATCTGTCTGCATATGATATGTTTTTTCTCTTAAGATGTTGCCTGTTCTTCTGTTTTACAGACCCGTGGTCCCCATGCCCTCCGGACGCACTATGATACCGCCGCCCAGCACGGCGTCTCCGTCATAAAAGCATATGGACTGTCCCGGCGCGGCAGCCCTGACCGGATTATCAAATATCGAAAGCAGACGGTCCGGCGCAATCTTTTTAACGGTACAGTATTCTCCCCTGTGGTTATATCGGATCTTCGCAAAGGCACGCACAGGCTCCGTTATATCTTCCACCGCCATGAAATTCAACCTGTCACAGATTACCTCCGTCGTAAAAAGCGCCTCGTTTCTGCCGATCACTACCTCATCGGTATCCGGACGGATATCCGTCACATACACCCTCTCCCCCATGGGCAGTTCCAGTCCCCTTCGCTGTCCGATGGTATAATGGGTAATTCCTTTATGCCGCCCCAGCACATGCCCCTGAGCATCCACAAAATTTCCCGGCTTCGGGACCCGCCCCGCAGCTTCCCTGTCGATAAATCCCGCATAGTCATCATCCGGCACAAAACAGATCTCCTGGCTGTCAGGCTTATCCGCCACCGGAAGCCCGATCTCTTCCGCAAGAGAACGGATCTGCTCCTTGGTATGGTCCCCCACAGGCATCAGTGTGCGGGCCAGCTGCTCCTGCGTCAGATTGTATAAAGCGTAAGTCTGGTCTTTTCCGGCTGTCACGGAACGGCTCACCGCGAAACGGCCATTGGGCTGCTTTACCACCCTGGCATAATGTCCCGTGGCGATGTAGTCCGCCCCCAACGCCAGGCTTCTGTGCAGCAAAGCCTCCCATTTCACATACCGGTTGCAGGCAATACAGGGATTCGGCGTATGCCCCCGCAAATATTCTTCCACAAAATAATCCGTTACATGGCGTTTGAATTCCTGCCTGAAATTCATGACATAATATGGAATCTCCAGCATTTCCGCTACCCTTCTGGCATCTTCCACCGCCTTCAGCCCACAGCAGCCTGACTCTCCGGCTCTGTCAGATACACCTCCGGCTCCATCCCATATACCACTGCACTCATTTGTGTCCTGTATGCTGCCGGTTCCTCCGTCTGCATCCCGCATGCCGCCGGCTTCGCCGCTCCCCTGCCAGATCTGCATGGTGACACCGATCACATTGTAACCCTGCTTTTTCAAAAGCCAGGCGGCAACGGAAGAATCCACGCCTCCCGACATTCCTACTACCACTGTCTTCTTCATATGTCTCCCAATTCGTTCCAGGATATTCCAATGCCCTGTTTCAGACTTGGAAACCGTCCTACCACTTCCCGGAAATCTCAATATTTGTCAGGAATTGTCGGAAAATATACTGCGCACCGGTTGAATTTGCAGTACAACCCGACTGCAGACCGCCAGCCAGGTATTTTCCGGGGGCCTCACTGTAAATTCTGGCGGTCTGCAGTATAACTGCTGCAACTTCTTTAGGAAAAAGCCCATAATTACAAAGGAAACGGCTTTAAACTCGTAGCGGCTATTTGCAGATACTTCCTTATGCTCCGTTAAAGGATCCTGGCCCCGAAAGGCATCAGCGCCAGCTTTGCAATCTTGAAATGCTGCATTCCAAACGGAATACCGATAATTGTCACACATAATATGCATCCCATTATGGCAGAACCCACAGCCATCGGAATCCCGGACAATACAAGCCAGAGCACATTCAGCAGCAACGAGCCCACTCCGCCGCCGTACTCCACTTCTTTTCCGAAAGGAAAGAAGGAGAGGCTGGCGAATTTAAAGCACTGTGTCCCCCAGGGGATTCCCACGATCGTAATACACCAGAACAGCCCGGCTGCCAGCCAGCCAAGCCCGCTGAAAAAACCACCGCACACAAACCATAATAAATTTCCCAGACAACCCATATATAATGCCTCCTTATCATACCCATATTTCTATTGCCGTAACTGCACTGCCCGAAACCGGCTCCTGACGCCGATGCGCTGCCCGAAAAACCGGTTTTCCATGCAGCCCATGGCGGAAAACCATTCATGCAGGACAACTTTTCCTGTTTTTCCGGGCTTTTTATATATTATGCTGATCGCCGCCAATATTACAGCGCTCTCTGACAAAATTCGCCAACGGCATTTGCCCAAAAACATACCCTGCAGGATAAGGAGAAAGCCCCTATGAACTCGCTCCGTCCATAAAGGCCTTGCAAATTTATATTTATTATATAGCATCCTGGTCAAAAAAACAACAGCCACTTTCGCACGAACCGATGAGATATACTGCTGAAGCATACAACAGCCTGTCTGTCCCCGCTTCGTCCCGCCTGCCCGCGGCGGGAATCCGCGAATCAGGATTGCGGCCTCCGAAACCGTCAGCCCAAAAGCTGCCCCGGATCAGCCCATCATCCGCACGATCCTGTAATATGCCATGGAAGTCCTTTTGTAGCAGATACTGTACACCAGGGCAAAAATCAGGCAGCCGCCCACGCTGCAGGCGATCAGCAGTCCCGTCTCAAAGAAACCGATGGCTCCCAGCAGCATATACACCATCCGCATCCCAACCGCCGTGTGGCACAGCGCACCGATCAGCGGCAATCCGAATACCATGCTGATCTGCTTTCTGATGGTGCGGCGGATCTCTTCATCCCCCATCCCCACCTTCTGCATGATCTCAAAGTTCTTCTGATCCTCAAAACCTTCCGTGATCTGTTTGTAATACATGATGATCAGCAGGCAGATCAGAAATATGGATCCGAAAAAGATGCCGATGAACAGCAGCCCGCCATACGTACTTTCCTGTATCTCCATGTTCTCCCTCCTGTCCAGATACCGGGCAAAACCCGGAAGTGTACCGGCGTACTGTTCAATTTCTGCCGAAAATCCGTCGATCGCTTCTTCCCCGGAGAGTCCTTCTGCCAGGGAAACGTCCTCTCCACCATTGTCCAGCCAAAAGCCGTAATAATATGACATCCGGGCAGCACTGTCCACCTGATAGAGGGCACTCACCCTGCGAAGCTCCTCCTCATCCGCCAAAACCACCAGATAAATCGTATTCATGATATCATTGATATGTTTGTTCCTGATCCGGCTCTCGGTGAGCTCCTTTTTTACCGTATACTCCCTGGAAAGTCCTTCTTCTGTGGGAAATTCTTCTTCCATGGAAAGTTCCCCTTCCATTCCCTCAAAAATAACTGCTTCATGGGCAAAATCAGGGCCGTTGGAAAAAATCAGGACCTCCCCGGGCTGCAGCGTTTCCGATGCATTCTCCAGCCTGTTGTATTCCTCCAGCGTCATCAGGGACAGCTCGGTCCAGCCTGAATAATCATAAGGATCTCCCTCCGTCCGGAACAGATTATCCGCCTGATAAAGTCTGAGCCATACACAGGCGTAATCCAGTTCTTCCCTGGGAACCACCCCATACCGGGCCGCAAGGTTCCGGGTCTTTTGTTTCAACGCCTCTCTGTCCATCGTCCCGTCACCGATAAAATTCAATTCGAAACCCCTGCTGAAGCCGGATGTCACAATGGATTCCATCCCCAGATATACCGACACCGTGCATACCACCGTGATGATGACCATTGTAGAAAAAATACAGATATTGGACAGGCTCGCTGCGCTTTTCTTCATCCGGTAAAGCATGCCGGATACCGTGATAAAGTTCTCCGGGCGATAGTAAAATCCCTTTCTCTTCTTGAAAAAGCGAAGGGCCGCAATGCTGCCCGAGGTAAACAGAAAGTAAGTTCCGACCACCACAAGGAACACCGCCAGGAAAAAGTCCCCAAAAACATTGCTCCCCAGCTGCGCTTTTACAGCCATGCGATAGCCGGCCACCATGGCCGCCAGCCCTGCCAGGCTCCAGAGTCCAATCCGCTTCGGCTCTTTCTCCCCTCTCCTGGAATCCCCCATCAGCTCTACGGGATTGGATTTTCCCACCTGGACCAGATTCACAAAAAGATTCAGCACCATAACAAATGCATAAAAAATCATTGTCTGGGTAATCGCAGCCGGCTTTATGACAAATTCCACGTTTACAGACATTTTCGCCAGATTCAGCAGCAGCAGAAAGATCAGTCTGGAAAACAAAAGCCCTGTTACAATGGCTCCCACTATCACAACACAGTATATCATCAGACTCTCCCAGAACAGCATTATGCCGATATGCTTCTTTTCCAACCCCAGAATGCTGTACAGTCCCAGTTCCTTTTTTCTCCTCTTGATCAGGAAGCTGTTGGTGTAATACAGAAAGGGGATCATGATAATGCCTAAAAGTACATAACCGATCTGCACCAATATCACCGCATACATACCTTTGGGAAGTGTATACATGATATCGTTTTTTAAGATAAAACCAAATACAAAGTGGGTAAACATGGCAAAAACGCTGATCCCAATGTAGGGAAAGTATACTGAACCGTTTTTTCGTATATTATTTGCCGCCATACGGGGCAGAAGTGACATTGTTTTACTCATTTTTCCCTGCCTCCCTTACCTGATCTTCTCTGTTGCATGGTCTTCTTCCACTTTATTGCCCTCTTCCATAAAACGGTTTCCTTTTATGGCATGGCTTTTATCCATGAAATGGCTCTCCTGCATGGATACGTCTTTTTCCGTGTGCAGAATGGTCAGCGTATCCGATATTTTCCTGTACATCTCTTCGTCATTCAGCCTGCCTCGGTAAATCTGGTTGAACACACAGCCGTCCTTGATAAAGAGCACCCTTCCGGCACGGCTGGCAGCCTGGATGCTGTGGGTTACCATAAGGATTGTCTGCCCGTCCCTGTTGACCTGAGCAAATATCTGCAGCAGCTTGTCGGAGGCTTTGGAATCCAGGGCTCCGGTGGGTTCGTCCGCCAGTACAATCTGAGGCCGGGTAATCAGCGCTCTCGCCACCGCCGCCCTTTGCTTCTGTCCGCCGGATACCTCGTAGGGATATTTTTCCAGAATTTCCGCAATATCCAGTTTTACCGCCAGGGGTTTGATCCGCTCTTCCATCTTGTGGTAATCACAGCCCGCCAGCACCAGGGGCAGGAAGATATTATCCTTTAAGGACAGGGTATCCAACAGATTGAAATCCTGGAATACAAATCCCAGATTATCCCGCCGGAATGCGCACAGTTCTTTCTGTTTGATATCCGCCATATTCTTTCCCGCCAGGATTACCTGTCCGCCGGTGGGTTTATCCAGGGATGCCATAATATTCAGAAGTGTAGTCTTTCCGGAACCGGACTCCCCCATGATCGCCACATATTCGCCCTGTTCCACTGTGAAATTCACATTGTCAAGTGCCTGAACCTTGTTTCCGCCCAGGCGTGTGGTGTATATTTTTTTGAGATTTTTTACTTCCAGCAATGCCATTTTGCTCCTCCTCGTTTTCGTCCGTATCCGGTTCTTTCCGTGCCGCCCGGACACGGAAATCATGCAGCAGACGCTCAACCCGATATCGGTCCGGCAGACGCTGCGGGCAGATACGTTTTTCCTGTCTATATATTACAGCTGCGGCCCCGCCGTACCTGTAAGAACAGGATACCGGAAATGAGAGCTTTTTGCCATAGATTTTCCTTACATTTTTGTCGGGGAACCTTACGATTCTGTAAGGTTGAGGACCAGCATTTTACCGGCGTCCGCCATTATGGCGCCCTGAACGAACTGTTGCCTTTTTAACGCGGCCGTCACCATCAATGAAATTTTCCGCCGGTCGGTTTCCTATCCTACCCTTGACTGGAATGAGCTGGACGATCTTCACCGGCAGTCCAAGATCGCGGCGGCAGATCATCTTCTGATGAAAACAAGGATACTTCTGAACGATGAGACAATCACTACCCTGGAGGCCTCCACGGTAAAAAAAGCATATGACAGATATTGTACGACAAAGTCTTATAGCGATATGCGGGAAACCTACCGAAAACTGGATCACATGCGTTGGTTTCGGTTCTATCTCTTTTACAACTGGAGTTACGGCTCCGTCCGCAATGATGCGAAAAGAGAGCACCCCATGCTGTGCCAATATGAAAAACTGACGCCGGAGCAGAAACGGGAAAGGGACGCCGCCTGGGAGCTGATGGGAAGTATTTCTCTTGAGCTTGATCCCGGCATCTGATGAAAACACAATGCAGACGAGGCCCGTGCCGCCGGGATATATGCTTCCCGGCCCGGCGCAGGTTCCAGACAGTTACCGGCTTCCGAATAAGACGGATCCTGCATGATGCCCTGCACCGGTCCGGCTCAGCCTCCGAACAGATGCCGGAAGCCTCAGCCCAATCCATACGAAAGACACCGCTTGGGCTGTCGCGCCAAAATCCGGTTTTCATGTCACGCAAGGGCATCAAATCGCTTATATAAGGCGGAATACTCCCACTGGCTCTCCTGCGGCTGGTCATAATACGATTCCGCGGAGGACAGCTCCGCCGCCTGTGCCGGTTCCTGATCCGGAGAGGGTTCGGGCATATCCTCCAGGGTCTCTGCGATTTCTTCCGCGGTTTCTTCCAGAATATCGCTGAGCATTCCTTTCTCTTCATCAATGCCGAGAGCCTCCTCCACGGCCTCTTTCTTACGCTCCTCCTCTGTCTTGGGCGCGCTCTTGTCGATGGCTTTGGCAATCTCCTCGCCGCGTTCCTTTGCCTCGTCCATCATATGGAACATCTGGGCATTGTTGTATTCCGCTTTGGCGGCCGCAATCTGATCTTCATAGGAATGAAGCAGCTCTAATACCCTGGCGACCTCTTCCGGACTGGAGCATTCAATGTTTTTCAGATTCTTTTTCTGATTTTCAAAGAAAGCGACCTGGCTGTCGCGCCTGCCCTGCCGCTCCAGCTTCTGTGCCGTACTTTTCATCAGGCCACCTCCGGATAATAAGTTCCATCCCACTGACATTGGATTCGAATTCTGCAATCTGATATTCATAATAACCTCCTTTTTGCTGTCTGCCGGCAGCCGCGGTTCCCCGGTCAATCAAAAACCCCTCTGTAAGCAACGGGGTATCAAGCTTGCAGCGTTGCAGAGCAACGAGTATCTGACCCTCGCGGCATTCGCCAAATACTCATGCAGGCACGGCACCTGGCTCATTGCTCACGGGAATAAATTCAGCCGGACTCCCTCTGCCCATCTGTCAAAAATATCGTCATCTTATGGGAATTCTTTTAGGGAAATGTCATGAACCGCATTTTATACTGCGCGTCAATGCAATTTGAAGCAAACGCAGCATGAGTACAACCCGACTGCAGACCGCCAGCCACAGGAAAAATCATAGCATTGTGTATTTTGCCGCTTCGAAAAAGCATATCGTTTTCTATCCCGGACCGGCGGCTGTGGCGGAATTTATTACAATGCAGACGAGCACATAAACCTGCCCTTATACCTCATTATCCCAACGCCCTTACGCCTCCTCATCCCCCATCTTCTCCCGCAGCTGCCCAAAGGATTTCTTCTCGAACTCCTGGACGGATATGGACTTTTTGTTCGGATTGGCGAATACAAATATTTTGTCCACCGTTTCCAGATAATTCTGGATCTTGTCGTTGGTGGCGCTGATCAAAGCCTGGAACCCAAGCCCCCGTATCAGCTGGATACAGCTTGCCACCTTCTCCGCGTCCATTTTGGAAAATGCCTCGTCCAGGACCACCAGGCGGATGGTGGGGTTACGCGTCTGTTCCGGCTTCAGATCAATCTTATAGGCCTGGGCAAAGCTGGCAAGCAGAGCCACATACAGCGGATTCTGCCCCTCGCCGCCGGAATTTTTCCGGATCATTTTGCTTAAGCGGATTTTAATCACTTCGTCTTCATTCTGGATCAGCTGCTGCATATCAAAAGAAAGGTAAGTCCGGTAATCCGCATACTTATCCATGTTGCGCCTGGCTTCCTCCAGTTCCTCCGCCGTGGCGTTCTCCGGGGGAATGAAGATACTGATCAGGTCATTCATCATGGCTCCGTAGTGATTTTCGTGTTCCATGGTAAACAGATTCAGCTGATTATCCAGGCCGATATTCAGATCCGAGGGATTCACCTCCAGCGCCTCATCCATGAACATATCGTAATACCTGCCGTCCGGTCCTTTGTTTTTCCCGATGTAGAACTGGTATTTGTCTTTTCCGAAATCCAGCCGGCTGATAATCCGGTTCAGCTCCTCTTTCCGCTGCAGGGCCTCCTTGATGGCGCTGCGGATTTTATACATGAAATCGTCCTTAAAATGCTCCACCGCTGTCCTGGCCTGCTCTGCCGCCCGAATCCGGAATTCCTCCAGGCGCTCATGATTCAGATGGCGTAACAGCTCCTGATATGCGTCGTTGTCCTCTGCGGTAGGCGAAAAGTTCCGGTTCGGACAGGCGCGCAGATAGCCGGTCCGCAGTTCCACCAGGCGGTTTATCTCCTGCTGCCGTCTCTCTCCCGCACCGGCCAGACGGTTCTGGAAATCATTCCGCAGGGAATCGTACCTGGGGTTTTGTCTGGAAGCCAGAATCCCTTCCAGTTCCTCCTCATGCTCCCTGCTGCTTTCAAGCTTCCTCTCCTTTTCCATCAGGACATCATTGAGATTGACCAGGTTATCCCGCTCCTGCTTCTGATTTGTCTCCAGCTCATAAGCCTTTCTCTGAAGCTGACGCAGAACCTCCTTTCTCTGCTCACACAATGTAAGCAGAGACTCCCGCTCCTGCCTCCACTGGTCTACGTTTTGGGAGGACAGCTCCTCCAGTTTTGCCGCCAGTTTCTCCTGCTCCTTCCGCTTGCCGTCAAGAGCCTCCATGTCCTTCTTCCATTCCAGATACACATCTGTCTCCTGGCTCAGATGTTCCAGTTCCAGAACCCGCCCCATATCCTCCGCCGCATCCTCCAGGGGCTTCACGGCCTCCTCCATGCCCTTCAGCTTTTTCTTCAGAATGCTGATTCTCTGGCTCACACTGCTCTTCCCGATGTAGGCGGAAGTGGTGTACAGGGCAGGGTTGATGTGCTGAATCCGGTAATTATGGTAAGACACGCAGTTTTTCGTAACGCCGATTTTGTGACTGCGAAGCTCCTCCACACTCCCGCACTTCATGACTTTCCCCAGAAGAAAGTTCACATAAGCCTGGGAAGCAGCGCCTTCGGCCTTCACCTCCTCCGCCAGGGAGCCTGCCGCCGCATGATGTCTCTCCGCCAGCACCCGCTCCGTATCCAGAACCGCCACCCGGCTGAACTTCTCCCTGTCCATCTCCTCGTAAATCTTCATGGCTGTACGGGCATATTTCGGCTCCACAATCACCGAAAGCTTGTTGTAGCCCAGATACCCCTCCACCGCATTGCGCCAGGATTCGTCCCGGATATCCAGAAGGTCTGCCAGAATCTCCACTTTCACATGTTTTCCTGTCTCCTGGTACAGGCGCTGCTGCAAAATGTCCCTGGCCTGCTCCAGTTCTTTCGGGTATGCCTTGTTTCCCGCTTTCAGCTGGGCCAGTTCTTCCTGAACCTTCTTCATTTTCCTGCGCAGCTCCCGCAGCTCGCTCTGGGTATCCTGCTGCTGTTTTGCCGCGTCCCTGCGGACCTCCTCCAAATCACCCTGCAGCCGGCTGAGGGCTTCTCCGGTGATTTCTCCCTCATCAAATGCCGCAATGTCCCACAACGTCCGGTTGGACACGCTGTCCACATCCTCCCATGCTTTCAGAAGGTCTGCCGTCTGCTGCCACCGGTTCCCGCTGTTTTCCAGGCGCTCCACCAGATCGCCCAGGGCCAGAAGCTGCTCTTTCAGCTGCTCATATCCGGTCATGGTGATGCGCTGCAGAAGCTCATCCCCCTGGCCGGTCATTCTGTCAATGTATGCCTGCTCCTCCTCTATATCCAAAGCCGCCTTTTTTCCTTCTTCCTCCAGCGCCTGGATTTTGCTCCGACATTCCTCCGCCTTCAGCCTGTCCTGCAGGATGTCAAGCCTGGCGCTGTAATACGCATAGGCCTCCATTTCCCGCCCCAGGGCTTCCACTTCCCCGTACTGGCTGCAGATTTCCTCAAGCTGCTTAATCTCCCGGCAGGTGTCCTCGATTTTCTGCCGCAGCCGCCCATACTCCATAACGCTCTGCTGCATATCCTCAATATGGATATCCTGCTCCATGCAGATATATTCCTTCACGAACTCTTCCAGTTTGATGTTCATGCGAAAGGGGATTGCCCGCTTAAACAGCAGGGGAAATTTCTCTGCATCCAGCCCGCCCAGATACACGTCGTAAAGCTGTCTGCGGAACCGCTCGTTATGGGAGCCGAAATAGTGTTCTTCCTTCGGGAAAGTCTCCAGAAGCCACATTTTGACTTCCTCTATGGACATGGCCCGGCCCGGCACATTCCCGGAGTTTCCGGTCTTCCCCGATGCATCTTTAATCCTTCCCAGTTTCTCTGATGTGTCCCCTGCCCTTCCCGGCTCTTTTTCGTCTATACGGTATGTATGCTCCGGAATCTCCCCTTTATGCCAGAAAAACATCCTGGAAATCTCATTGGAGGCAGTCTCCACGTCAAAAACCACCCCCACGCACTGACACTCCCCGGTATCGGTCCTTCGAAGCTCCAGTACAATGGTGGCGGAAAAGTTGCTGTTCCGCAGATAGGAAAAACGGTTGTCCTCTCCGATATTGACCATGCCCCGGAGATACTCAATGAGGTTCCGGTCGGAATCGTCGGCAGCTGCCTTGTTGAAAAATGCCCTTCCGTCCGTATTGGCGTAGAGGACAATCTGCAGAGCGTCAATCACCGTGGATTTGCCGCTGCCGGAATGGCCGGTGAAAAAATTGATCCCCTCGTGAAAGGACAATACTTTATGCCTTATATAGTGCCAGTTATTCAGGCAGATTCTGGACAGCGCCTCAAATCCCTGATTCGTCATATTCCTCATCCCCCTCCGTGTAAGTCTCGATCAGCGCCCGCACATCATCCCCCATAAGCACCACATTCACCGTGGGATAGATCACCAGACGGCTTGACCCGTCCGTTTCCTCCAGAATGTCCATGGGTTCAATGAGCTGATACCGTTTCAGCAGCGCCAGGCAGCGGCGGATCTCCGTGGCCGATGGCTGTTTGGGCAGCAGCCGGTAAGAGCCCAGTTTCTCATGGATCTCCCCCAGGGTGGTCATGGCATTCACGGAAGTGGACACCGTGGACATCTGTTCGTCATAGAGCAGCTTTAAGACCAGAATGTACAATGTGGCCAGTCTGGGCAGCTTCTCCCCCATCACCTGTTCTCCTCTGATATAAATCACTCCCATCTGGCTGTTTTCCGCCACCTCGATATCCATGATGGCAAAGTAAGCCCTGATAAATTCCAGGTGCTTGCCGCATTCATAGTAGTCTTTATTGATCTGATATCGTTTTGTCTTCCTGTCATACCGCCGCTCCAGCAGGAATGTCTGCCTGTAAAGCTGACCGATCACCCCTGTCACCTTCCGCTGCTCTTCCTGCGGCAGTTCTTCATAGTAATTTATCATTTGCTGTCCCCTTCCTCTCCCGGTAATCCGGCCCTTTGCTCCTTCCGCTCAAACACCAGTCCCGGATACCGGTATTTCCCGTTGTCAATGATTTCCGCCTCCTGCTCCCTGACCCGGTAGGGACTGTCTTTTCTGACAGATGTGTCATAAGCCAGGATCAGTTTCTCGAAATCCTCCGGGGAGGTGATGGTATCTTCCCTCACCTCCAGGCGTCCGTCCTTCATTTTCTCCAGGATAAACGTTTCAATCTGCTTTCGGCTGTAACGGTTCCGAATCCGGTTCAGCCGCAGGATTTCCTCTCCGGAAAGCTCTGTCGTCTCCTCCTCGGGCGTAAGCCCCTCCGCAAAATCCTGTTTCGGCCGGCGCCTTTTATAAAGGGATTTCTCCGAGAGAACCGCCGTCTGGGACAGGTTTATCAGCGCGCTGATTCTCTCCGTCTCTCTGTCCCGCTCCTCTTTCCCCTCCGTCGCCGACAGATGGTTCAGAAGCCGGATCACCAGTCCTTTCATATTGTCCTCTTTGTTCAGCAGATAATTCAGCCTGGTAACCGTAGCCCGGATATACCTGGTATGCTCCCTGTCCATATTCATGATCCGGTGCTCAATATCATCAAAACCCCGCTCGATCAGATCCAGCTGTTTTTCCACTTCCTCCGGCCGGATATCCAGGCCCCGGAGTCTTTTGTTCCGCTCGCAGACCTGCAAAAGCCAGGGGTAATCCTGCCGCATCTCCCCCAACCATTTCTTGATATCCGCCTTATACAGGTAAAAATTGTCCGATGTCTTCAGGATATGGTACTTTTTCCGGACAATCTCCTCCACATATCCTTCCAGATGCTCCTTCAGCAGGTCCCCGTATCCCTTCTGCTCCAGAAGGCTTCCGAAGAATTTATCCATATTGTGGAGCATGTCCTGCAGCGTCTTGTTCAGTCGCCTGGTGTTGACCAGAGCCGCCTTCAACAGTGAAATATTAGACCTGGGGTCATTTTTGAAGGCATACAGAATCCCGTAGACATTCTGGATATAAACCTGGCTTTCCTCCTCATCCTCTCCGGCCAGATGGGCAAAGGCATCCACGAACGCCGCCGCATAGTCCGGAATCACAATATACACCGTCATGGCGGCGTAATCCTCCACCTTCCGGAGCCACCCGGCACGCAGAAGCCAGTTCAGTATGCGGGTGGACAGCGGCTCCGGCAGTTCGAAATCCTCCTCCGGTTCCTCCCATTCCTCCCGCTCCAGAGTCACCTTCTGCCTGGCAAAATAATCGCTTAAGGTCTGGACGCAGATTTCCCTGCTGAGGTAATAATTGCTGTACTGGTATTCCTCATTCACCCGCAGCAGCGCATCGATGTAAATCTGCCGGTTCCGGGAACGAAACAGCCCCCAAAAAGACTCCGGTATCTCCGAAAACTGATTTGTCATTTTTTTGTACCTGATATCTCCTCTATCTTCTTTTGAAACATAATGTAGTAACAGTTTAATTCAAAGTCACTACATCCTCTTCCGGATTCCGGCAGACAGCTTAACAGCCTTTCTTTCCTTTCCTCATCCTGCAATTCCCTGCGAAGCTCTTTCTGAATCCCGTTCTCACGGAAAAACATATCTATTTCATCCATTGCCCTGTCAAGTTTCCGTTTTTCCACCAGAAAATCCATGTTATACCGTGTTTCCGTCTCCCATTCGCTTAACATTTCGGAATGGTCGTCAACCCAGTCTGTTATGGTTATATTCGCGCCGTTGTTTGTCACCATGGATATCAATTTTGTAATTTTATGTGTATTCGGCACGGTTACGCCCACACATTCCAACGCCCCCTTTAAAACCTTCTCCACCGCCTGCTGTAAATGGTACGCGGCATTGTTCAGGATCATTTCATCCTCCCAGGTCATCTTCCACAATGTCTTCGCCGTTTCAAAATCCATCCTGGCACTTCGGAATAATCTGATGTCGCACATATCCTCACCTCTCAAACAGAATCAGCCCCGTCCTGTCAATCTCCCGATACAGCGCAGACTCCGGAGACAAATCCATGACAATATCCACTTCACAATCCAACTCCGGCAAATCCTGCAGCTTCCTGCCTTTCTCAAACTTATCAATATAAAGGTCTATATCACTGCCGCTGCTGCACCGAAATTCCAGAGAACTCCCAAAAAGCACTGCTCTTTTCACGTTTTTATCTCCGAGCAGATGATGAATCAGTTTCTCGACCCGCGCCTGCATAAGCGGATGAACACGATTTGCGTTTTGGAACGAGACTCCCTCCTTCACCGGAAAATCCCACATATTTTTCATATTATTCAACGCAATGCTCCTCCTCTCTCCCGTATTTCCTTTAACATATATTCCGCAAATTTTCTTCCCGATTCCGGTTCTGTCTTCATTTCCTGCCCCTCTTCATAGCAGTGCAGCGCATGAATGACCAGTCCGCGGAACTCTTCCGGCAGCTTCTCAATCCCCCATTCACCGCCTTCCCGTTTGGACAGGATAAGCCCCTCCCGCAGCCAGGCCAATACCCTGCACAGATTCAGTGTCATGTACATGGGATTTTCCGAAACTTCCCCGAGAGCGTTTTCGATATCACAGCAGATGCTGTCCGTGTAATCTTCCGGAGGAATCTCTCCAAATACCTTATCAATGCCTTCGCCGAAAAGCACAATTCCACACTTTTTCAGTATCGTAAAGTGGGCCGCCAGGTCTTTATCGGTTCCCGTCATTTTCTCCACATAATTTCCCGGGTTTTCCCGGAACCAGTTCAGGTGCATTGCGGAAAAATGCAGTTCAAAGGGTGTGGGATACACGAAAGGAGCGCAGAATTTCCTCCTCACGATACTCATCTCTATCCCCTTCGCCGGAGCCTGCGCATTTAACACAATCAGTTCCCGCATGAAATCCAGCTTTACCCCGTCCGGAATGCTTTTCTCCACAACTACGATGAAATCCACATCGCTCAGCTTCGGGTGAAAGCATCCCATGGCCGCCGAACCATGCAGATAAACGCCCGTCAGATTCTCCCCCAGGATTTTCCGGCAGATATTCGTAAAATCATTCACTATTTTTTTATACATCATTCATTCTCCCATATGCCACCTCTCAGCACTCCTCTACCGATACCTTTCCATTCTCATCCATTTCCTTCAATTCTTTCACTACCATCACCACAATCACATGCGTCAGGATGAAAGTCAGCAAGTCCGCAACAGGCTGGGACAGCTGCAGCCCCAGGATTCCGAAGCATCCCGGCAAAATCAATATTGCCGGAATAAAGAACAGCCCCTGCTTCCCGATGGCAGTCAGCGTGGCGCGGAAGCTGTAGCCGATAGACTGGGTCAGCATATTGCCGATGATGGTAAAGGACTGAATGGGCAGCAGTACGCACTGCATCTTCAGAGCCAGCGCCCCAATCCGGATTACCTCCGCATCCTCTCTCCTGAACAGTCTCATAATCGGCGTGGAAACCGCAAACATGACCACCGCCATAACCAGCAGAAATACAAACGCAACCTTCCTGCAGAAATAATACGCCTCCAGCACCCGTCCATACCGCTTTGCACCGAAGTTGAACCCGCACACCGGCTGAAAGCCCTGCCCGAAGCCTATCAGCGCGGAATTGATGAACATCATGATTCTGGTGACGATGGACATGGCCGCCACCGCCGCGTCCCCAAAACCGGAAGACGCCATATTCAGCAGCACGGAAGCCAGGCTTGCCAGTCCCTGCCGCCCCAGCGTAGGCATTCCGGCGGACAGAATTTCCCTGTACACCCACCATTTCATGGTAAAAAACTTCGGATGGGGCTTCAACACATTTCCGGAACGTATCACCAGAGTCAACAGAATCAGAAAACTGATAAACTGGCTGATGATGGTCGCAATGGCCGCTCCGGAGATGCCCATATCAAACCCGAAAATCAGAATGGGGTCCAGCACCACATTCAGCACGCCGCCGGTTGTGATGCCCATCATGGACAATGCGGCATTTCCCTGGGAACGCAGGTGATTGTTGAAGACAAATGACACCGTCATGTAAGGCGCCGCTATCAATATGTATTGCCCGTAATCCCTGGCGAAGGGCGCAATCGTCTCCGTGGCTCCCAGCACACGCACCAGGGCGTCTATATTCCATACGCCGAAGACCGCCAGCAGCAATCCGAAGACAAACGCAGTATACACTGCCGTGGAGCAGGCTCTCTGGGCTTTCTCGTCCGCCTTTTCCCCCAGCATCCGGGACATGTAGTTTCCGCTTCCCATGCCTAAGGTAAAGCCGATGGCCTGTATCATTGCCATCAGCGAAAAGTTCACACCCACCGCCCCGGACGCGCTGGTGCTCAGCTGGCTGACGAAAAAAGTGTCCGCCATATTGTAGATAGATGTGATCAGCATACTGATGATGGTGGGGACTGCCAGCTTTGGAATCAGCCTGTTCACCGGGGTTTCCACCATCATTCTGTATTTTTCCTCATATGAAATTTCGTGACGCATATTTTCTCCTATTTTAAGTTCCGCATGTACCCGCCGCAGTACCTGGCTTGGGCAGAGGATTTCCATATAATTACATATTATCAGCTTTCTGCAAGGCTTTCAACAACATTTTACCGGCAAATTTTTATTGTATTTTATTGCCGTGTATCGTATGATAAATATATGCCTGTAAAATAACGGATCAACAAAGGAGCACGCTGATAAAATGTCAAAGGTTTTTAATGTAAACGGAGCCTGCAGGCCGGACATGCACTATATGATTGATTTAAAGCCCCGGCTGGAAAAAATCAAAAGAATGGTAGATAACGGAAATTATTTTACGATAAACAAAGCAAGACAATACGGTAAAACAACCACACTGCGGGCGCTGGCAGACTTTCTTAAGACAGAATATGAAACCATAAGCCTTGATTTTCAAAGAATCAGTTCCCTGTCCTTCGAAAGTGAACCGCTGTTTGTATCAGCCATCTCGGAAGAACTGCTGGACTCTGTGCAAAGGTTTCCGGAGGGCATAGCAGAAAAGCTGACTGCATTTGCAGAGGGAACAGCCCGGCTCAATTCTCTCCAGGCCTTATTTCGGGTATTCAGATTATGGTGCGGGCAATCCCGGAAACAGATTGTCCTTATCATAGACGAGATAGATACAGCAACAAATAACCAGGTTTTCCTGGATTTTCTTGCTCAGTTAAGAGCCGCCTACCTCGCCAGCGATACGGCACCTGCCTTCAAATCCGTGATACTCGCAGGTGTATACGATATTCGCAATATCAAACGAAAAATCACTTCCTCCGAGGAGCATAAAATGAACAGTCCCTGGAATATTGCCGCCGATTTTCTTGTCGATATGAGTTTTTCGGCAGCTGAAATCGCAGGTATGCTCAGGGAATATGACACTGACCACGGCATCGGCATGGACATCGTGCAGTTGTCAGAGCTTCTCTACGATTACACTTCCGGCTACCCATATCTTGTATCCAGGCTCTGTATGTTTATGGACGAGCGCGTCGCCGGCACAGAGGGCTATCCGGACAAAAGCAGCGCGTGGACCAGAGATGGTTTCCTGGAAGCCGAAAAAATGCTTGTGAAAGAAAATAATGCGCTATATCAGTCTCTCATTGAAAAGCTAAATGTTTATCCGGAATTAAAAACCATATTATATGAACTCCTCTTCAACGGCAGGCCTGTTCCGTATGTAGCAACGAACGGCTATATCGAAACTGCTGCAATGTTTGGCTTTATCAAAAACAAGGACGATACAGCCGTTATTTCCAACCGGATTTTTGAATCCGTGCTTTATAATTATTTTCTTTCTGAGGAATTTTCCGAAAGCAAGCTGTACGATATCGGCACCCGGGAGCAAAACCAGTTTATCACAGGCGGACATCTGAACGTCCGAAAAATATTGGAAAAATTTGTGGAAACCTTTGACTACCTGTACGGGGATAAGGATGAAGCCTTTCTGGAAGATACCGGCAGGCGGTATTTCATGTTGTTCTTAAAGCCTATTATAAACGGAATCGGAAACTACAGTGTGGAACCGGAAACCAGGAATCGGGAGCGCATGGATTTAGTCATCTATTACCGCGGGGAACAGAGCATCATTGAAATGAAAGTGTGGCGGGGAAATGCCTACAACCAACGCGGGGAACAACAACTGACAGATTATCTTGATTATTTCCATCTGAAAAAAGGATATATGCTCAGTTTCAATTTCAATCAGAAGAAGGAAATCGGTGTAAAAGAAATTGTTCTGGGAGATAAAGTATTGGTTGAGGCGGTTGTTTGAGGGGAAGAATCTGCATCCCTCCCCTTCCCGGCGGCTCACTTATACGCATCAGGCAGTTTTGTATTCACATATGAAGCGGAAAATGTTTTCCGTATGCCTACAAAATAAACTTCCCCGCCAGCTGATGTACCTGCTGCGTCTTCCTGGAAGACAGGTCCCATTTTTCAAGCTCCCCAGCCACCAGCTCCGGGTGCTTCCTGCTGATATCCCGCAGGGCATTACCGGCGGATTTCCGCACATCCTCGCTGGCGTCCTCCTTATGGAGCGACAGAAGCTCGATCGCCACATGGGGATTCTCCTTAAAATAAGGACGGCCTGTCCACACCCGCAGCCCCTCGGAAGCTGCCCTGCGCACATTGGCGTTGCCGCTTTCCATCCACTCCCGGATTAAAGGAAGCGCCTGTTCATAGCCGATAATCTTGCAGTGCATGTCAAATGCCATTGCCAGGATTTCCTGTACCTTCCAGTTCTTATGCCTACTGACCGTTCCTTTCAGAAAATCCAGGGCATCCGGATACGCATGAGCACAATACCCCAAAAGAAATACCCCTATCTCCTGTATCTGGAAATTCTCCGACCGATACAGCGTAAATCCCATCTCATGGCATTCCTCCAGAGTGTTGGACTGGTAAAATTTCCGGGCTTCCGTCTTTACCAGCTTCAGGCTGTCCTTATCCGGTATAGTCTCCTCCAGATATGTTATATAATCATGCATTTTCTGCTCTCCTTAAAACACAAACTCCTGCTGCTCCATCACTTCTATCCGGGACGCCAATACGGTCTCATCCTCCGAGCCCCGCATATGCTCCGCCTTCAGGTACTGCATATCATTGCGCAGGTTGGCGGAAATCAGCGTCAGCACATAAATATTGTCAAACCGGTTGTAAATGGACTCGCCGCCCAGGCCGGAGAGACAGATCAGCTGGGTATTCGACTTCTTCGCCATATCTGTCAGTGGTTTCAGCAGATGGGACGCGTTGGTCTGGGCAAAGGGATTGTCCATGAGCAGCACCTTTCCCTCATTCCGGTCCGCAAAGATATCCGAATCGTCTTTCCGCATATAGTACAGCAGCGCCGAAAGAATGACGAAAGCAGACAAAAATCCCTCGCCGCCGGAATTCTTCGCCACATCCGCCCAGGTAATGGGATATTCCCTCTGGGCTTCGATCTTGTACAGCCGTATCTGCACGTTCCCGATGCCTACAACACTGTCATAAAGCCCCCTGGTAGTCAGGCGTGTGCCCAGGAATTCCTGAAGGTTCTGATTTTTCTCCAGCAGCGCAATCCCCCTTGTGGTCACATCGTCAATATAATCCTGCAGCCGAAGCTGATAAAGGCTCTCGTTTTCCGTCCAGTCCGGCAGTTCCATTTTCAGCATCTTCACCGGACGTTCCCGCACGGTTATCGTGGAATTGCGATCTATTTTATTCAGATCATCATGCACTTCCTTCAGATAATCTCCCACCAGCTCCACGATTTTCGCTTTTTCCTTCTCCACCAGGGAAATATCCACCTGAAGCTTTTCCATCAGGCTGTTAAAGGAAGCCACGGTGGTTTCCAGCTGCCTGAGCACCCGCTCCGCATCCTCCGTCAGCTGCAGCATGGATTCCAGAGGCTTCTGATAAAAATCTTCCGCGAAAACTTCCATCCGGACCATGCGGTTCAATACCCGTTCCAGAGCCGTTCTGGCTTCCCGGCGCTGTTCGGTCATTGCATTGTAATCTCGGACAAGAATGCCTTTCTGCCTGGTCAGCTCCTTCCCGTCCATGGCTGCAAAGTCTGCTTCCCATTCGATACCTTCTCCGCGGACAAATTCTTCATATTCCGCCAGCGCTGTCAGATTGTTTTCATACTCATGGATTTTTTTCAGGATCCGCTTTTCCTCTTTTGCCGCTTCTTCCTTCTCATACTCCAGCTTCCGTATCGCATCTGCGAAGCGGATGGTTTTAATGGTTTCCCTGGCAGCCGGCGTTTCCTTTCCGCAGCGCTCCTTTATCCGGGCCAGCTTGTTTTGCTTCTCTACCTGATGGCGGGCACACTGGATTTCTTCATCATGAATCAGCCTGTTCTGCCTGTTTATTTTTTTCTCCTGCTCCTCCAGAAGTATCTCCTGGTGGGTTTCTTCCTTTTTATCGTAGCGGGTCTGAAGCCACTCCTTTTCCTCCAGGTGATATTTCCCGGCTTTGGCCTTCAGCTCCTCCAACGCATTTACGTACCGTTTCTGCGCCTTTTCCACTCGCTGTTCCAGTTCCCTCTGCTCCGCGCCGATTCCGCTTGTGATGACCTCGTGGCGGATCTCGGCTTCCTTTGCCTGCTTTTCCGACATCGGCTTCTCTGCCGCTTTTTCTTCCGGTGTCTCCCCGGGCTTCCTTTCCGATGCTTTCCCCGGCTGTTTCCCTTCCGCTGCTTTCCCGGTCCGCTTCCCTTCCAATTCCTCCCCCGGCCGGCTTTCCTGCCCGTCGGCCTGCTCAGGGTCTGTCTCTTCCGCATCCGCCTCTCCGGCATATGCACGCTGATACTGCTGGTACTTCAGACATTTTTCCCTGTTGCTTTCCAACTCCCGCTCCAAAGCAGTCATATGGTTCTGCTCCGTCATCAGCTCCTGTTCCAGCTTTGCGATCTTGCCCTGTTCCAGCTTTTCCAGGTTTAAAACTCTCTCCCGCTCCTTCTGCGCCTTCTCCAGCTGACGGCAATTCTCCCTGTACTCCTCATAGCTTCCACAGAACCTTTTGAAATCCGCAAGCCGCCTGTTCTGGTACAGGATCGCCTTTTCCAGCTGTACCGCCTGCTGCTCCTTCTCTTCCCTCCGGTTCTCCAGAGAGGCCAGCTCCTCCCTCTTTTTCAGGATTTCCTGTTCCAAAGCGGCATATTCCTTTTCCAGCGCATTGATCTCTTCCTTTACCGCCTCATATGCCTCCCCGGACACTTTCTGTCCCCTGATCTTCTCCTGATGGCCAATGTATTCCATGTACTCGGCCTTCTTCGTATCAATGTTCCTCCGAAGCTTCCGGATCCGCGCTTCCTGTTCCGCAAGCATACCTTTCAGCTTCTCCCCGTCCAGCAGATTATCGTTAAACCATACATAGAAATGTACTTTTCCGAAGGTGTGAATGGTTCCGCCTCCCCCTGCCCCTGTCTGTTCCAGTTCCTCTCTGCGCAGAATCGGCACCGGCGAGGAAGTGTAAACCTGCTCTCCAAGCCCCGCAAGCCGCTCCAGTTCCTCCCCCGACAGGATAAGCGAGTACGGCAAAAAGGGCTGTTCCTTCACGATCCGCTGATTCCGCTCCGGTGAAAGCTGGTTCTTCCGCAGCCATTCCATACCGTACACGAAATGAATCCCCGCTTCCTCCAGCAGCCCACTGAACTCCTCCGACAGCTCCAGCACCTGTCCCTGGTCCATCTTCCGGTAATCCTTTTCCAGGACATCCGCTTCCTTCTCCAGGCCCTGTCTCACCAGATCCGTATCCAGAAGCTTACGCTGCACCACGGACAGGATCTTCTCCGTGTCAAAGCAGTCCTCCTGCCCCATCCCAAAATACCGCAGGATAACGCTGCGCTCTGACAGTTCCTGTTCATAGTCCCTCAGCCTGGCTTTCTTTTCCCGCCGGGAAGATTCCAGTTTCTCTCTCCCGGATACCTTATCCTCCAACAGCCGCCTCAGACTTTTCACCTGCTCCTTGTACTGCTCCGCTTCCTTTTTAGCGTCTGTTTTTGCACGTTCTTCCGCATTTAACTGCTTTTCATATTCTGCCTGGGCGATCTCCAGCGCTCCCGGCTCATATTCCCCAAGAATATTACGGCTCCATCCTTCCCTGAAGCGGCTTTCTTCCGCCAGACGACGTCCTCCCCTGGAACGGTCTTCTATCCCGGAACGATCCTCCGCCCGGTGGTTCTGTATCATATACTCCCGGTTAAACTGCTCCTCTATCCCGTCAAACATCTTCGTCCGGGCATCCAGGGCGCCGCAGCGCTGTATCAGAGTACTTTCGTTTTCCCGCAGTTCCTCCAGCTTCCTCTTTGCATCTGCTTTTCCCTGTTCCAGCCGGGATAAGGACTGGCTGCACTTCTCCTTCTCCTCCTCATGGCAAGCCAAAAGTCCGCCATAGTACTGCTTCAGCTGCCATCCCAGCCGCATCCTCTCCGGCTCCAGATTCTCCTGTTTTTCCAGGCACAGATGCAGACGCTGCAGCTCCTGCTCCTGCTCCTGCCCGCATTCCTCCAGGATTTCCTGCTGCTTTCCGCATTCAAATACATGGAGCTTATGAAGGATCTCCTCCCGCCTGCGAGTGAAGGCTTCCTCCTCTATCCGCAGCATTTCCAGGTTGCTGACAGAGTGGCTTTCCCTGTCCGCAATCTCGTAATACTCACCGGAGAGCTTCTCGTATTCCAGCTCGTTGATCTGGCTGCCCAGTTCCTCTATCTGCAGTTTCACTTCCTGTTCCCTGGCTTGCTCCGTTCCCTCCAGTTCATGCAGTCTGTAAATAAAATCCGCGATCCGCCCCTTTTGTGCCTCCAGCTCCCCGGTCAGCTCCCGGTAAAGGACAGCCTTTTCCCGCACCTGCTCCGCTTCCTGCCCAAAAGCGCGGATGGTATCCCTTCGCTGGATCTTGGACCGGTTATCCTTGTACTGGCCGGTGTATTTCTCCATAATATCCTGGAATTCCTTCATCCGGTTCCTGTCCTGGTTCAGCTTGTTCTCCACCGCCTCCAGGAACCACTTTTCCACCAGGCCCTTCTCGTCCCTGCAGTCGGCAAACAGATCCGACAGGCCGGACTCTTTCAGATTGACCTTTTTGATAATGCCTTCCCATTCCTTATAATGGATCTGATATTCCGCCAGTTTGCTGAAATACTGCCTGGACTGGGAAGGGTTATTCATATCATAATAGAAGAAAGGCACCTGCCGCTCCCGTTTCCAGGTTTCAAAAAGCTGCCTGCAGACCCCGAAGCCCTTCAGGGTGACATCCTTTTTCGTCTTTTCCACCACCGGAAGATGATCGATGTCCTGTTGGCAAAAAGTTCTGTATTCCGATATAAAATTGATGATTTCCAGTTCATCCTGACGGGTCTCATCGATTTCCTGGCTTCTGCGGACCATCATACCGGTCAGCACATAACCTGCCCCCTGGTCCAGCTTCCATTCCACCAGGATAAATGTGGGCTTACTGGTGGTAAAATAACCGGCAAAAGGCCGGTCCTTGGCATTCTGGTAGCGCCTGTGCACAAAAGGCGCCATGATCATCTGCACCAGAACCGATTTTCCGCCGCCGTTTCGAAGGGACAGCAGCGTGCTCTCCCCGTTGAACCGGAAGGTCTCATCGCTGATCCGGATGGAATTGTTGTTGTAATTTAAATTGATCAGACGGACTGCGTTTATTTTGCTCAAGTCTTACTCCCTCTGCCTGCTCTGTGGAGACAGGCCTGTTCCATTCTTCACTCCGCTCCTGCCCTCACAGCCTCCGAAGCATTTTCTTCCAGCACTCTCCTGACCCTCTGGAAATGATTCTGGTTCAGCAGGTTCCAGTCCATGAACTGGTCCAGCTTCTTTGTGGTCTTGATCATCTCATCCTCTTCCACATACTCGATCAGTCCCTGTTTCTGCAGAAAATTCAGTATATTGTACAGAAAACCTTCCTTGGTGGTTTTAGCCCGGGAACCCTTCTCGTCAGAACGCAGCGCCTCGTAGGCTTCCATCATATTGGAAAAGGCAATCCCCTGCCGCTCTTCCCTGGAAAGACCTTCTTCCCCAGGGGATTTCCTTTCTCCCCCTTCTTCCTCCGCCCGCTCCGCACCCTCCCGAAGTCTCGCAGAAATACAATTCTGCAGTTCTCCCACCCGCATATAATCCCTGGTCTTGCTGGTGGCGCCCTGTCCGTCATAAAATTCCACCAGCAGGGTCAGGATCACGAACTGAGAAAGGTAGTAATCCTTATCCGTACCGTTGGATTTGGATAAAAGCTGCTTCAGCTGCGCCTTGGAAAAGCCCAGAAAGGTATTGTCCTCCCAGGGTATCAGGTAGATCACATCCCCGTAACGCTCGATATCGCACTGGGCGGCCTCCCCCTGTGATTTCACCAGATTCTGAATCCGCTCATTTTCCGCATATCCCCGGAACAGCCGCTCCTGACTTTCCTCCCCCAGCTCGTGATGCTCCAGCAGATAGTAAAATATCTCCTGACTGGCTCTGATCTCTTCCACTTCATATGCCATAACCTGTCTCCTATTCCAGTCCCGCAGTCTCACTGTAAGTACCCTTCTAAGCAGAGGATTTCCGGCCGGTAAATACATCCGTCCGCAAATCCTCTGGGGCACTTACAGTGAGTCTGCTGTTTCCAGTCCCGCAGTCTTTACGTTGTAACTCTGATCAGTACATTTGAACAGCATATGGTTTTCTGCCGGCCTGTCTCGTCAGGCACATGTTCAAAGGTAACCACTTTGCCATCTTCTATCCGGTACGCCTCAACCTTCCGCATCCGCAGCCCGTAAGTATCTGCCAGATTCAGGAGCATTTCATTGAGCTGAAAGCCGCCTGAAGCCTCGCTGATGTAGTTCCGCCGCTCCTCCCGCAGCACTTCCATGTGGATCTCTCTCCCTTTCAGCAGCTCCACCATGATTTCCTTGAAAATCTGCACATTGGGAAGCAGTGTGTGTATCAGCATTTCCGCATCCTGGCCAGGCTCCTGCGCCAGAATCTGTTCTCTCAGCGTCTCCAGCGAAATCTCCCCGTTGTCTGACCCAAGCGCTGCCTGCAGCAGAAGTTTCAGACTGCCTTCATATTTTGCCGTCTTCTCCTGTCTGCGCCGCTCCTCTTCCTCCATCCATCTGTCATCTCCGAATTCCATTACGGCTTCCCCATCCTCCGCTTCCTTCTTTCGTATGGGGCGCTGGAGTTCCGTTGATTTTTTCAGATTATAAATCTTATCCGGCTCGTTTCCGAAAAGAGGACGCAGAAAGAGCTCCATCCTCCCCAGCCCCTCCGGGCGGGTGAGCAGCTTCTCATACAATTCATTGCGCAGGGAAAATCGCCGTATAAAGGACATCTGGGAAAGCTGCTCCAGTTCCCTTGTATACAGGGATTTCAGGTCAAAATGGCTGCTTAATATCTTCTGATGCTCGTCGATGGCGCGGTTCAGGTACCCCTCAATGATACCCAGATTATTCAGCTTCTCCTCTTCCTTTTCATCCAGGCGCCGGACATTCAGATTCATCTCCTCCAGCTCCCTGGCCCTGCTCTTCACCAGTTCCCTGTAACTCTGAAATTTCTGCTTGGTGTCACTGATGGTATCCAGATTGGCCTCCAGGACAGACTCGTAATCCGCCACGGAATAGCTCAGGGCATTCCTGCGGATCCGGCTCATGGCTTCCTCGATCTTCTGAAGCTGGACGCGCAGAAGGTTGAACACATTCTTGATATCGTCCACTGCCCTGTCGTAGCTCTGTTTCTCCAGATGAAGCTTGAAGATCATCTCGTGTATGGTCAGCTTCATATTACTTTCGATCTCCAGGGTGGAAAGCAGCAGATTGTATCCGTCCTCCGTCAGATAATAAGAAGTCCTGCGCACCTCCGAATCCACATAGATAATCCGGTTGGCCACATAGCTTACGTTCATGGTCCGGTATGCCCTCTCTTCAAAGTCGTACCCGTCAAAATACATGGGCCTGCCCTCATTGGACAGAACCACATTGACGATGAAATCCCCCAGGCTTTTGCAGTCCTCATAGCCCATATTCTTCCCGAAATAACGCATATTCAGGCTGTCCATATAGGCCCCGATATCGTCTATGGTACAGTTTTCCTCCTTCAGGGACTGCTCCATGATATACAGCATGACCGCAAAGATCATGTTCACCTGCTCGTCCTGCTTCTGAAATCCGTACTGCTTCCAGATGGTCTTCTGGCTGCTGTTTGCAAATAAGATCATATAGGCTCCCACATGCTTCATCCGCTTCGGGAACTGCTTTAAAAATTCGTACTGCATCCTCCTTCTCCCGTCTGCCTGAAATATGTCTTATCGGAAGCCGCACCTGCTTCCTTCGTTATTCCACTGCCAACTCTGATAAGGCTAAAAATCCGTAATATTAATACTTTCCTGCGGAATATATTTCCCTGCTTCCAGTATCTGCTCCATCCGCGCCTTCAGGGATTCCGTAAAATACGAAAAAAACAGTCCTGAAAGATTCCGGTTCTGGTTCTCACTGGTCTCCGGAAGGAAGTCCACCCCCTGCGCCGCCTTTTCCAGCATTTTCTCATAAGCCTGCGTAAAAGGCTTTATCTCGCATCCGTTTTCACCGGCGCCAAACAACTCCGCCAGACGTTCATAGATTCCGATCCCTTCATAGTCCAGATCTCCGAAATACAGAATCTCGTTTTCCGGCGCATTGACATGAGACTCCACGCAAAAGCGGAAATCCTCAAAAGAGCGCAGGATTCCCTTTCCGGCACCGTATATCACCGTTCCGATCTCCCTGCCGAATATCCTGCGCGGTATGACTTCCGAGTCCTTGCGGCAGTCCCCGTTCAGATACCTGCGCATACTGTAAAACGTATCTTTATTCTCCAATATCAGTACAGTCTGCGGCGCGCTCCTGATACAGGAATAATAGGCCAGAGGCTCCGTGGTTCCATACACATGGAGCTGCTCCAGTTCCACTCCGCAGTGGGCCAGAATCTTTCTCCCCTGTTCCCTCTGCAGAAACTTTTCCCTGCCCCATATCTGAAAGCTTCGCTCATTCAGCGAGACAAATACCACGCCTCCGGAACCGACGTCCTTTCTTTCCTCCTGTTCCAGAAAATAGCGGTTCAGCATCCTGACCCATGCCGCCTCTTCCCGGTATGTTTTGAGATGCTTCAGATAATAATCCGTCCGGATCGCCGGTGCCATGCGGAATTTCAGTTCTTCTGTCTCCTCCCCATAGTCAGGAGCTTCCTCCGCAAGCCAGTAACTTAAATGAAGCGCCGGTTTCTTACCGTTGAGCGGAGATTTTTTCACCGGGATCAGCTCCCCGGCTTCGATCCTGCCGCATATATAACGGTACTGCTGCGGGTAAGCATCTTCCCCGCTTTCCTGCAGCAGCCGCTCCAGTGAGATCTTCTTCACGCCTGTTCATCCTTTCTCTTCCTGCTCTCCTGATCCAGATGAAACCAGTGCTCCAGCCGGCTTCTGGGCAGCAGGTAATTCACCAGCAGCGCAATAACCACGCCTACGCCGGTATCAATCATACGATGAATCGCATACTCAATATGATGCGCCGGCGTATTGAACAGAATGATGCACAGCACCACGCCTCCCGGCTGCACTCCTCCCGGCCAGTGAAACAGCACGCACAGCGAGATCATAATGACAATCCCCAGAAAAACCAGCGGAAGCCGCAGCCAGTAATGTCCTTCCGGAAAAATCTGATGTTCCAGCCAGTACATCCCCAGACCGATAAATCCGCCGATGATCGTCCCAAAGAAACGGTTTCCGCCGCTGCGGCGGGATTCTTCCATATCCGCCCCCATGCCAAAGATCGCCCCTATACATGCAAAGGTGGGGTTCCTGTCGGGCAGAAAGGCATAGAGCAGAGCCGTCACCATCGCTGCCAGCGCCGTTTTCATGCTCCTGAGTCCCAGCCCCGGGATTGGGGCATGTACCGGATTATGCTCAGCATAAGAACTGACGCGTCCGCCTGCGGGCACGCTTTTTTCCGCAGAACTGTTTTTTTCTGCCAGGATATTTTCCCGTATATCCTCTTTTGTATGAAATCCCGGCTCCGCAAATGGCTCTCCCTGCTTCGGCACCCCCTGCTGCATCTTCTCTTCACTCTGTATGGATTGATGAACCGCATCCGGTTCCCTGTTATGATCCATGTCTGCTTCTCCATTTTTCTATATTTGTTGTCACACACATAACGTTTGCCTTCTGTTCCCTTTTCTGCCATACACCGAAAATGCGCTGTGCATGAAACCACTCACTCAAACAAAAGGTGCAAAGCCTTTCCTCATTCCATATGGGCTTTACACCTCATGTTCTATTGCTATTTCCAGAGCAAATCCCCTGCGGCGCAGCCACATCACGTACAGCCCTTCCGGACCCTACTCTCCTCCAAACTGTCTTTTCAGCCGCTCATATTCCTCCTCTGTGACCGCCAGCACGCCTCCGTGTCTTTTCTTCGTGGTACCCATATCGTATTGCCCGGGCTCCAGGATCCGAAATTCACCGGAAGACAACTCCTCCGTCACCATGGGCAGATACCCCTTTCCCTCGGCGAACCTGTCCGCGATCAGACACCAGGTTTTCCCGTCCGGCAGCAGATACCCTTCGGGCCCCTCCACCCCTTTCAGAGCGTCCAGCACCGGCGATCCAACACGGGTAAACTGTCCCAGGAGAGAATCCGCCTTCTCCAGGATCAATACTTTCTCCGTCTCGTCCTTTGAAACACGGTAAAACATTCCCCCACTCTCCAGAATGGTGGTATCGATCACATGGTTTTCCCGCTCCATATAGAGAAAGGTTTCCGAAAATTCCCTGAAATCTTTTGTGTAAGCGGCATAGATGCGCTGCTTTCCCTGTGCGTCTCCGGTGTTCTTCACCATCGAGGCAAAAAATACCAGAAACGCTTTGTGTTTCCTGTCATATACCGCCTCCGGTGCCCACACGCAGCCAGCTTCCGGAATTCCCACCGTGCAGGCTCTCTCCCGGCTCCAATGAATCAGATCCTGCGATTCCCATACGATCAGGTCACGGCTTCCCTGATTCTGGGCGGCGTCCCAGCCTTTCCCCGCTTCAATGCGCAGGTCCGTGGCAATCAGGTAAATTTTCCCGTTCTCCGGATCCCGAACCGGAAAAGGATCCCTGACACCAAGGGTTCCCGTCCCGGAATACAGAATCGGCCTTCCCCCATTTATACTGCGCACCGGTTAAATTTGCAGTACAACCCGACTGCAGACCGCCAGCCAAGTATTTTCCCGGAGGCATAACTGTAAATCCTGGCGGTCTGCAGTATAAGTCCTCCCAGTGCAGCCCGTCTCTGCTCAGGGAAAAATAAATCTGCTCCCCGTCCTTATCCTCACCTGTAAAATGCACAAATAAGTATCCTGCCATATCCATTCTGTCTCCTGTTTTCCAATATCCGTTCTCTTATATCTCCATGGTCTCTGTTTTCGTATTGTCAGACCGCATTGCCGCCTTCCACGTATTCTGCATAGTGCTGTCAAACAGATTCGTTCCTCTTACTTCTCCCTGATCAGCCCATGAAGCATCTGAAGGGAATGCACCTCCCCATTGCCTGCCTTCTGCACCTGGAGGATTCCTTCCACCGTAGCCCTTGCGGCGGCAATGGTGGTCATGTAGGGTATCTTTGCCTTGATGGCAGCTTTCCTCAGATAACTGTCATCATACTCACTGTCGTCTCCCACAGGCGAATTGATGATCAGGTCCACCTGGCCGTTGGTGATCAGATCCAGCAGATTCGGCCTTCCCTCATAGAGTTTTTTCACCAGTCTGGCCTCAATGCCGGCTTCCTGCAGCAATGCGCAGGTACTGCTGGTGGCGAGGATCCGAAAACCGGCTTTCCGGAAGGCTTCCCCTACTTCCACAACCTCCGCTTTGTCCCTGCGGTTTACACTGATCAGCACCGTACCGCTTAAGGGCAGCTTCGTCTGCGTCGCTTCCTGGGCCTTGAAGAATGCCTCCCCCACTGAAGCAGACAGGCCCAGCACCTCGCCGGTGGAGCGCATCTCCGGTCCCAGAACAGGGTCTACCTCCGGGAACATATTAAAGGGGAACACCGCCTCCTTCACTCCGTAATACGGAATCTCCTGTTCCTTCAGTCCGGGCACGGGAGAAGGCCTTCCCGTTATATCCGCAGTGATGATCTCCGTCGCCAGGGGCACCATGCGGATATTGCACACCTTGGATACCAGGGGGACGGTGCGGGATGCCCTGGGATTGGCCTCCAGCACATACACTTTGCCGTTCTCAATGGCATACTGCATGTTCATCAGTCCGCGCACATGCATCTCCTCGGCAATCTTCCTGGTGTATTCCTTGATGGTGGCCACATTTTCCCCGGAGATATGCCTGGAAGGGATAATGCAGGCGGAATCACCGGAATGAATTCCCGCAAGCTCGATATGCTCCATAACGGCAGGAACAAAGGCATGGTTCCCGTCGCTGATGGCATCCGCCTCGCATTCGGTGGCATGGTTCAAAAAGCGGTCAATAAGGATGGGGCGGTCCGGCGTCACTCCCACCGCCGCCTTCATATAATCGGTGAGGCTGGCATCCTGATACACCACTTCCATGCCCCGGCCGCCCAGTACATAGGAAGGACGCACCATCACCGGATAGCCTATTTTGTGCGCGATCTCCAGAGCCTCCTCCACAGTGGTTGCCATACCGGACTCCGGCATGGGGATCTTAAGCTTATCCATCATGGCGCGGAACAGATCTCTGTCCTCTGCCAGATCGATCACGGAAGGCGCGGTGCCCAGAATGCGCACACCGTTTTTCTCCAGGTCTGCCGCCAGATTCAGAGGGGTCTGCCCGCCAAACTGAGCGATAATGCCCACAGGCTGCTCCTTTTTATAGATGCTCAGCACATCCTCCAGCGTCAGAGGCTCGAAATAAAGCTTGTCCGAAGTATCATAATCCGTGGACACCGTCTCGGGATTGCAGTTGACGATGATGGTCTCAAAGCCCAGCTTTTTCAGCGCCATGGAAGCGTGGACACAGCAGTAATCAAATTCAATTCCCTGGCCGATACGGTTGGGACCGCCTCCCAGGATCATTACCTTGGGCTTATCGCTTCGGATGGGATTCCGATCCGGAGCATTGTATGTGGAATAGTAATAAGCGCTGTCCGGCGTACCGCTGACATGAACCCCTTCCCAGGCTTCCTCCACCCCCAGCCCAATGCGGTGTTCACGGATCTCCTGCTCGGGAATCTCCAGCAGCAGGCTCAGATACTTGTCCGAAAAACCGTCCTTTTTCGCCCGGATCAGCTTCTCGTCGGCGGGAAGCCTGCCCTTATCCTCCAAAAGCTCAAGTTCCTCCCAGGCCAGCTCTTTCATCTGTTCGATAAACCATTTTTTAACATGTGTGATTTCGTGAATCTCTTCCACGGAGGCGCCCTTTTTCAATGCCTCATACATGGCAAAATGCCGCTCGCTGGAAGGTGTGATCAGCATCCGTAAAAGCTGTTCTTTCGACTTCTCCTCCAGGACCGGGATCCGGCCCAGGCCATATCTCCCTGTCTCCAGGGAACGGACTGCCTTCTGGAATGCCTCCTTATAATTTTTTCCGATACTCATGACCTCGCCCACGGCGCGCATCTGGGTACCCAGCTTATCCTCCACTCCCTTGAACTTTTCAAATGCCCAGCGGGCAAATTTGATCACCACATAGTCTCCGTCCGGCACATATCGATCCAGCGTACCGTATTTTCCGCATGGAATATCCTTCAATGTCAGCCCTGCGGCAAGCATGGCGCTGACCAGCGCGATCGGAAAGCCCGTGGCCTTGGATGCAAGCGCGGAGGAACGGGATGTCCTGGGATTGATCTCTATGACAATGATCCTGTCACTGACAGGGTCATGGGCAAACTGTACATTGGTACCGCCGATGACCTGCACGGATTCCACAATGCGGTAAGCCTGTTCCTGAAGGCGCTTCTGCAGTTCTTCGGAAATCGTCAGCATGGGCGCTGCGCAGAAGGAATCTCCTGTATGCACCCCCAGGGGATCTATATTTTCAATAAAGCACACCGTGATCATATTGCCGTCCGCATCGCGCACCACTTCCAGTTCCAGTTCTTCCCATCCCAGAATGGACTCCTCCACCAGGACCTGTCCGACCAGAGAAGCCTGCAGACCCCTGGTACAGACGGTGCGCAGCTCATCCCTGTTATACACCAGCCCGCCGCCGGCGCCGCCCATGGTATATGCGGGACGCAGCACTACCGGAAATCCCAGTTTGTCGGCAATCCGCAGGGCCTCCTCCACTGAGTATGCCACTTCGCTCCTGGCCATCTCTATCCCCAGGGCGTTCATGGCCTTCTTAAATTCAATTCTGTCCTCTCCGCGCTCAATGGCATCCACCTGAACGCCGATGACCTTCACATTGTATTTCTCCAGAATCCCGGCATTGGCCAGCTCCGCGCATAGATTCAGCCCCGACTGCCCTCCCAGATTCGGCAGCAGAGCATCCGGGCGCTCTTTCGCAATGATCTGCTCCAGACGCTCCTGATTCAGTGGCTCTATATAGGTGACGTCCGCCATCTCCGGATCCGTCATGATAGTGGCCGGATTGGAATTCACCAATACGATCTCGTAGCCCAGCTTCTTCAGCGCCTTACAGGCCTGGGTGCCGGAATAATCAAATTCACAGGCCTGTCCTATGATGATGGGGCCGGAACCTATGATCAGTACTTTTTTGATATCAGTTCTCTGTGGCATGTAGTAACCTCCTGGTTGTTATATATCGCCGCCCTGGGCTGGAGCCTTTGCAGACGTTAGTTTATTTTACCATAACATGGGGCGTTTTACAAATATTGATTGCAAAAACACACCGGGAATCTTCCCGATGTGTTTCCGTAAAATATATTCTTTTTTCCAACGTCGGACATGCTCGAGAGAACAGTCATCCGCCTCTTTCTGTTCTTCATTGCGGCAGCGCTCACCGGTTATACATTTCATCCGGCAAATGTCTTAGAACCTGAGCATAAATTCCCTCTCTGCAAAATGCAGTTCCCGCTCATCCCGCCGCCAGAGATGTCATAATGCAGTAAGCCAGGATACACCACGGCTTTCCCAGTATAATGATTGCCACGAATTTACGTGTACTCATCTTTGTGACCCCGGTAAAATAGCAGAAATAATCATCCGGAAACAGCGGCAGCACCATCCCCAGAAACAACACTACGGTGTAAAACCTGCTCCTGGCTGCCCACTGGGCCCATTTATCATACTTCTCTCCCGGAAACATCCTGCTCACCAGCCCCTGCCCATATTTTCTTGCAAGCAGAAACGCAATGATGGAACCGGCGGAAATGCCGATATAATTGAACCAGAAACCTCCCACCCAGCCGAACATCAGCGTTCCCACCACACATCCCAATAGCCCGGGCAGTACCGGCAATATGACCTGCGCCGCCTGAAATGCCATCAGAAAAAGCGGCGCGATCAGGCCGAATCCGGCCACATATTTCTGAAATGTATCAACCGAATCAAAATTTCCGTCCAGCCAGGCCTTCAGCAGAACCGCCGCAAATGCCATAAATGCCGCTGCCAGCCCCACACTTGCCAGTTTTTTATATTTTTCCGGCTGTTTATCAATTGTCTGTTCTCTGCATGCTATTTCCATATTTCCCTCCATCATGTTCCGTATTCACTTTTTTGGTGCCGTCTCCGATAAAAGACGTGTTACCTGTCGTTGCTTTCTATAGTATAGCTGCCGTTTCTAAATAACATGTCTCTATAAATCTAAATATATTTTAAACAAATCCGAAAAAAAGCCTTTGCCTCCTGTTGCAGTTTGATTTTTGTCGCTAACGTGTTGCTAACGGTACCATTTTTACCCTGTTTTAAGCCCTCTGACGAAAACTTTAAAATGCCGGAACCCCCGGTAAATCCGGGCTGTTCCGGCATATAAGCGGCGAGCAGGACGATAAGCCGGGTTATGTCGTGAATAATCATCTATCTAGTACGGCTGTCGCCAGCCGCATCCAGCGACCTACCTGAAAGCAGGCCGGGCCAGCCTGTCGCCTTCGTTCTGGTCTTGCTTCGGATGGGGTTTACATGGCTCCGTCCGTTACCGGACGGACGGTAGTCTCTTACACTGCCTTTCCACCATTACATGGCACCGCCTCCGCCGCATTGCAGCCTGAAGCAGGTACCCTGCTGTATATTTCTGTTGCACTGGCCTTGGAGTCACCTCCACCGGACGTTATCCGGCATCCTGCCCTGTGAAGCCCGGACTTTCCTCACCCGCATTCCCTCCGGGCGCCCCGGATCACAAAATGCGGCCGCGATTATTTATCCTACTCGCCTTTTTCATTATAAGTGCAATCTATCCAAAATTCAAGCAAATTGTAGGCGAAACCGATAAAAACCCATAAAAGATATTATCGTTCACGGCAGAACCATGAACAGTAACAAATCGCACATGTAAAGTCTCCGATTTCCATGTAACCGCTTGCAATTTACCCCAATATAAGCTATAGTAGAATCATACAAAGTATTTTTTGTCGTAACTTTCCACAAAACCACCTGCAAAAAGGAACCAGAAACTATGAATTCATTCGACATCATCGGCCCCGTCATGGTAGGCCCCTCCAGCTCCCACACCGCGGGAGCAGCAAAAATCGGTAACATTGCAAGGAAACTGTTAGGCACTCCGGTACAGGACGCGGATATCTATTTCCACGGTTCTTTTCTCGCCACCGGCAAAGGACACGGTACGGACAAGGCATTGATTGCCGGACTCCTGGGCTTTCCGGTGGACGATCCCAGGATTGCGGACAGCTTCCGCTACGCTGAAGAAAACGGCATGCAGTACCGCATGTCCGGCATCGATTTGGGTGAGACGCACCCCAATTCGGTAAAACTGCTCCTGACCGGCACAGACGGAAGGAAAATGGAGATTGTGGCGGCCTCCGTAGGCGGCGGCGCCATCCGGGTCACGGAGATCGACGGGCTGACTGCTAATTTCTCCGGCGATTACCCGACTCTGGTAGTCAGCAACCTGGATCAGCCCGGGCATATAACCGAAATTACGTCTATGCTAAGCCACAAATCCATTAACATTGCCACCATGCAGGTATACCGCTCCTCCAAGGGCGGACATGCAGTGATCGTGTTGGAATGCGACCAGGAGGTTCCTGAAACCGCCATCCGCTGGCTGGCGCATCTGGAAGGAATTCTGAAAGTAACGTATCTCGGACTCAAAGACGGCGCATAATACTATGGAAAGTAAAGACAGCAGGGCGGAGCCGCCCGACGGATAGGGATTTATCGTAGCATTCCTGTCGAAAAGCCAAACACACATATCCGCAGCCACCCATCTGCCGACAAATTCGGGAATTCGCTGGCTGCGGAAAATAACATGGAGGAATCCGTATGTACCAATCATTTCAGGAAATCATGGAAATAGAAAAAAATACCGGAAAAAGCTTCTGGGAAATTGTCAGGGACGATGACTGCAGGGAAATGGAGATCACCCCGGAAGCCGCTTTCCAAAAAATGACAGAAATGTATGAAGCAATGAAGAGCGCGGACGCATCCTATGACCCCACCCTTTCTTCCGCCAGCGGCCTGGTTGGTAAGGACGGTGAAAAGGTAGCCGCCTCCCGCCGGAACGGAACGCTCCTCTGCGGCTCCTTCCTGGGCCTTGTCATGGAAAAAGCCATCAAGATGGGAGAATCCAACGCCTGCATGAAGCGCATCGTGGCAGCTCCCACAGCCGGTTCCTGCGGCGTGCTTCCCGCTGTTTTCCTCTCCCTGGAGGAAGAAAAAAAATACCCCGTAAAAGAAATGGTAAAGGCGCTCTACGTCAGCGCCGGCATCGGCGGCATTATCGCCCAGCGAGCTTCCGTATCCGGCGCTGCCGGAGGCTGTCAGGCGGAAATCGGAGCCGCCTCCGCCATGGCTGCGGGCGGAGTGGCATTCCTTCTGGGCGGCGACGCGGAAGCCATCTCCCATGCAGCAGCCATGGCCATGAAAAATCTGCTGGGTCTCGCCTGCGACCCGGTTGCCGGCCTGGTGGAAGTCCCCTGTGTCAAGCGCAATGTCATCGGCGCGGTCAACGCCCTGACTTCCGCTGACCTGGCAGGCGCCGGCATCCGCAGCAGGATCCCCCCCGACGAAGTGTTCGATGCCATGCGCAGCGTAGGCCGGATGCTTCCGGAAGATCTAAAGGAAACCGGCAAGGGTGGCCTGGCCGCAACCCCCACCGGCATGGCTTTCCGGGATAACCTGAAAACATTCTGATACCGGATAACTGACATGAACCGCTCGGAACTCATCCTCACTTCTGCCAGTTCTGAGCGGATATGCTTTTTCCCGCCCCGGATTCGGATATCGCCGGATCTCATCTCACTGATCATCACTGCTGTTCAGCCATGCCAAAAGCCATCTCTGTCCCTGTATCCATGCTTCTTTCCCCGCAATGTGCTTCGAAATGATTTATTCCGGGATAAAATTCTGATACAGCGCAACCTGGTCCGCAATGCACTTCCAGCTGCTGGTGGAATTCCCTGTCACACAGAGATATTCTTTTCCGTCATTTCCCACCGCCAGGCTGGCAGCACAGCTTCCGGACTGATCCACAAAGCCTGTCTTGCCGCACAGTATCTCACCGTGTGTATCCCTATCCTCTATTCTGCGCAGGAACCAGTTGGAGATCACCAGTCCTTCCGGGTGCTGCTTCGTAACCGAGGTGATGTATGTGCGGGCCGACAATATTTCCCTGCAAAACGCATCGTCGGCTGCCGCTTTCATAATCACAGCCATGTCATACGCCGTCGTATAGTGCGCCTCATCATACAAACCTACACAATTGGTAAAATGGGTGGTCTCTGCCAGTCCCAGTTCGTCCACCTTCTCATTCATCAGTTCCACAAAAGCCTCATGGGAACCGGACACATACTTTGCCAGTGCCAGGGAGGAATCGGCACCGGAAGGCAAAATCGTCCCGTACAGCAGATCCAGAACCGGTACTTCCTCATCCAGCGCATATCCCGTAACACTGCATCCATTGACATAACAGTAATCCGTTATATCTATGGTAATGGGCACCTTTACCTCCAGATCGGCCTCCGTAAGGTGCTCCGCCGCCACCAGCAAAGTCAGGATCTTAGTCATGGAAGCAGGATTCATCCTTTCATATGCTTCCTTCTGAGCCAATACAGTGCCGTCCTCCGCATCGATCAGGATACCGAACTGACTGATGATCGTCTCGTCAAACTCAGCGGTATCCTCACTGTCATGCGCCTCGAAAAAAGGGGTTTTTCCCGCCAGCATACCCTCAGGCCCTTCCGCTTCTGCGGGCATTTCCTCTCCCGGCCCGCTCACAGGCATCATCTCTGTATCCTCCGGAAGATTCACAGGCATATTCGCCATCCGGTTTCCTTTTCTACGCACTGCTGTCTCCGGATTCCCTCTTTCCCCTCCGGCCGGAATATCGTCACTTCCGTATCCCGCTGTACTTCCGCCGCTGTTCATGGCTTCGATGCTTTCATCTGCCTCCACATCCCGAACCGCCACTGTATCGCCGCCCTGGTTTGCTTCCCTGCTGCCATCCCTGTCCGAAAGCAGCGCGACACCGATCCTGATCCCTGCTGCAGCCAGTACTGCCGCGGAGACGACAATCCCCCACCTGCGCATAAACTCAACCTGACGCTTCTTCCGTTTCATCTCCTCTATCCGCTTCCTCCGGCGGATCCGACGCTCTTCTTCCGTCTCCATCTATGTTTCGTTTCCCTTCTTTTTCAGTTTTGTCTTCCAACCTTATAGTATACCGGTATTCATGATATTTATACTTTGAAATCCGGACAGTCTGGCCTCAAACTGTCCGTAAAAGTCCTTCTCAATCTCGTAAGGCTGCATGTAAAACGTCCGCAGCATCAGCAGATTGAGCTGCTTCGACCTGTCACCGGCCTCTTCCCCCGCCACTGTCTCTTCCAGATGATTCAGCAGCGCGTGCCATGTACACAGAAAATCATGATTCTTTTTCTGCTCCGGGGTGTCGATCCATTTGCTCACCTTTACCTTGGACCTGTTAGAAACTGCGCATTCATTGACCTGGAGAAAATACCGAAAATCACCGTTCTCATAAAAACGCCCAAGTGGAAACAGCCTGCAGATCCCCGGTCTGACGCCGTGTATGCTGCACCGTCCGCTTTCATTCAGGAAAACGCACTTTTCCTCCCTGCCCCGCATGACCACATTGGGCAGGATAACGCCGTCCACCACATTCAGTTCCGCCATGCCCTCCGCCAACAGTTCCGAAAGGCCCTTTCCCAGCCCCTGCTGCAGCCGATATACATCGCAGGGATCCAGTATAACGGAACTCCCCATGCCCGTGCAGCACTTGTGGCAGTCCTTACATCCATGACAGTCTGCTTTTACCATATCATTGCTGTTATATAAACGTCCGTCGGAAATCTCCGAAAGGCTGACATTACGCTTCATGATCTTACCACCAAATCTTCAGGAACTGTCAGAAAACAACTGATACAATCTGTTTCGGAAAAAGCCGGAAATTACCATGAAAACGGCTATAGACTCGCAGCAGTTATTTGGAGACATTTCCTTATTATACAGACCGGACTGTGCAGTCACTCATGCCCATGCAAACATCCAGATATTCGCCCGGCCTGCCACTCTGACGCCCCTCTGTCTCGTATTCTCCGTCCCGGGGCATCCAGCTTTGGGGCGGACTTTCATCTCAGACATCCGCCTCAGGTTTCTGCTCAGATTTCCGGCTCAGGCTTCCGCTCAGATTTCCGGCTCAGGTTTCTGCCCAGTTCTCCGGCTCAGGCTTCCGCCAGTTCTCCGGCTCAGGCTTCCGCCCAGTTCTCCGGCTCAGGCTTCCGCCAGTTCTCCGGCTCAGGCTTCTGCTCAGATTTCCGCTCTGCTATCAAAATTATATCAGTTCATTTTCCGATAAGCAAGCTTTCCGGCGCACGAATTTACGGTTTTTATGTGACAGTATAACGGCTCGGATGAATGTTCCCACAAGATAATAAGGAAGTGTCTACAAATAACTGCTGCAAGTTTATGGCAATTTTTATGGTATTTTCGGGCTTTTGCCGGAAGCAATTGCAGCAGTTATTTTCCGGCAATTCCTAAACATTTTCGTATGATTATATGAAACTTGCATGGCACATGCTGCCGTAAAAGCAGATCTGGCCAGGAATAGTACTCCACATCAGATCTTGTCAACGTTGGCTGCCGAAGATGCAGGCAGCAAATATGTGCGGTGCGACTGGCTTATCAAAATAGTGGCGCTTGTTCTTAACGGCCCCTGGGTTCATGCTGAAATAGATGCGGCACAAAGCCCGGGCCATACAGCTGTGAAAATTATACTGCAGGCCGCCAGGATTTACAGTGATGCCTCCGGGAAAATACCTGGCTGGCGGTCTGCAGTCGGGTTGTACTGCAAATTCCACCGATGCACAGTATAAATCACAAAAATCCCGCAAATCCGTCAGCTAAAGCTTTCCGGTTTTGCGGGATTTCGCATTTATTTTATCACTTAGTCAAAAAAACATTTGCTCTTCCATGTAAAGGCATATGATTTACAGCAAACGGACAGATGCTCGAACTGTCCCGACAGCCTCTGCCTTATATCCGCACATGCTTAGTTCTTTGCAGCCATCTCTGCGCGCAGCTTCTCAGTCAGAGCAGGCACGATCTTGTTCAGGTCGCCTACAATGCCGAAATCAGCCACATCAAAGATAGGAGCCGTATCATCCTTGTTGATGGCAATGATGATATCCGACTCTTCCATACCTGCCAGATGCTGGATGGCGCCGGAAATACCGATTGCAAAGTACACATTGGGACGAACGGTCTTGCCGGTCTGTCCAACCTGCAGATCCTTGGGCTTCCAGCCTGCGTCCACTACTGCACGGGAGCAGCTCACCGTACCGCCGATCACTTCTGCCAGTTCCTCCAGCATCTTGAAATTCTCAGCATTGCCCATTCCACGGCCACCGGATACCAGGATCTTGGCGTCCATGATATCAACGGTCTCGGATACAGCCTTCACAACCTCCAGGATCTCCACATAATTATTGTTGGGTGTAAATCCGGGATTGAACTCTTCCACATTTGCCTTTACGCCGGCCTGTCTCTCCTTCTTCTGCATAACACCGGGACGTACCGTTGCCATCTGAGGACGGAAATCAGGGCATGCAATGGTAGCAATGGTATTGCCGCCGAAAGCAGGACGAGTCATCAGCAGCTGATTGTGCTTCTGCTCCTTGCCGGGAACAGGATTCAGCGGGAAATCACCGATATCCAGCTGTGTACAGTCTGCAGTCAGACCGGTATGGATCCTTGCGGAAACCCTGGGACCAAGGTCGCGTCCAATGGCAGTCGCGCCTACCAGGAAGATTTCCGGCTTATACTTGTTGATCACGGAGGCCAGTGCATGCGCGTAAGGCTCGGTCCTGTACTCTTTCAGTTCGGGATCGTCCACTACGATCACCCTGTCTGCACCGTACTCAGCCAGTTCATCTGCCAGACCCTTTACATCGCTTCCCACCAGTACAGCAGTCACCTCGGTGCCAAGGTCTGCCGCCAGATCCTTGCCCTTGCCGATCAATTCAAAAGCAATGCTGTTGACGATATTGTCTACCTGCTGTGCGAAGACATATACGCCCTTATATTCTTCTAAATTCATTGTTTTTCCTCCTATTTCAGTTCCGCATCTGACCCTCCCGATACCCAGGCACAGGCAGAGTATTTTCGTCCGCACAGGAATCGCGTCCGCAAATCCTCCGGGGTGTTGTACGGGTCAGGTGCTGTTATTAGATTCCATTTCTGACCCTCCGGGTACTCAGGCACGGGCAATGTATTTCCGGCCGCACAGGAATCGCGTCCGCAAATCCTCCGGGGTACTCTGCAGGTCAGATACTGGTATTAAAGTCGCCGCACGACAGCACTAAAGAACGAAGCTGCTTCGGCGCCGCTGTTTTTCATATCAGATCAGATCACATGCTTCACTTTCAGCTTGTCAACAATATAATCAACAGCCTCTGTCGGATCCAGAGTAACCTTCTCTCCAGCACCCTTTCTCACCTTATCAGAAGCCTTTGCGATCTGGGTGGGTGAGCCCTTCAGACCCAGGTTGGAATCCTCTACATCCTTAAGATCATTTCTGCCCCAGACAGTGATCTCTGACTTGAAAGCGTCAAAGATTCCGCCGGGAGTCATATATCTGGGCTCGTTCAGTTCTGCCAGGGCAGTAATCAGGCAGGGCATCTTAGCCTTCAGCACATGATATCTGTCATCATACTGACGCTCAACGATAACGCTGTCTCCCTCGATCTTCAGGTTCTGTGCATAGGAGATCACCGGAATATTCAGATGCTCGGAAATCTGAGGGCCTACCTGCGCGGTATCACCGTCGATAGCCTGACGTCCGGTGATGATCAGGTCATATTCCATATTGCGCAACGCGCCTGCCAGAGTCTGGGAAGTAGCCCAGGTATCCGCGCCGCCCAGCACCCTGTCAGTTACCAGTACACCCTTGTCGGCACCCATGGCCATAGCCTCGCGCAATACATCCTCCGCCTTGGGAAGCCCCATGGTCAGAACCGTAACCTCTGCGCCGTACTGATCCTTTAATCTGAGCGCTGCTTCCAGACCGGCCTTGTCATCAGGATTCATAATGGTCATCATTGCAGCTCTGTCCAGAGTACCGTCGGGATTGAACTTCACGCCGCCCTTGGTATCGGGAACCTGCTTAATACAAACAACAACTTTCATTGTATTTTCACTCCTTATTTTCTATTTTCATGTGAACCCGTTGCTTTCTCACAATTCTTACAATTCCATGCCTCCGAAGACGCCTCCGCAAATAAATCGCTCCTCCCTGCAGCGGAATTGCATGCCCCCGCATCCCTTAAAAAAGCTCACTTCAAAGAAAGCAGCTTTCCCCTGGAACGCAGGCAGCCGGAATTATTACTTCAACAATGCAGCGCTGATAACCATACGCTGAACTTCACTGGTACCTTCGTAGATCTCGGTGATCTTGGCATCACGCATCATGCGTTCCACATCGTACTCTCTCGTATAACCGTAGCCGCCGTGCAGCTGAACAGCCTTCGTGGTAACTTCCATGGCAACCTCTGCAGCGTAAAGCTTAGCCTGGGCAGCCTCGAAACCGTACTCTTTCTGTGAAGCCTTCGCCATGGCAGCTTTGTATACCAGAAGCTGGGCAGCCTGTACCTTGGTAGCCATGTCAGCCAGCTGGAACTGGGTATTCTGCAGAGCTGCGATAGGCTTGCCGAACTGCTTTCTCTCCTTGGTATATTCAACGGTTCTCTCCAGAGCGCCCTCAGCGATACCGAGTGCCTGTGCGGCAATACCGATACGCCCGCCGTCCAGAGTATGCATGGCAATCTTGAAGCCCTGGCCCAGCTTGCCCAGCATATTCTCCTTGGGAACGCGGCAGTCTGTGAAGATCAGCTCATATGTAGAGGAGCCGCGGATACCCATTTTCTTCTCCTTGGTACCGAAGGTAAATCCGGGTGTTCCCTTCTCTACGATAAAGGAAGTAATCTCCTTGATCTTTCTGCCTCTCTTCTCAATCGTTCCTGTTACGGCAAAGATTACATACACATCCGCTTCCTTGCCGTTGGTGATAAAGATCTTGGAGCCGTTGATGATATAGTCATCCCCGTCTGCCACAGCCTTGGTCTGCTGTCCCTGGGCGTCTGTACCGGCGCCGGGCTCTGTCAGTCCGAAAGCGCCCAGCTTCTCGCCCTTTGCAAGGGGAACCAGGTACTTCTGCTTCTGCTCTTCCGTACCGAATGTCATGATAGGATCGCAGCACAGGGAAGTATGAGCGGACACGATAACGCCTGTAGTACCGCACACCTTGGAAAGCTCTTCCACGCACATGACGTAGGTCAGAGGATCGCAGCCCTGTCCGCCGTACTCCTTGGGAACGGGGATGCCCAGAAAACCGTTCTTTGCCATCTTCCGGACGGTTTCTCTGGGGAATTCTTCTGTTTCATCCACCTCCTGAGCCAGCGGCTTTACTTCTTTTTCGGCAAAGTCCCTGAAAAGGGTACGTGCCATTTCATGTTCTTTTCGCAACGTAAAATCCATGATCTACATTCCTCCATCTATACTTTATCTGAATTCCGACAGCACGGGCCAACGGCCTCTCCACTGTCTGTCTGCTGTCAAAAACAACAGGTAAGAACTACCAGCAAATTTTGCTGTACATACCGCTACGCACAGCACGGAATCACTACAATCTCTGCCGTTGTAGTGATCCCGCATCATTATAAACAACCTTCCGCCGCCAACGCAGCCGGCAAAACCGGAATCCACGGCGTAATTCAAGCTGAGCTCACAGTAACCCCCCATGCAACGGGCTGCTCCACCTTGTATGAAAGTCTGGGAGTTTACTGTGCACACACACAAACCCGCAGGGCGTGCCGCCTTTGGGAAGCGGGTCTGGCGCACAGCCGTCTTGCAAAATGAGCAGGGGCTCATTTTGACTGCGCGTTTTCCGCAGGCAGGATTCAAGACTTTCACAGTAAATCCATACATCCGGCCGATTACCTCACATAAAAGCAGGGCAATAAAAGGGCAGGATACAATACTTTCACATCAAATCCTTACTTCCTGCTGTAATCATAGAACCCTGCGCCGGTCTTCTTGCCCAGCTTGCCGGCACGTACCATCTTGCGGAGCAGGGGATGAGGACGATACTTGGGATCGCCGGTCTCATTCTGCAACACTTCCATGATGGCAAGCACGATATCAAGTCCAACCAGGTCGCCCAGAGCCAGAGGTCCCATGGGATGGGATGCGCCAAGCTTCATGGCGGTATCGATATCTTCCACGCTGGCAATTCCTTCTGCGTAGATGCCGATCGCTTCGTTGATCATGGGGATCAGTATCCTGTTTACCACAAAACCGGGAGCTTCTTTTACTTCTACGGGAGTCTTGCCGATCTCTGTGGCGATAGTTTTGATCTTCTCCACCAGCTCGTCAGGTGTATTTGCGCCTGCAATTACTTCCACCAGCTTCATCCTGTCAGCAGGATTGAAGAAATGCATACCGATCATAGGCCTGTCAAGTCCGGCGCCGATCTCGGTGATGGAAAGAGATGATGTATTGGTGGCAAAAATGCACTCGGGCTTCACGATCTCCTGAAGTTCCTTGAAGGTGGTCTTCTTGATCTGCATGTTCTCGGGAGCAACCTCGATAACAAGGTCACAGTCGGTGCAGATATCCTTCAGTCCAGTAACGATCCTGGCAGAAATGGCGTCCGCCTTCTCCTGTGTAATCTTCTCCTTGCCTACGAGAAAGTTCAGGTTCTTCAGAATCCTGGCCTTGCCGCCGTCTGCAAATTCCTGCTTGATGTCGCACAAAGCCACTTCATAACCGTCTGTCATGGCAAATGCCTGCGCAATTCCGGCTCCCATGGTGCCTGCACCGATAATACCTACTTTCATTGAAAGTTCCTCCTTATTCTATGTTGAATTCAACTTAACCAGCTTATGTACTGCTGTCTGTTTTGCGTCTGCCCTGATCCGGTTCGTAAATCCGTTGTCCTTCCGCAACGGCGCCTTCTCTTTCCGGTTTCATCGCCGCCGTGCCGGACGGGAGAGGATATGCGCCGGAAGAGCGTCTCTATCCCGGAATTATTTATTCCGGAACGGCTCTTTCACCTTTTCCTTGTTTTTGTCAAGGAAAAATGCCATGCCGTACTTCTGATCCTCTGTCTCAAAGCAGTCTCCGAAGAGCTTCTCTTCGATGACGATTGCTTCATCCATATTCACATCCAGACCGTCATTGATGGCTTTCTTGCAGTTGCGGACAGCAATGGGCGCATTCTTTGCGATACCTGCCGCCATCTTCTCCGCTGCGGGAAGCAGTTCCTCCTGAGGATATACCGCATTCACCAGACCGATCCTGTATGCCTCGTCAGCCTTGATATTGCGCGCGGTATAGATCATCTGCTTCGCCATGCCGGCCCCCACCAGACGAGCCAGTCTCTGGGTACCGCCGAAACCGGGCGTAATTCCCAGACCCACTTCGGGCTGGCCGAATACGGCATTATCAGAACAGATCCTGATATCGCAGCTCATGGAGATCTCGCATCCGCCGCCCAGTGCAAAACCATTAACCGCAGCGATCACAGGGATCGGGAATGTCTCCAGCTTACGGAATACATCATTTCCCTTCTTGCCGAAAGCTTCGCCCTCTGCCTTTGTCAGTGTGCTCATCTCCCCGATATCCGCGCCGGCTACAAAAGACTTCTGTCCTGCTCCGGTGAGAATCAGACAGCGTACCGTCTCCAGATCCACTGCGTCAAGGGTCTGATCCAACTCGTCCAGCACAGCGGAATTCAGAGCGTTCAGTGCCTTCTCCCGGTTGATCGTGATAACGGCATACGCCCCTTTTTGCTCATACAATACAAATTCCATGTCATTCTCCTATTCCAGTTCCGCAATCTTCCGTCCATTGCCGCGAAACTTATTTTCAGCAAAGGAAGAATGTCTCTGATAGGAGCCATTCTTCCTGTTAATTATCATGAAGTTATTCTCAGTCCTCAATCTTCACGATGGTGGAGCAGCCCATACCGCCGCCGATACACAGGGTTGCAAGACCTGTCTTTGCACCCTTGGCCTGCATCTCATGAAGCAGCGTCACCAGGATACGGCATCCGGAAGCGCCTACCGGATGTCCCAGAGCGATAGCGCCGCCGTTGGGGTTCAGCTGTTTATCCACATCTATCCCCAGATCCTTGCCTACTGCCACGGATTGTGCGGCAAATGCCTCGTTTGCCTCGATGATGTCAAAATCTTCGATCTTCATGCCGGTCCTGGCCATAACCTTCTTCGTAGCGGCAACGGGGCCGATACCCATAACTTCGGGACGAACGCCTGCAAGAGCGCCTGCCACGAAAGTAGCCATGGGCTTTACGCCGAGTTCTTTTGCCTTCTCTTCGCTCATGACAACAATAGCAGCCGCACCGTCATTGATGCCGGAAGCGTTGCCGGCGGTCACAAAGCCGTCCTTATTGATGGGGCGAAGCTTTGCAAGGCCTTCGATGGTAGAGCCGGCGCGGGGACCCTCATCCACCTTGAACTCAATGGTTTCCTTCTTTTTCTTCACCATAACGGGAACGATCTCGGCGTCAAATGCGCCGGCCTTCTGAGCAGCCTCGGCCTTCTGCTGGCTCTTCAGCGCGAACTCGTCCAGTTCCTCGCGGGTCAGACCCCACTCACGGCAGATATTGTCGGCCGTCGTGATCATATGGTAATCATTGAAAGCATCCCACAGCGCGTCTTTGATCATGGTATCGACCAGTGTGCCGTTGTTCATCCTGTAGCCGTAACGGGCCTGAGGAACCGCATAAGGAGCCATGGACATATTTTCCATACCGCCTGCCACCACGATGTCGGCATCTCCTGCCATGATCATCTGAGCCGCCTGGTTCACACAGTTCAGGCCGGAACCGCACACTACATTCATGGTAACGGCAGGTACCTCAATGGGAAGGCCTGCCCTGATGGATGCCTGACGGGCCACGTTCTGTCCCTGCGCCGCCTGGATGACACATCCCATGTAAACCTGATCTACGTCCTCAGGCTTCACTCCTGCCCTGTTCAGGGCTTCCCTGATAACGATTGCCCCCAGTTCCACTACGGGAGTCGTGCTCAATGTGCCGCCCATGGTACCGATAGCGGTACGGCATGCACCGGCTAAAACTACTTTCTTTGCCATTTGTTTTTCCTCCAATGATTAGTTTGTTGATTGTTATTTTTTTGTCAGATTAACTTCTTCCAGTTTAGCATAGTCCTTGTCTATTTGCAATCACTTTCCAATTAAATTTTGATAAAATGAGGTTTTCCTGCTCATTTTGTGCGCATCCCGTTACCGTTTACGGCAAGGCCGTGAAAAGTAACGTTCGATACAGGAACCGAAGTTGATACCCCCGGTTCTCAGTTCAGCACCTGATCCAGTGTCTGAAACAGAACGACTGTATCAATGGGCTTGGCGATATGGCCGTTCATTCCGCAGGCCAGCGCTTCCTTCTTATCTTCCTCAAATGCATTGGCAGTCATGGCGATGATGGGGATGGAGGCCAATTCCCGATCCTCCAGCTTCCGGATCGCTTTTGCCGCCTCATAACCGTTCATCACAGGCATCTGCACATCCATCAGAACCAGCTGATAATATCCGGACTGCGACCTGCGCATCATTTCCACAGCCTCCTGTCCGTTCCGCGCAACTTCAGTGGTAAATCCGGCATCCCCCAGAATGGCTACCGCGATCTCCTGATTCAATTCCACATCCTCCGCCAGCAGTATCCGCCCTGTACGCTGATGACTGACTTTCTCTACCTTCTCTTCAGGCGGTTCAGCCTCCGCGTTTATGACCGACTGCAGACAGCTCCTCAGCTCCGACAGAAACAATGGTTTGCTGCAAAAGGCTGTAACCCCGGCCTCTTTCGCCTCATCCTCTATATCAGACCAGTCGTAGGCTGTCAGCACGATAACCGGCACTTCATCTCCCATTTCCTTCCGGATCCTCCGGGTAACCTCCACACCGTTCATATCGGGCAGCAGCCAGTCTATAATATAGACGCAGTAGCTGTCCCCCCGCATAAGCGCCTGGCGGGTGCGCAGCACTGCTTCCTTTCCCGACAGCGTCCACTCTGCACGCATTCCGATCTGCTGCAGCATATAGGAAACGCTGTCACAGGTATTAAAATCATCGTCCACCACCAGCGCCCTGCCGTTCTTCAGCTTCGCTATGGTGCAGGGTTCTTTTGACACCTCATTCAGTTTAAAGGTAAAACTTGCCCGGAATTCCGTTCCGACTCCCTGTTCACTTTTTACCTCTATGGTACCGTTCATCATATCCACAATGTTCTTCGTGATGGCCATCCCCAGGCCGGTACCCTGTATCCCGCTGATGGTACTGCTCTCCTCCCTCTCAAAGGGCTCAAAGATATGCTCCACGAATTCTTTGCTCATACCGATACCGGTGTCTTTGATCACAAACTCATAATCGGCATATCCCTCCGGCGCTCCCGGTTTCTCCGTGACCCGCATGCTGACGATCCCGCCCGCGCCCGTATATTTTACCGAATTGCTTAACAGATTTAAAAGCACCTGATTCAGCCGCAGCTTATCGCAGAAGATTTCCTCATCCCATACATCCACGGCATCCATATACAGTTCCAGCTGCTTGGCATTGATATCCGCCTGCAGGATATTGCGCAGGCCGTGCAGGATATCCGGCAGGCTGCAGGGCTTCTCGTCCAGATGTATCTTCCCGCTTTCGATCCGGCTCATATCCAGCACATCATTGATCAGACTCAGCAGATGATTTCCCGAGGTCATGATCTTCTTCAGATACTCTTCCACCTGCTCCCTTTGCTCAATATGGGTAATGGCAAGGGCCGTGAAACCCACGATGGCATTCATGGGCGTCCTGATATCATGAGACATGTTGGAAAGGAAAGTGCTCTTGGCCTTGCTGGCCCTGTTGGCCTGCAGCAGAGCATCCTCCAGAAGACGTTTCTGCTCTATCTCATTACGGATCTCGTCATCCACACTGCGGAATCCCAAAACAATACCCCGGTTTTCATCCCATTCGCCGGCGCGCACGGCTTTTACCTGAAAATATTTTGTACAGCCATCCCTGACCGCCCGGTAGGTAACATAAAGCTGCAGCTTTTCTTCCAGTTCGTGGCGGATTCCTTCCCGGGAAGAAGCCTGCTTCACCATTTCCCTGTCTTCCTCATGTACAAAATCCTGTATGTACCGTCCCATACTTTCTTCCAGGATGATATCTCCCTCAAAAACTCTGTCGAACATGTGCTCCGTCTCATCGTTGCGAAGCAGCCGCCCCGCTCCGGTATCCAGATCAAAATAGCAGACGAGGCTGTAATCAATGCTCAGCGCCCTGACCAGCTCCATCTGGCGTCTCTCATTCTTTTTTTCCTGCAGTTTCTGAGCAGTACAATCCAAAAGGAATCGCTGATAAAACAGCTCTCCGTTCTCCCGAAGCAGTTTGATATTGCCCATGATATGCAGAATATCGCCGTTTTTATGCCTGATGCGATATTCCACGCTGACGCTGTCGCCCTCTTTCTTCAGATCCTCTATGCTCTCCTGAAGCACCTCCCTGTCTTCCTCCGCAACAGAAGAAGCAACCATATCAAATCCGTCTGCCAGCAGCTCCTCCCTGCTGTTGTATCCAAGAATCTTCAGTGCCGCACTGTTAATGCTGATGATCTGCCGACCATCCAAAGAATGACAGATCACACCGCAGTCAATGGTGGTAAAAAGAGTCTCCAGCGTGCGGTTCTTCTGCACGATCTCCTGTTCGTATGCACGCTCCTGGGTTACATCGATGGCTACGCCCACTGTCCCCATCACACTTCCGTCGATATCATACAGAGGAGATTTATAGGTAGTCAGCGTCCGCATCCCTTCGCCGGTCTTAATGATCTCTTCGGAGACGAAAGTCCTGCGTTTCATCATGACCTCCCGCTCCGATTCTATACAGGCAGGATCGTCCTGCTCCACATCCCAGATATACGCGTGTCCCCGCCCTTCCACCTGCTTCTTCGTCTTGCCCACCGTCCGGCAGAAGCTGTCATTCACCTTTTCGTGGATGCCGTCCTTATCCTTGTACCAGATCAGGTTGGGCACATGGTTGATGGTCGCCTCAAAGAACTGGCTGGTCTGCCAGGCATCCATTTTAGCCTTGCAGTCCTGCTGCCATCTGGCGAACCGGAACCGGATCTCCCCTTCCGTCATAGGAAGCGTCCAGATATCCTTCACTGCCGCCAGAAGCCCTTTCTGCTCCGGCACTGTCCCCTCTGCCTCTTCCTGTCCAACAGGATCCCAGGCGGAAAAAGCGGAGATTCCCTCTATCGGAAATTCCTCCGCCATCAGTCTGTTCGCATCGCTGTCCGCCAACAGGATCAGTTCCGCATCGCCGCGTTTCGCCAAAGCAAGCGCACGTACCGTCTCCTTTACATCCATATCCTGTAAATTCGCCAGGATCACATTTGCCCCGGACGCTGCTTCCTCCTCCGGATAGACACTCTGTGAAAAAGTGTGAGTGAAATGATCTAACGGCACGCTTTCCCTTATTATTTCAAATGTCCTGCATGAATGGCCTGCAAGATAAAAGTGGAGCTGGCAATGGTACATGTCCGTTTCCTCCTGATCTTCTTCCGCATCTGTCTTTCAAATATATTGTTGGAATCTCCAAACCGGACTTATGAGATGCAATTTTATACTTAATGATACTATTCTAACAAGACAACGAATTAATGTCAATATTTTATGCTTGCAACCAGCTCTGACGAGTAAACTTTTTTATAGTTATCTAAGCCAGAATTTCTATTCT
>CAJUFB010000005.1:0-104902 GCA_910585805.1 uncultured Acetatifactor sp.
AAATACAATAAAAATTGCCATAAACTTGCAGCAGTTATTTGCAGACACTTCCTTAGAACAGCATCTGCGGGATGCTGAGAATTACAGATATGAAGACTGGAAAGAACGATTAGAGAATGATAATAAGCTTTTGGTATATGCGCATGAAAATGGCCATGTGATCTCTGCCGTACTGGGGAGGCGGGAAACCGCCGAGAGTCTGGTGTGCGGTTTTGCGGCATGTGAGGCAGGTCATCGGAGGCAGGGGATTACCGGAAGATTGATGAATAGATTTGAAGAGGAAGCGATCCGGGCGGGATTTCGGTATATTACACTGGGGTCTGACGCGGATGGTTTTTACGAAAAGTGCGGCTATCGGAAGATTTGTGAGACAGAGGGACAGAATATTTATCAGAAGCTGCTGTAAGGAGGAACTGGTTGTGGGCAAAGTGATAGTGGTGGGCGGCGGTGCGGCAGGCATGATGGCGGCGGTGGCGGCTGCGGATAAAGGGAACAGTGTCTGTCTCATAGAAAAGAACGAGAAGCTGGGAAAGAAGCTTTTTATCACGGGAAAAGGCCGGTGTAACGTGACCAATGCCGGGGATATGGACGCGCTGTTTGCCAATGTCCGCTCCAATGAGAAGTTTCTGTACAGCGCTTTTTACGGCTATGACAACCGTGCGGTGATGGATTTTCTGGAAAAGGCGGGCTGTGCGCTGAAAACGGAGCGCGGAGAGCGGGTTTTCCCTGTGTCGGACCATTCTTCGGATGTGATTGCGGCTTTTCAGCGGGAATTAAAAAAGCGGGAAGTGGAGATTCTTCTGAATACGGAGGTACAGGAGCTGGTTTTGGAAGAAATCCGGGAGGAACCTTATGACGGAGCCGGACAGAAAGACGGTGCCGAAAGCCATAATAGCGATAATAGATATACGAAATTAAGTGACATAAAACAGGGTAAAACCAGAATGGCAGGTGTCAGGCTGAAAAATGGAAAAGTTCTCCCGGGGGACAGCTGCATCGTCTGTACAGGGGGGATATCTTATCCTTCCACAGGTTCTACCGGGGACGGATACCGTTTTGCGGAGGAAACCGGACATATACTGACGGAAAGGACGCCTTCTCTGGTGCCCTTTCTCATAAAGGAAAGCTGGTGTGCCCGGCTTATGGGGTTATCTTTGAAAAACGTTTCGGTAAGCATGGCGCGCGGTGATAAAATATTGTATGAAGGTTTCGGGGAAATGCTGTTCACTCATTTCGGTGTCAGCGGCCCGTTAATTCTATCTGCCAGCAGCTATTATGGGCAGTCAGGAAAAGGGGGGCGGAAAAAGAAGGAAGCACAGGAAGAGACCAGGCTGTCTATCGATCTGAAACCGGCCCTTGACCCGGAACAGCTGGACAGACGTTTGCTGCGTGATTTTGAGGCCAACAGAGGGAAGCAGTTCAAAAATTCTCTGGGCGGGCTGTTTCCTGCCAGTCTGGTGCCGGTGATGATAGAACTTTCGGGGATCCATCCGGATAAAAGGGTAAATGAAGTTACCAGGGAAGAGCGCAGAGCTTTTGCGGCACTGATAAAGAAGCTTCCTTTGACCGTTACGGGACTGAGGGGCTTCGAGGAGGCAATCATTACCAGAGGAGGTGTCTCGGTAAAGGATGTCAATCCTTCCACCATGGAGTCCAGGAAGGTAAAGGGGCTGTACTTCGCGGGAGAAGTGCTTGATGTGGATGCCCTGACAGGAGGCTACAATCTGCAGATTGCCTGGTCTACCGGACATCTGGCGGGGGACTCGCAGTAAGGAAGTGTGGGAAAATAACCGCTGCAGCTTATCCAGGCTAAAACCCGGAAATACAAGTATATTTCCTTATGCCAGGTACCGGGGAAAGCTGAGGAACGATAAAGAGGAGGAATTATGAAATGAGCTTTAATGTGGCAATTGACGGTCCTGCAGGGGCAGGAAAAAGCACTGTGGCCAGGGCAGTGGCAAAAGAAATGGGCCTGATTTACGTGGACACCGGTGCCATGTACCGCGCCATGGCGCTGTTTATGCTGCGCGAAGGGGTGGATCTGAAAGACAGCGGGAAGATTGTCGAGAAATGTGTTCAGGCGGACATCACCATTCGCTACGAAGACGGTATTCAGGTAGTGTATCTGAACGGAGAAAATGTAAATCCATACCTGCGGACGGAAGAAGTGGGTGAAGCAGCGTCCGTCACAAGCCCCATTCCCAGGGTGAGGGAAAATATGGTCCGGCTTCAGAAAGAACTGGCTGCCCACAGTGACTGTATCATGGACGGGAGGGATATCGGCACCTGTGTGCTTCCGGGTGCACAGCTGAAAATATATCTTACAGCCGGCAGCGACGTAAGAGCGAAGAGAAGATATGACGAACTTACAGCCAAAGGGGAAAGCTGTAACCTGGCAGATATAAAAGCGGATATCGAAGAGAGAGACTATCGGGATATTCACCGGGAAATGTCTCCTTTAAGGCAGGCGGAGGATGCCGTGCTGGTTGATACTTCCGATATGACACAGGATGAGGTTATAAATGAAGTTTTAAAATTATGCCGTCAGACAAAGGAATAGGCTCTCGGAATCCCGGGACGCAGTATCAGGCACCAGGGAGAGCGGCACCTGGAAAAGCGGGGAAATCGCCCAAAACGATTTTCGGGAAGCCGCATGACCGGCGCTTTGGAGATTCCGAGAGAGTATGGGCGTCACAGGGAATTGCAGGGAGAGCAGAAGGCAGGAGATTTTATGGAAGTAAGACTGGCGGAATACACCGGATTCTGCTTCGGCGTGAAACGCGCGGTGGATACCGTGTATGAACAGATAAAAAACGGGAAAACTATATATACCTACGGTCCGATTGTGAACAACGAGGAAGTGGTGAAGGATCTGGCAGAAAAAGGTGTCCGGGTTCTGGAGTCAAAGGAAGAGCTTATGGCATTGCCGGAAGGTACGCCGGGCGCGGAAAGAGCCGGGGCAGAAACGGATGCGCAGGCGCAGGCCCACGCCGGTGAAAAGTCCCAACGAAGGGAAGCTGCAAGTGTGATTATCCGCGCTCACGGCGTCCCGGAAGAAATATACGGTATCCTGAAAGAAAAAAATCTGGAATGCATCGACGCCACATGTCCCTTTGTGAGGCGGATTCAGAAGAAAGCGGAAGAGGAGAGCCGGAACGGGCGGCATGTTGTCATCGTGGGAAATGCGGGTCATCCGGAAGTGGAAGGCATCATAGGGTGGTGCAGGGGGCCTGTCACAGTGATCAAAAGTGAGGAAGAAGCCAGGAAATTCGCGCTTCCCAGGGGTCAGGAGATGTGTGTCGTTGCACAAACGACATTTAACTACAATAAATTTCAAGGTATAGTTGAAATTTTGGAAGAAAAAGGTTATAATGGTAGTGTTGTAAATACTATCTGTAACGCTACGGAAGAGCGCCAGCGTTCTGCGAGGGTGCTTGCGGCGGAGGCTGACGTAATGATTGTGATAGGCGGTAAGCACAGTTCCAACACCAGGAGATTGTATGAGATCTGCAGCGAGGAATGTGCGCATACCTATTTTATACAGACACTGGATGACTTGTGTTTAGAATTGCCTAAAACTGCTCGACTGGTGGGTATTACAGCGGGGGCTTCCACCCCAAACAAATTAATTGAGGAGGTTCAAAAAAATGTCAGAATTAACTTTTGAACAGATGTTGGAAGATACGATCAAAACAATACACTCAGGAGATGTGGTCGAAGGCACGGTTATCGATGTAAAAGCCGATGAGATTGTATTGAACATCGGGTATAAGTCCGACGGTATCCTCACGAAGAGTGAGTATACGAATGATTCCAGCGTGGATCTCACGACGGTTGTAAAGCCGGGGGACACCATGGAAGTAAAGATCCTGAAAGTGAACGACGGTGAGGGGCAGGTGGTGCTGACTTATAAGCGTCTTGCCGCAGACAGAGGCAATAAGAGGATCGAAGAAGCGTATAACAACAGAGAGGTTCTGAAAGCAAACGTCGTACAGGTGCTTGAGGGAGGCTTGAGCGTTGTTGTGGAGGAAGTCAGGGTATTCATCCCGGCAAGCCTTGTGTCCGATACCTATGAGAAAGACCTGACCAAGTACATGGGACAGGAGATCGAATTTGTAATCAGCGAGTACAATCCGAAGAGGAGAAGATACATCGGTGACCGCAGACAGCTGATCACAGCCCGGAAAGCGGAGATGCAGAGAGAACTCTTTGAGCGTATCCATGAGGGTGATGTGGTTGAGGGTGTTGTCAAGAATGTGACGGACTTTGGCGCATTTGTGGATTTGGGCGGTGCAGACGGACTGCTTCACATTTCCGAGATGTCCTGGGGACATGTAGAGCATCCCAGAAAAGTATTCAAGGTTGGGGACAAGCTGAATGTTCTCATCAAAGAGATCAACGGAAGCAAGGTCGCTCTGTCCTTAAAATTCGAAGACCAGAATCCCTGGAGGGATGCGGCAGATAAGTATGCCATTGGCAATGTCGTAACCGGCAGAGTTGCACGGATGACGGATTTCGGCGCATTTATTGAGCTGGAGCCCGGTGTGGATGCGCTCCTTCATGTATCCCAGATTTCCAGAGAGCATGTGGAGAAGCCTGCTGATGTGCTGAGCATCGGTGAGGAGATTACGGCAAAGATCGTAGATTTTAATGAAGCTGACAAAAAGATTTCCCTTAGCATTAAGGCTATGGCAATTCCGGAAGCTGTTCAGGACAACGGGGATGAGGCAGCTGCGGTCCAGGCGGAGGAAGATGCCGAATAATAACAGGATGGTACTGTCATGGTATTTGATTACGGGTACTTTAAGAGGGAAATTCTGGCTCTCACAGGGATTGACCTGAATTCTTATCAGGAAAAGCAGATGAAGCGTCGTATTGATTTCCTGATTTCCAAGAATAAGATAGAGGGTTATGATAAATACGCAGCCGCCTTGCGTACGGACCGTAAGAAATTTGAAGAATTCGTTAATTATATTACCATCAATGTGTCAGAATTTTACAGAGATATACCACAGTGGAAAGTGTTGGAGGAGAAGGCACTGCCAGAATTGATCAGCAGGTTCGGGCGGAGTTTAAAAATCTGGAGTGCTGCCTGTTCCACGGGTGATGAGCCTTATTCCCTGGTGATGGCGTTGTCAAGGCATTTGCCGTTGGGAAACATTAAGATTTTTGCCACCGATCTGGACAGACAGGTGATTGCAAAGGCGAAGGAAGGAATTTATCCTGAGAAGAGTATTTTGTTCCTGCCGGCTGATTTAAAGCGAAGGTATTTTCGGCAGGTTGGAGAGGATGAGTTTCGAATTGCGAATGAGATTAAGGCACGTGTCGAGTTTCGGGAACACAATTTGCTGAAGGATGCTTATCCCACAGGCTGTCATTTGATTGTCTGTCGTAATGTATTGATTTATTTCACGGAAGAGGCCAAGGACAGAGTATTCCGCAATTTCTATAGGGTATTGGCCGGTGGTGGAATGCTGTTCATCGGTAGCTCCGAGCAGATTATGAATCACAGAGAGATTGGATATCTGAGGAAAAATGCGTTTTTTTATCAGAGGCCATAGATACTTTATAATGGCGTAAACAGGATAAGCGGCTGCAGGCTTAAATGACAGGCAACCGCTTAATTTTTGTGTATGGAGCAGATTGTGAGCGCTGCTGAAATGCATGGAAATATTTACTTTCTTTATCTCTGAGGAAATCGGATTCCTGCATTCTGTCAGACAGACAAGCCGGCCAGGGATAGCGGCAGGCCATAGGAAGATTGATATTCCGGCAGTGGGTCTGAACTGTGGGATAACGGCCTAGTAGGCAGTTCCGATCATGTTTATCACATGGGAAGCATACCGGGAAAAAGCCTGTCTGTCTCTTTTGAGTTCATCGGTGAGTTCGAAAAAAAGTTCCTGGCTCTTGTATTCCCGTTTGAAAAAAGGCGTAAAAATATAATCCCATTGCGGCAGATAGCTTGACAGCTTCCGGGTATAACAATTGGCCGCCGAAGCCGGCATGCGGTAAGCTTTGTCCACGAAACCTGCTACTGATCTGTGGAGAGCCACATCTTCTGTGGGAAGGTAGTAGTAATCATGATAATTGGAATAGAAGTATTTCAATTCTTCCTCATAAATAGGGATTTTCAGGAAACAGTCTTCTTTTTCACCGCGGAAGATGCACTGGTTGGCGCTGGCTGACACCGGTTTGGGGAGAGCCGTATTGGGATGGAACTGGATGATCAGCTCCCGTTTGCGCATCCCGTTTCCGTCTTTGTAATAGTTTGCCTGAACCTTTCTGGCCTTGATGGGCTGATTGAACAGATCGTAATATGCCAGCATGGGCAGGGTCTCCAGCATTCCTTTCAGATCGTCCGCATTGTGGAGGAATATGGCTTTTTCAGAGTACTCGGAGGGATTTTTGACATATTCCCGGTAGATCCCGATCAACTCGCTTCCGGAGAACACATCCTTGCGGTTTACACCCAGGAACTGTTCCAGGGTCTTCTGTTTGCAGTTCGGAAGCCTCAGAAAATATCTGTAAGGAGCAATCCGCCGGTACAGATCGATTCCCTGATAGCCCTCAAAATGAAAGGGCAGGGAAAGCTGTTCGCATTTTTGTGTGATGAACGGAAGGTCGAAATTATTGCCGTTAAAATGGATCAGGCATTGATAAGGTCTGGCAAAAGTGAAAAAAGCCTCCAGAATCTCCGATTCCTGATCATCATCTTCAGCCAGCCACTGTTTGGTACGCCACTTTCCATCCAGATAATAAGCGCAGCCGATCAGGTACAGGCAGGAAGAACGGGCAGTGAAGCCGGTGGTCTCTATATCAAGAAAAAGGATCCGCTCCAGAAGTTCCAGTCTGTCCAGGGGATAAGTGACGGAAAAGTTTTCCAGTGTTTCCTCGCAAATTCGCATGGGCGTCCTCCGTTTTGAATAAAGGGTTTTGAGATATTATATCATAAATTTAAATTTTCCAGTAGTATTTTGTGAAAAAAAATAGTATATTTATAGATAGATTAAAGTATGGAACGAAATACTGGAAAGGACTTAAGAGAAGATGGCAAAGTTGACATTTATAGGCGGGATACACCCCTATGACGGAAAAGATCTGTCCAGGGACAGAGCCATTCAGAATGTGCAGCCGGGGAAAGAACTGGCATATCCGCTTTCCCAGCATATCGGTGCGCCTGCGAAGCCGGTGGTGGCCAAAGGCGACAGGGTGCTGGTGGGACAGAAGATCGCGGATGCGGGAGGATTTGTCTCAGCCCCCGTACATAGTTCCGTATCCGGAACAGTGAAGACGATCGAGCCCAGGCGGGTAGCCACGGGCGACATGGTAATGAGCATCATTATCGAAAATGACGGCCTCTACGAGGAGATTGGATTCTCCGGGAAGAAATCTCTGGATGCGGTAAAGCGGGAAGAGATCGTGGGACTGGTCCGCGAGGCGGGGATCGTGGGTATGGGAGGCGCCGGTTTCCCCACCCATGTGAAGCTGTCGCCGAAGGAGCCGGAGAAAATCGATGTAGTAATCGCAAACTGCGCGGAATGCGAGCCTTACCTGACCTCCGATTACCGCAGGATGCTGGAGGAGCCGGAGAAGCTGGTGGGAGGGCTGAAGATCATATTGAAGCTTTTTCCAAATGCGCATGGGATTCTGGCGGTGGAGGACAATAAACCGGACTGTATTTCACTTCTGAAGCAGCATACCAGGGATGAACCGAAGATCAGTGTCAAAGCATTGAAGACCAAGTATCCGCAGGGCGGAGAGCGCCAGCTGATCTACGCCGTTACAGGCAGAAGGATCAATTCCACCATGCTTCCCGCGGACGTGGGATGTGTGGTGAACAACGTGGATACCATGGTGGCAGTATACAGGGCTGTCATGGAAGGGCGTCCTCTTATGGAAAGGATTGTCACCGTGACAGGGGATGCGGTTGCCAATCCGGCCAATTTCCGTGTGCGCATCGGAAGCAATTACAGGGAAGTCCTGGAAGCGGCAGGTGGCTTCAAAGAGCCGCCGGAGAAGATCATCTGCGGAGGCCCCATGATGGGATTTGCCATGTTCGGGCTGGATGTGGCTGTCACCAAGACTTCCACGGCGCTGCTGGCCCTGTCAAAGGACGAGGTGTCTGCCATGGAGCCGGGGCCCTGCATCAACTGCGGCCGATGTGTGGAGGTGTGCCCGGGAAGGGTGGTTCCCAGCAGGCTGGCGGACTATGCGGAACATTTTGACGAGGAAGCGTTTCTGGCAAATTACGGTATGGAGTGCTGTGAATGCGGCTGCTGCAGCTTTGTCTGCCCTGCGAAACGCCCCCTGACCCAACAGATAAAATCCATGCGCAAGATCCAGCTTTCCAAGCGTAAAAAGTAAGCAAGGAGAATAATTACATGAGCGAATTATTTAAGGTATCATCCAATCCTCATATTCGTTCCAAAGCGGCTACAAACGGCCTGATGTTCGCGGTTGTCATTGCGCTGATGCCCGCGACCGGCTTTGGAATCTATAATTTCGGCCCCAGGGCCCTTGCCGTCATTGCAGTGACTGTGGGAAGCACGATTCTTACGGAATATCTTTTCGGACTCTATAAAAAGAAGCTGAGTGTGACAGACCTGTCGGCGGTGGTGACGGGATTGCTGCTGGCGCTGAACCTGCCGGTAACCATACCGCTGTGGATGGCTGCCCTGGGCGGAGTATTTGCTATTTTGGTGGTGAAGATGCTGTTCGGCGGCCTGGGGCAGAATTTTATGAACCCAGCGCTGGCTGCCAGGTGTTTTCTGCTGATATCTTTCCCCACGGCGATGACGTCATTTGACTGTGATGCTTATACCGGGGCCACCCCCCTTGCGCTGCTGAAAAGCGGGGAGCAGGTGAATCTGCTGAATATGGTGACAGGACATACGGCGGGAACCATCGGGGAGACTTCGGTGATCGCCATTGCGGTGGGGGCATGTCTGTTGCTTCTGCTGGGCGTGATCGATCTGCGGATTCCCGGCTGCTACATAGTGACATTTATTATTTTTGCGGGATTGTTCGGAGGACATGGCTTTAACCCTTCTTATCTTGCAGCGCAGCTTTCCGGCGGCGGACTGATGCTGGGCGCGTTTTTTATGGCAACCGATTATGTGACCAGGCCGATCACGATAAAGGGGCAGTATGTGTTCGGCGTAACTTTGGGTTTGCTGACAGGGATCTTCCGGATCTTCGGACCAGGCGCGGAGGGTGTTTCCTATGCGATTATCCTGGGAAATCTGTTGGTGCCTCTGATCGAAAAATGTACCATGCCCACTGCCTTTGGATACAGGAAAGGGGGAGTGCGCCATGAAAAATAAAAACGACATTTCAGTGATGCTGAAGGAAGCGGGTATTTTGTTCGCCATCACTTTGTTTGCCGGCCTGCTGCTTGGCGTGGTCAACGAATTGACGAAGGAACCTATCCGCATCCAGCAGGAGAAGGCCATACAGGAGGCATGCAGGGCTGTGTTTGCGGATGCAGCTTCCTTTGAAGAAATGGAATATACCATGGACGCGGCTTTGACACAGGAGCTGTCCGGCATGGGGGTAAAGCTGGGAACGGTTTATCAGGCTCTGGGCGGTGACAACGCAATGCTGGGGTATGTGCTGGAATCCACTTCCACTCAGGGCTATGGCGGCAATATCGTCCTGTACCTGGGGGTGAGAGCGGACGGAACATTAAACGACATATCCATACTGGAAATTTCTGAGACGGCAGGCTTGGGGATGCTGGCGCCGGAGGTGCTGGTTCCGCAGTTCCATGACAAAAAGGTGGAGAGTTTTGTTTATACAAAGTCAGGCGCGTCCGCCGAAAATGAGATTGACGCGATCACCAGCGCCACGATTACCACAAAGGCAGTCACCAATGCGGTAAACGGAGGATTGAAGGCTGCGGAAAGACTGCTGGAAGGAGGTGCTGGCAATGAGTAAAGCGGGAGAGAGGCTTTATAACGGATTGGTGAAAGAAAATCCGACTTTTGTACTGATGCTGGGAATGTGTCCCACGCTGGCGGTCACGACTTCGGCGGTCAACGGCCTGGGAATGGGGCTTACTACCATGGTAGTACTGGCGCTCAGCAATATGATCATATCACTGCTGCGGAATATCATACCGGACAGGGTGCGTATTCCGGCGTTTATCGTGATCATTGCTTCTTTTGTGACGGTGGTGCAGCTTTTGCTGGAAGCGTATCTGCCTTTTCTGAATAAAGCATTGGGGGTTTATATACCGCTGATCGTGGTGAACTGTATCATACTGGGGCGTGCGGAGAGTTACGCTTATTCCAATCCGGTGATTCCTTCGCTGTTCGACGGCATCGGCATGGGGCTGGGCTTTACCTTTGCGCTGACTTGTATCGGCCTGGTGCGGGAGCTGCTGGGCGCGGGACAGCTGTTCGGTCTGGATATTTTTCCGGACTCCGTTGAACCCATCCGTATCTTCGGTCAGGCGCCGGGAGCCTTTTTCGTGCTGGCAGGACTGGTTGCCCTGCAGAATTATGTCAGGGAATCCAGGAAAAAAGCAGGTAAGGAATATGAGAAGATCGGTTCCGGATGTACCCATGACTGCATGAACTGCAAGGACAGCGACGGGTGCTCGAAACGTTTTTACGATGAAGGATCCGGCAGAAAAGCGGGAGGGAAAACAAAGCAGGAAAATGCGGCTGCGGCCGGAAACGGGAAAACCGGGAATGGGTCAGCCGTCAATATGAAAGCCGGGAATGTGACAGCCGGAAACCGGGAAACACGGATGAGGAGGGCAGATAAATGAATATGGAATATGTAAAGGAATTGCTGGTTCTGCTGATCGGCTCCTCCCTGGTAAGCAATGTGGTGCTCAGCCAGTTTCTGGGGCTCTGCCCTTTCCTGGGGGTGTCCAGAAAGACCAATACGGCTGCGGGAATGGGTGTGGCGGTTATCTTCGTGATCACTCTGGCCAGCGCGGTAGCCGGTGTGATCTATGAGTTTGTGCTGGTCCGGTTCCATGTGGAATATCTGAAGACCATTGTATTTATTCTGGTCATCGCGGCTCTGGTACAGTTTGTGGAGATGTTTCTGCGAAAATCCATGCCCTCCCTGTATGAGGCGCTGGGCGTGTATCTGCCCCTGATCACCACCAACTGTGCTGTGCTGGGCGTTGCGATCACCAATGTACAGAAAGAGTACGGAATCCTTACCGGTATCGTAAACGGCTTTGCCACGGCGGTGGGATTTTGTCTTGCCATCGTGATATTGGCAGGGATCCGGGAAAAGCTGGAATACAATGACATTCCCGGCCCTTTTAAGGGGATGCCTGCTGTACTGCTGACAGCGGGGTTGATGGCCATTGCTTTCTGCGGCTTTTCCGGATTGTTATAAGTAGCAGCGGTGGATGAAACGATCCCTTCCCGGTGCTTAAGGGAAGGGACGGAACTGGAATAAGGAGTGTGGATATGAGTATAACGGGGATTTTGTCTGCGGCGGCCGTGGTGGGCGTAGTGGGCATCTTTGTAGGGCTGTTTCTGGGAGTGGCCGGAATTCGTTTCCATGTGGAGAAGGATGAGAAGGAAGAAGCAGTGCTGGCGGCCCTGCCCGGCAATAACTGCGGCGGCTGCGGATATGCGGGCTGTTCCGGCCTGGCGGCGGCGATCGCAAAGGGAGAGGCGCCTGTGAACGGCTGTCCCGTGGGCGGCGAGGCGGTGAGCACCAGGATCGCAGCCATCATGGGAGTGGAAGCGGGTGCTTCCGAGAGAAAAGTGGCCTTTGTGGCATGTATGGGAGACTGTGAGAAGGCGAAACAGGATTATGACTATACAGGGCATCAGGACTGCCGTATCATGGGATTTGTGCCCGGAGGCGGACCCAAGTCCTGCAGCAGCGGCTGCCTGGGCTTTGGAAGCTGCGTGGAAGCCTGTCCGTTTGACGCCATCCATGTAGTAAACGGTGTGGCTGTGGTGGATAAGGAGAAGTGCAAAGCCTGCGGAAAATGTGTGGAGGTGTGCCCGAAGCACCTGATCTCACTGATTCCGTATAAGGCGGAATATGCGGTTTCCTGCAGCTCCTCGGATAAGGGGCCGGTGACTATGAAGGCTTGCCAGGCCGGGTGCATCGGCTGCGGGCTGTGTGTGCGCAACTGTCCTGCCCAGGCGGTGACGGTGACGGATTTCCATGCCGCGATCGACCAGGAAAAGTGCACGGGCTGCGGGACATGTGCGGAGAAATGTCCAAAGAAATGTATTGTGAAGATGTAGTATAATTACCTTTACAGACACGGTAAGGACGTTTGGGGCGTTGAGAGAAGGCTTTCGGGTTGCGGCAGGGAGGTAGATTATTATGAAAATGCCGAATGATTTTGACGATAATTCGAATATGACACTTACGGTAGTGATGTCCATTGTGGCTGTGTCCGCTTTTGTGGCGGTGATCTTGCTGACGGTTCTGCTGCTGAACCAGAAAAGCACTACTTCTGCGGGACGTTCACAGCAGGATAATGCGGTACAGGCTGCGGCCGCCCCGTCTTCTTCCGTTATCATCTATCCGGATACAGATGAGCTGCTGTCAGGAAGCGAGCTGCATCCGGATGATCTGGATTTCTGGGATATGTATCCGGAACCCACAGCTTCTCCTACACCGGAACCCACAGAGGAGCCGGAAGAGGAGGAGCCGGACCCGGCCACGGACGGTAAGCATACTCTGGTACAGTATGCGGACGGCGAAGAGGAATGGGTTCTGATCAGCCCTTATCTGCCCAAGCATGAATATGATTTCACCAGGCTGGTGTGTCAGTCTGATCTGATGAAGTATTATGAGAACGGTAAACAGATCTCTTATGTGGGAGTTGATATTTCTAAATATCAGGATTATGTGGATTTTGTGAAGGTGAAGAAAGCCGGCATTGATTTTGTCATGATTCGGGTGGGAGCGCGGGGATACGGTTCAGGGCAGCTGATCCTGGACGAATATTTCAGCGACAATATCAAGCGCGCCACCGATGCCGGTCTGGATGTGGGCGTATATTTTTATTCCCAGGCCATAAGTAAGGAGGAAGCCATAGAAGAAGCGAATATGGTCATTGAAAATCTGGGTGAATATCAGCTTGCCTATCCGGTGGCTTACGACATGGAACTTGTGGAGAACGATACGGCCAGGACGGAGAATCTGACCAGGTCGGAGAAGACGGAAATCGCCAGGGCTTTTCTGGATACCATCGCGGCAACTGGACGGAAGACCATGATCTATGGAAATAAGGAGTGGCTCATCAAGGAGATTGATATGTCCAAGCTGACAGCCTATGATGTATGGCTGTCCCAGACGGCGGATGTTCCTGATTATCCCTATAAGTTCGCCATGTGGCAGTATGACTTTGAAGGCTCTGTGGACGGCATTGTGGGCTATGTGAACATGAATATCAGCTTTGTCAATTTCGCGGAAAAATAATGTATATTTGAAAACCATATAATTTGAAAGCCAGATAAAAGTCTTTTGAAAAGTGAGCATGAAAAACCACCGGCTGCAAGAACCGGTGGTTTTTCTTTTCATATTTCAGTACAGTGATGATCTCAGCTGTTCTTATTTCTGAGGACCTGCAGCTACCAGTGCCTTACCTGCCTCATTTCCCTCATACTTCGCGAAATTCTTGATAAATCTGTTAGCCAGATCATCTGCCTTGGCCTCCCAGTCAGCTACATTTGCATAAGTATCGCGAGGGTCAAGGATATTGGTGTCCACGCCGGGAAGCTCCGTAGGAATATCAAAGTTGAAGACAGGAAGCTTCTTGGTAGGCGCATTGTTGATGTCTCCGCTCAGGATAGCGTCGATGATGCCTCTGGTATCCTTGATGGAGATTCTCTTGCCGGTGCCGTTCCAGCCTGTATTTACAAGATAAGCCTTAGCGCCGCTTACCTGCATCTTCTTAACCAGCTCCTCTGCGTACTTTGTGGGATGCAGCTCCAGGAATGCCTGACCGAAGCATGCGGAGAAAGTAGGAGTAGGTTCTGTGATGCCGCGCTCTGTACCGGCCAGCTTTGCAGTAAATCCGGAAAGGAAATAATACTGTGTCTGCTCGGGAGACAGAATGGATACGGGAGGAAGCACGCCGAATGCATCTGCGGACAGGAAGATCACATTCTTGGCTGCCGGTGCAGAGGAAACGGGACGTACGATATTGCTAATGTGATTGATGGGATAAGAAACACGGGTATTCTCCGTTACACTCTTATCATCAAAGTCAATCTTGCCGTTCTCGTCTACGGTAACATTCTCCAGAAGAGCGTCGCGCTTGATTGCATTGTAGATATCGGGCTCGGATTCCTTGTCCAGGTTGATAACCTTGGCATAGCAGCCGCCCTCGAAGTTGAACACGCCGTTGTCATCCCAGCCGTGCTCGTCGTCACCGATCAGCAGACGCTTGGGATCGGTAGACAGAGTGGTCTTGCCGGTGCCGGAAAGTCCGAAGAAGATTGCGGTATTCTCACCGTTCATATCGGTATTGGCGGAGCAGTGCATGGAAGCGATGCCCTTCAGAGGCAGATAGTAGTTCATCATGGAGAACATACCCTTCTTCATCTCGCCGCCGTACCATGTGTTGATGATAACCTGCTCACGGCTGGAGATATTGAAAGCCACACAGGTCTCGGAATTCAGGTTCAGCTCCTTGTAGTTCTCAACCTTTGCCTTGGAAGCGTTGTAAACAACGAAATCAGGCTCGAAAGTCTCCAGTTCCTCTGCGCTGGGCTGGATGAACATATTCTTGATGAAATGTGCCTGCCATGCAACCTCAACGATAAAACGAACTGCCATACGCGTATCAGCGTTAGCGCCGCAGAAAGCATCTACAACGAACAGTCTCTTATTGCAAAGCTCCTTCTGAGCGATATCCTTTACGGTTGCCCATACTTCCTCGGACATGGGATGATTATCATTTTTATACGCATCGGAGGTCCACCATACGGTATCCCTGGAATTCTCATCCATTACGATGTACTTGTCTTTGGGAGAACGACCTGTATAGATCCCGGTCATTACATTTACTGCGCCGAGCTCGGTTTCCTGTCCCTTTTCGAAGCCTTCCAGGCCTGCTTTGGTCTCTTCTTCGAACAGCATGTCATAGGAAGGATTGTGTACTACTTCCGTAGTTCCGGTGATGCCATACTTACTTAAATTAATTTCTGCCATCTCGCATTTTACCTCTTTTCTTTCATATTTATTTATTGCAAAACTCATAGGTTTTAACCATTATAACTTTAACATAAGGATTTTAAAAAGTCAATAAAGAGAGAAAGCAGGATAAACTTATAAACTAAAATTTTTATAAAATCATCTTTTTCTATGCCGATTTCCCGTCCCCGTCTGCCGTTTCCTGATAACAAGACATATTATTAGGAAGCAAGTGCAGTTTCCCATAGTTGAATGCGGCGCAAAGGGCGCGCCTTTTACCGGAAGCAAAGAGATTGATTCCGAATAAGACATATTTTCGGGACTTGTTTCATATATTGATATAACGGACAGGCTTTTGAAACGTCGTTGTCCGGTGAAGAAAGGACTGGGGAATATGTATAAAAAGGCAGTGGCACTATTGATATCATTGGCATTCACACTGATGGCATGTGTCCTGTGTGTGAGAGAGCTGGACGCGGTGGGACTTTGCTCGGAGCCTGTGCAAAGTCTGAAACTAAGGCTTAAGGAACTGGAAGCCGGGTGGGCAGGGAAGGCGGAAGCTGTAAAGGAGGACGGAGAGAAGGGGCTTGGCATCGCGGATGTGGCGGTTTCCGGGCAGCGGACCGTGGGCTTTCTTGTAGTGGAGCAGCAGTATATGTATGACCTTTCGGATACGGATTTGGAGGTGCTGCTGCGAATTGTGGAGGCGGAGGCCGGCAATGAGGACGAGGACGGAAAGCTTCTGGTGGCGAATGTGGTTCTGAACCGGCTGAACAGCGAAATCTTTCCCGATACGGTGGCCGGTGTGGTATTCCAGAAGGAGAAGGGGGTATCGCAGTTTTCTCCGGTATCAAACGGAAGCTATTACAGGGTAAATGTCAGCGAAGAGACGGTGAACGCGGTGGAACGGGCGCTGATGGGGGAGGATATCTCCCAGGGAGCGCTGTACTTTGTAGCGAGGAAATATGCGGACAGCCGGAAGGTGGAATGGTTTGACAGGAATCTTACATATCTGTTCGTGCATGGAGGGCATGAGTTTTTTAAATGAGTGTCAACCGCTGTATATCGAAAAGTTTTCCGCCTGTGCGGTTGCAAGCAAATGGCTTGTCTGCATGCAGGCTGTTGCAATGCAGACAAGCCATTGGATCAGCAACCGCACAGGTGACGCCCGTTTCCGCTTCCGTTGTGGGAAAAGGGGTTTGATCTCTGGAATTGCTATTTCCGGGGAAGATGCTGCCCAGGGAAATTCAGACGTTGAATGGCGAAATCGTATGTAAAATATTGAATATGTCCGACAGGGACTGAGTGATTTACAGAAAGGTGCTTGAACCCCGGGGCTTTTCGAAGAAATTTTCGGTAAAGGAAGAACTTGCGAACTTTGGGCGCAGATGGTAAAATAGGACCGTACTACAGGAAGCAGATGCTGCTTCCCATAGTTGAATGCGGCACAAGGGGACGCGCTTTTTATCGGAGGCGAAGGGATTGCCTCCGAATGTAAAGCGTATTCCTGACGGGAAATGACTGAATGGGTCAGCGTATGCCGAAAAAGTACATTCCAGAGAGGAAGGGAGAAAACAGTATGGAAGTATTCTATCACAGTACACGGAGCGGTGAAGCGCAGGTGAAAGCTTCACAGGCAATTCTAAAAGGACTTTCGGAGGATGGAGGGCTGTTTGTGCCTGACCATATCCCCGCTCTGGATAAGGATATAAAGCAACTCGCGGAAATGGACTACCGGCAGGTGGCTTATGAGGTGATGAAGCTGTACCTGACGGATTTTACGGAGGAAGAACTGAAAGGCTGTATCGACAGGGCATATGATTCCAAATTCGATACAGAAGAGATAGTGCCCATGGCGGAAGCGGCGGGGGCGTATTACCTGGAGCTGTTCCACGGTCCTACCATTGCATTCAAGGACATGGCATTGTCCATACTGCCTCATTTAATGATAACTTCTGCACGGAAAAACGGTGTAAAGAATGAGATAGTCATCCTCACAGCCACTTCCGGCGATACGGGGAAAGCTGCCCTGGCCGGCTTTGCGGATGTGGAGGGAACCAGAATCATTGTATTCTACCCGAAGAACGGCGTAAGCCCCATCCAGGAGAAGCAGATGGTTACCCAGAAGGGGGCAAACACTCTGGTGGTGGGAATCCACGGTAATTTTGACGATGCCCAGACCGGTGTGAAGAAGCTTTTCTCCGACAAAGAGCTGGCATCGGAAATGGCAGGGAAGGGTTATCAGTTTTCCTCGGCTAATTCCATCAATATCGGCCGTCTGGTGCCTCAGATATGCTATTATGTATATGCTTACGGCAGACTTCTGAGAGAAGGCAGGATTGCAGAGGGCGAGCAGGTAAACGTGGTAGTGCCCACGGGCAATTTCGGCAATATCCTTGCGGCATTTTATGCGAAAAACATGGGACTGCCCCTCGGAAAGCTGATCTGTGCCTCCAATGAAAATAAGGTGCTGTACGACTTTTTCAGTACCGGTACCTATGACAGGAACAGGGAATTCGTGCTGACCGCTTCGCCGTCAATGGATATACTGATTTCCAGTAACCTGGAGCGTCTGATTTACCGCATCGCGGGCAATGAGCCGGAGAGGACTGCAAAGCTGATGGCGGCGCTGAGCGGTGAGGGCAGGTACGATATTACGGAGGAAATGAAGGCTGCGCTGGGGGATTTTTATGGGAATTACGCCACGGAAGAAGAGACGGAAGCGGAGATCCTCCGCCTGTATAAGGAATGCGGCTATGTGATCGATACACATACGGCAGTCGCTTCCGCCGTGTGCCGGAAATACAGAAAAGACACAGGGGACGAGAGCAAAACGATTATCGCGTCCACAGCCAGTCCCTATAAATTTACCAGAAGTGTCATGAATGCCATTGATGCAGGATATGATGCAAAAGGTGATTTTGAACTGGTTGATGAGCTGTCAAAGCTTTCAGGCGTCCGGGTTCCCAATGCCATCGAGGAAATCCGCACCGCACCCGTACTGCACGACAGACAGTGCGAAGTGGGTGAAATGAAGGATGTGGTGAGAGAATTTCTGGAGCTGTAAATAAAGATACATCAAGATAAACAGGACAATAGAAAGGCGAGATAGGAAATGGAAAACACAATCATTCAGGGCAGACTTGCGGCGTTGAGGTCGCAGATGAAGGAAAACGGCATCGACTATTACATGATTCCCACCGCGGATTTTCACAATTCCGAATATGTGAATGATTACTTCAAGGTAAGGGAATATTTCAGCGGTTTTACAGGCTCCAGCGGGACGCTTCTGGTGTGGGAGGATGGCGCCGGGCTGTGGACGGATGGCAGATATTTTATCCAGGCGGAGCATGAGCTGGAGGGAACCACGATCACGCTGTTCCGTATGAGAGACGAGGGCGTTCCCACCATCACGGAATTTCTGGAGAAGAATATGAAGCAGGGCCAGACCCTGGGCTTTGACGGCAGGGTGATCTCCGTTCAGGCCGGAAAAGAATACGAGAAAAAGCTGGCAGACAAACAGATTTCCATCCGATATGACAAGGATCTGTCCGACAGCATCTGGACGGGCAGGCCTGCGTTTCCTGCGGGACAGGTCACCGTTCTGGACGAGGAGATTGCAGGCAGAAGCTTTGAAGAGAAGCGCGGCGACGTGATGGAGAAGCTGGAGAAGGAGGGGGCAGACCGCTTCCTTCTGACGAAGCTGGATGATCTGATGTGGCTTTTCAATATCCGGGGCTGTGATGTGGAATGCAATCCGGTTGCCATTTCCTACGGATACCTGACGAAGGACAGCACCGTGCTGTTTATTCAGAAGCGGGCACTGGGTGACAGTGTGAAGACTTATCTGGATCAAAAAGGCATTCAGGTGGAGGAATACGACCATATTGTAGCGTATCTTCAGGATCTTCCCGCAGAGGGAAAAATCCTGGTGGATGACAGATACTGCAGCTATTGCCTGTACAAGACACTGGCCGGGAAACAGACTCTTGTGGAGAAGAAAAATCCCACGGAGCTTTTGAAGGCCATCAAAAATCCTGTGGAGCTGGCCAATATGGAGAAGTTCTATCTCAAGGACTGTGTGGCGCTGACCCGTTTTATTTACTGGCTGAAGAAAAACATCGGCAAAATGGAGATCACGGAGATTACAGCCGCGGATAAGCTGGAGGCGCTGCGCAGGGAGATTCCGGAGTGCCTGGGGCTTTCATTCCCTACCATCGGCGGCTATCAGGCTAATGCGGCCATGATGCACTACGAGGCCACACCGGAGAGCCATGCGGTGCTCGCGCCGGAAGGGCTGTTCCTGGTGGATTCCGGCGGACAGTATCTGGGCGCCACCACGGATGTGACCAGGACCATAGCGCTGGGGCCTGTCTCCGATGAGGTCAGGATGCATTATACCGCAGTGGCTGCAGGTATGCTTCAGATGACCAATGCCAGGTGGCTTTACGGCTGTACGGGAAGGAATCTGGATATCCTGGCGCGTCAGCCTGTCTGGAATATCGGACTGGACTATAAATGCGGCACCGGTCATGGCGTGGGCTATATCCTGAATGTGCATGAGGGGCCCCAGGGGCTTTCCTGGCAGTATGCTGAGGGCAGGCCGGAGGCGGTTCTGGAAGAGGGCATGGACATTACCAATGAACCCGGCATCTATATAGAAGGAAGCCACGGTATCCGCATTGAGAATGTGATGGTGGTGGAGAAAGATGTGAAAAACGAATACGGACAATTCATGCATTTCAGAACGCTGACCTGGGTGCCCATTGATATGGAAGCCATCGACGAGAAGTATATGACGGAGACCCAGAGGGCATATCTCTACGCATACCAGAGGGAGGTATTTGAGAAACTGTCTCCTTATCTGAATGAGGATGAGCGGGAATGGCTCAGGGCGGAGACCAGGGCGGACAGTACTGTTTTTCTTGGTGGCAAAAATACGGAGACTCTCGCATAACGGACCCTGGAATAACGGATCAAAGCAGAAGGAAAAACGGTGGATGGTTTGTCTGCCGTTTTTTTATGTGCGCAATTGTGCTTATATATGTTTAGATATGTGAAAATCAATCAGTATTCCATGTCGGAGGAGGAACTGGAGGAGGAACTGGAGAGCATCCGGCAGAGCTGCAGCCATAAAAGTGGAGATAGAGGAGGAAGCCTCTGGCAGCACAGAAGGCAGCAAAGGGGAAGAAGGGACATCGCCGGACCCGGGGCAGGGATGCCAGAGAGGCATCGTCGGAGACGGGCGTTATATGCAAAAGCTTCTGGATTTGCGAAAAAAGCATTGCATTTACAGAGGAATGCGGTATAATAGTGGAACTGCGGCAAGATCAGGGAGGGATATGAGCCGGGTGAAGGAGGAAAGAGGAAGGTATGTCAGTAAGGACAGGAAGGAAGTTTATCGGGGATAAGGCTTTTTACAGGATGGTTCTGGCGGTGGCGGTTCCCATTATGATCCAGAATGGCATCACGAATTTCGTGGGCCTGCTGGACAATATCATGGTAGGTCAGGTGGGGACGGAACAGATGTCAGGAGTAGCCATTGTGAATCAGTTGTTGATGGTGTATTATCTCTGCGTCTTCGGAGGCCTGGCCGGGGCAGGGATTTTTACGGCGCAGTATTTCGGGCAGAAGGATAATGAAGGGATTCGTCAGACTTTCCGGTATAAATTCTGGATGGCTCTGATCCTGACGGCAGGTGCTGCGGCACTTTTGCTGTCTGCAGGCGGGAGTCTGATCCAGATGTACTTAAGCGGCGGCAGTGACGGCGGGGATCTGGAAGCCGCTCTCCATTACGGTCGGAGCTATCTGCAGGTGATGCTTCTGGGACTTCCGGCTTTTATGGCAGTGCAGATCTATGTCAGCACACTGCGCGAGTGCGGCGAGACCGTGCTTCCCATGAAAGCGGGAATCGCGGCTGTGATCGTAAATCTGTGCCTGAATTATCTGTTGATCTACGGCAGGATGGGACTGCCGGCGCTGGGTGTAACAGGAGCGGCGATCGCCACGGTGGTGTCCAGGTATGTGGAAGCGGGGATCGTCATTGTATGGACCCATGGACATAAGGAGAAGAATCCGTACATAGCAGGGGTGTATTCTACATGGAAGGTACCGACGCATCTGGCGGGGAAATATTTTATCAAGGGAGCGCCGCTGCTGGTTAACGAGACGCTGTGGTCTGCGGGCATGGCAATGCTCGTCCAGTGCTATTCCATCAGAGGCTTAAGCGTCATTGCCGGGCTGAATATCGCGAATACTATCAATAATGTGTTTAACGTAGTGTTTATAGCCATGGGGGATGCGGTTGCCATTATCATCGGGCAGCTTCTTGGCGCGGGGAAAATGGAGGAAGCGCGGGATACGGATAATAAGATCATTGCGTTTTCCGTCTTCTGCTGTGTGGGTGTGGCTCTGCTGATGGCCGTGATCGCGCCTCTGTTTCCCCGGATCTACAAGACCAGCGATGAGGTTAAGGCTGTGGCAGTACAGTTCATTCTGGCGCAGGCGCTGTTCATGCCCCAGGCGGCTTTCATGCATGCGGCTTACTTTACGTTGCGCTCAGGCGGAAAGACAGTGGTAACATTCCTGTTTGACAGCGTATTCGTGTGGTGTGTCAGCGTGCCGGTGGCATATGGATTGAGCCGCCTGACCACCATACCGGTGATCGCTATCTTCGCAATGGTCCAGATAGCGGACTGGATTAAATGCGCCATAGGATTTGTGCTGGTGAAAAAGGGTGTGTGGCTGCAGAATATTGTGGAGAAATAGTACAGAAAAAAACGGCGGGGCTTCAGGAAATTTATGTCCCCGTCGTTTTGTTGTTTTTTGATGATTTTTGATGCTGTCCGGGGTGAGCGGAAGTCTTCCGGACATTTTCGGGCCTGCCGGCCGTGGGTTTTACCATGACCTTGTTGTGGTTTTCTTTCAGGTAATTTACGTAGTTTACAGCCGCGTTTATGGAGTCTGAGTCAAGTGTCAGCAATGTGTTTACGATATTATGAATCATATAATCTTTTGTGACATATTTGTCCAGGATTTCAGGCGGACAGCGGTATTCGGTACGGCCAAGAATATAATCTGTGGTTACATTAAAATAGTCAGCCATTTTGCAGATGGTGTTCAGGTCAGGCCAGTATTCATCTTTTTCATAGTTGGATATACTGCTGGGGGAAAGGCTTAAAATGGCTGATAAGTCTTTTTGCCTCAGGCCTTTTTCCGTACGCAGTTTCATGATGGTTTCTCCTATTTTTCTCATTTACAGTCAGTCCTTTTGTCATGTTTCTCTTGGGAATTGCCGGAAAACAACTGCTGCAGCTTCTCCAGGAAAAAGCCCTGAAATACTTGAAAAACAGCTTTAAACTTGTAGCGGTTATTTCCAGATACTTCCTTGTTCACTGCGGAACTTTATGGAAGCTAGATTTATTCTATATAATTTTAGAATTAAAAACAAAGAAAATGAGAAATTCTATAATAGTACAGAGCAAAAACAGGTCACATAAATCGCGTGCTGAGTGATCGTAAGACAGACAGGATGACTGGTCTGGCCAGGTATGATTCAGCAGGTACGGACCCGCTGGAAGGCCTGAGCCAGAAGGGGATTCACGGCAACAGAAAAAGTCCGTTTCCCGTACCGGGGATGCCTCCGGATAAGAGCCATTGCTTATAGGCCTTTCGCAGGGAGGTCTGCCTCACAGGATTCTTAAATCTGATTCAGGAAAGGACTTCTGTGGTCATCTCCCACAGGGTGGGAATCTGCCGGCATGCGGATAAGATTGTGGTCATGAAGGAGGGCAAGGTGGTGGAATGCGGCACCCATGAGGAACTGAAAAGCGCCGGAGGAGAATATGCCCGGATATGGAGGGAGCAGGCAAAATGGTATAGATCGGGATACGCAGAAAAAGGAATTTGAAAAAATAATCAAAAATTGTTGACAAAGCAGTTAATTATGATTAAAATGGATACCATCAATTTAAAAGACGATGACGGAGCAAGTACATATTTTCGAAATGTCACAGAGAGCCGCGCAAGCTGAGAAGCGGTACGAGTAGGATATATGGAAAATCCCTCCTGAGTTGCAGCACCAAAGCAGGTATGCAAGTAGATGCTGACGGGTTCCTTCCGTAAAAGAGGACGCATATGTTGGTATGTCGTAGATGGGATAAGAAGGAAAATAAGGCTTCTACCGTTTGCGGTGGAGGCCGTTTTTTGTGGGGATCACCGCACGGGCCGGCATAATGCATATGAGATGATTGATTGAACCGAAATCACAGCATATGGCCCGGACAGAACCCGGAACGGTCACGGATCCTGGAGTTTGGACGGAGCGGGAATATGCGGAACCAAAATCAGGAGGCATGAATATGAAAAACACAATGGAAATCAGATGGCACGGAAGAGGGGGACAGGGAGCCAAGACCGCGGCGCTTCTGCTGGCAGACGTAGCGTTCAAGGCAGGAAAATTTGTACAGGGTTTTCCGGAATACGGACCGGAGCGCATGGGAGCGCCGATTACGGCTTACAACCGCATCAGCGGGGAGCCGGTTACGGTTCATTCCAATATTTATTCACCGGACTATGTGGTTGTAGTAGATGACGGGCTGTTGGAGAGTACGGATGTAACCCATGGATTGAAGGAAGACGGGGCCGTCATTATCAATACGGAGAAAGAAAAGGAAGAACTGCTTCCCCTGCTGCATGACTACAAAGGCGCAGTCTATACACTGAACGCAAAAGATATTTCCATGAAAGCCCTGGGGAAAAATTATCCCAATTCTCCCATGCTGGCTGCAGTGGTGGCGGTTTCCGGCGCCATGGAGCAGGATGCTTTCATGAGAGAGATGGAAGCTTCTTTTCAGCATAAATTTGCAAAGAAGCCGGAAGTTATCGACGGAAATATGAAGGCTCTGGAGCTTGCCTTTGAGGAAATCGCCAGGGTCGAAGCGTGAACGGAATGCAGCTATTTTAATCTTTCACGGGTTTAATACCCTGCAGCTTGCTGCGGCCAGAATTTTACCGGGCAAAGCGAGGCTGGTTTCAGTGCGAAAAGAAAGGCGGAAAGATCATGATAAGTGAAAAGATAAACGAAAACACCCCCTGGCAGGACATAACGGAGGGCAATCAGATTTTCCAGGCGGCTACCTCCAGGGAGTTTTGTACAGGGGAATGGCGTACTTCCACACCGGTGTGGGATCAGGAGAAATGCAGGCAGTGCCTTTTATGCACGCCGGTTTGCCCGGATTCTTCCATTCCGGTAAAGGATAAGCTGCGCACGGAATTTGACTATGACCATTGCAAGGGCTGCGGCATATGCGCCAAAGTATGCCCATTTGGAGCGATCACCATGAGGGAGGGAAAATAAATGGCTGTTAGAGAACGTTTATCCGGCAATGAGGCAGTGGCCTATGCCATCAGACAGATCAATCCGGATGTGATGCCGGCGTTTCCCATTACGCCCTCCACGGAGATTCCTCAATATGTGGCCAATTACATTGCAAACGGAGAGATTGACACGGAATTCATTCCCGTGGAAAGCGAGCACAGCTCCATGAGCGCAGCGGTAGGCGCTTCGGCAGCGGGGGCAAGGACCCTCACGGCCACATCCTCCTGCGGACTGGCCCTGATGTGGGAGGAATTGTATGTGGCGGCTTCCAACCGTTTGCCTGTTGTACTGGCTCTGGTAAACCGCGCTCTGTCCGGCCCCATCAATATCAATGCGGATCATTCCGACAGCATGGGGGCCAGGGACAGCGGATGGATACAGATCTACGCGGAATCCAATCAGGAAGCTTATGATAATTTTCTGCAGGCTTACCCGATAGCGGAGCATCCGGATGTGATGCTTCCGGTGATGATCTGCCAGGACGGTTTTATCACCAGCCATGGGGTTGAGAATATTCTGCTGGTGGAGGACGAACTGGTAAAGAAATTCGTGGGAGAGCGGGAACCAAAACATTATCTCCTGAATCCGGATGAGACTCTGGCGGTGGGGCCTTATGCCGTATCCGGCTATTATATGGAGACAAAGCGGGGACAGCGCCAGGCCATGGTCAATGCCAGGAGAGTGATACTGGAAGTGGCAGAGCGGTTTCGCGCCATGACGGGCAGAGCGTACGGCTTTTTTGAAAGCTATTGCCTGGAAGATGCGGAAGCAGCGGTCGTCATTATCGGTTCGGCGGCGGGAACCTGCAAGGCGGCCGTCGACCAGATCCGGAATACTACCGGAAAGAAAGTGGGTCTGCTGAAGATCAGGGTATTCCGGCCTTTCCCTGAGGAGGAAATTGCGGCGGCGCTGGCACATGTAAAGGCTGTTGCGATCCTGGACCGTTCGGAAATGTTTTCCGCTACGGGAGGACCTTTGGGCGCGGAGGTGCGGGCGGCGCTCTATCAGGCCAGGGCCGGGGCGGAGGCCGTGAACTACTTTTACGGACTGGGCGGCAGAGATATCACGGTGGAAGATTTCTGTCAGGTTTATGAGAAGCTGGAAAGAATCGCGGCAGAGCATAGGATCACGGATATGTACGAATACATAGGGCTGCGCAGCCGCTGAAATTTGCAGTAAACTGCAGCAGCAGGCTGTCGTATGAAAGATTAAAAGCACATAATTTGAGATTTTCACGAAACAGTGACTGCATTCCCGTATCTCAGTGCCCGAATGCGACTGCCCCATAAGACTGCAGAACATATGTTTGCCGTGGGCAGACTGGCGAATTCCGGCAGTCCTGAGTATAAATTTAGTGTGCTGCAAATGGTATACAATTGTAATTCCGCCATAATGTGATGGCAATGGGGTGAATTTGCCAACCAGCAGAAGAAGGCGGATATTTTGTGAAGGAGCAGGGTATGGAAGCTGCATATAACTTTAAAGAGATCATGAATAAACCGGAGCGTCTGGCGCCGGGACACAGGATGTGCGCAGGCTGCGGCGGAACCATTGCGGTCCGGGGCGTGCTGCGGGCGCTGCATGAGGGAGACAGGGCAGTGATAGGCAATGCCACAGGATGCCTGGAGGTTTCTTCCTTTATGTATCCCTATACGGCATATGAGGACAGTTACATCCATAATGCCTTTGAAAATGCGGGTGCTACGCTTTCCGGCGTAGAGACGGCGTACAGAGTCCTGAGAAAGAAGGGGAAGATTCAGGAGGACTATAAATTCATTACGTTTGGCGGTGACGGCGGGACCTATGATATCGGCTTTCAGTCCCTGTCAGGCGCCATGGAGCGGGGGCATGACATGGTGTATGTATGCTATGACAACGGCGCTTACATGAACACCGGAACCCAGCGTTCATCCGCCACGCCCCGGTATGCGGATACTACTACCACGCCTGCGGGAAAAGTTTCCATGGGCAAAGTACAGGTGAGGAAAGACCTGGCGGCGATTATGGCAGAGCACCATATTCCCTATGTGGGTCAGACCGCTTTTACCAATAATTTTAAGGATCTGCACACGAAGGCGGAGAAGGCGATCTATACCCCGGGGGCTGCTTTCCTGAATATTCTTGCGCCCTGTCCCAGAGGCTGGGGGTATGAGCCTTCGGAACTTATGAACATCTGCAGGAAGGCGATTGATACCTGCTACTGGCCGCTGTATGAGGTGGCAGACGGAAAGTGGAGCTTGAGCTACGAACCGAAAAAGAAGCTGCCCATTGAAGAATTTCTGCGTTCCCAGCGTCGCTTCCGCCATTTGTTCAAGCCTGAGAATGAAGAGCTGATCGGAGAATTCCAGAAAGAAGTGGATAAGCGCTGGGAAGAACTGCAGACGCGCTGCGGCAGTTCCTCTTCAGTATTCTGAACGTGGAGGTGGAACTTTCCTCGTGCTTACGGAACTTTATAACCATCCGTCCGCTTCCGTGGACAGGAAAGAGAAACTGATGAAGGACCCGGAAGGCATCCGCAGATCATGTCGGAATCCCTGGAGAGCCTTCTGAGACGTAATTTGGCGGAAATTGGACCGGAACAGGAAAAAGTATCAAAAAAACTGCCTGTATTGCGGGGATGCCTGCAAAATTCGACAACAAAATTTGGAAAAAAATACAGTTGTATTTTTACAAGCTTTTTGTTATAATAATTTTAGCCTGAGATGTGCGATAACTTTTGTTTATTTTGAACCTACGCTACTTTAAACGGGATTCCTACATTGCCAAGTGGCTGTCAAGCCCTCACTGCACTTTGGTGGAGGATTGGAAGGGAAGGCAAAAGCTTCGGTTGCGGTTACCCACCTAGCATTGCTAGGAGTCAGAGAGCAGAAGGCGGCATTTTGGGCGTATAATACAGAAGAAGAGGGCAGTCCTTTAGGGCTGCTCTTTTAAACTTACAGAATTTTTCATATATTGATTTGCAGTACAATCCGACTGCAGACCGCCAGCCAGGTACTTTTCCGGAGCCATCACTGTAAATCCTGGCGGTCTGAAGTATAACGGATTATACCTGATTTGTATGGTTGGTCTGAAAGAACGCCGGGGAAGAGGACAGAAATTGAGAGGAGGGATTTACCGGGAAGCGTGTATACATGGTTCGGGGGGCTGGCAGTATGGGCACCTGGATCTCAGTGGGCATTCACGGTAAAGGGAAGAGGATTTGGATAGAGACAGATGGAATCTGAACAGGTCGCAGAGGATGCAGATGAAGGCCTTTATCTGTATGTTGGGGATATTGCTGCTGGTGATCCTTCTGGCGGGAAAGCTGGTTTTGCTTCTGATACAGAAAGGGGATGAGGATGAGGTTCCCGTGCCCACGCCGAAGCCCCATATTCCTGTGGTCCAGCTTCTGACGAATGTGTGGATCATGGAGGCGGATGCGGAGGGACTGATGATTTTCAGGGACGGGCAGAGCGAGCGGTATCCCTGGGGTGCGCAGGCGGCAGAGGAGACTTTCGGGACGGAGGAAGCGGAGGGCGGTACTGTCGTCGGGGAGGGCGGCGCGGCCGGGGAAGGGATAAACGGCAGCCAGGCATCTGACGGTGCCGCGGGGGAGAATGGATCGGCAGGACTTCCGGACTTTTCCGTAAGGGAGCAGGTGGCGGACGTGGAACTGACAGACGGGACGGTCACTTCCGTGGAAGTGAAGCAAGAGAAGATAAACGGAAAGATTTTAGGCGCTGATGAGGCGGGAATCGAGGTGGAGGGATACGGAAAGCTTCCTCTGGCGGCAGATTACAGGGGATACCGTCTCTATGACAGTCTGGAAATGTGTACTGCGGATGATCTGCGTTTCGGATATGATTTTACGGATCTATGTATGGAAAACGGGGAAATCTGCGCGGTTTTGATGGTGAAGGAAGAGGCCATGGAATACATCCGCGTGCTGATACGGGCCTCGGATTACAGCGGCAGCTTCCACGATGCGCCTGTGGTTACCTGCGACACGGGTTTTACGGTGGTTTACGGCTCCTATGACGATCAGAAGCAGGAGGCCCACGGTGCGGGAGAAGAGCTGGAATTCGGTTATGACAGCAGCTATTTTGAGACAGAGCGGGTCAGGATCGTGCCGGATGTGCTGACGGGAAAGATTATTTTTAAAAATTGCAACCGCAGCCAGGGGACGCCTTCCTACCGGGGGCAGATGGAATTCTTAAGGACGGAGGACGGCATCGTGGCGGTCAATGAGGTGCTGCTGGAGGAATATCTCTACAGTGTGGTGCCCAGTGAGATGCCGGCGAAATACCCTTTTGAGGCCCTGAAAGCCCAGGCTGTCTGCGCCAGGACCTATGCTTACGGTCATATGGAGCATGCGGGCTATCCCCGGTACGGCGCCCATGTGGATGACAGCACGTCTTATCAGGTGTATAACAATATCCTGGAGCAGGAGAGTACCACCACAGCGGTGAAGGAAACCTACGGCCAGCTGCTCCGCACGGAGAACGGGGGCCTGGCGGGAACCTATTATTACTCCACTTCCTGCGGAGTGGGCAGCGATGCCAATGTATGGAAGACGGAGGCGGCGCCCGCACTGACATATCTGAGAGGGAAATCCCTGAGCCGGACCGCTTTTGCGGAGGCGCTGGCTGCCGCTTCCCGGGCGGAGGGAGGCGGTGATGCCACAAATGCGGCTTCTCAGGGGGAAGACGGCGGTTTTGGAGCGGAAGGAGACGGGCCAACAGCCGACGGGCCGGAGAATGGCGGAAGTGGTGCCGACGCGGCCGGACAGGCGGAAAATGACGGCAATACGACGGCTGATATCGGGGAATTGCTGAGGGATGAGGCCGCTTTTTCAGCCTTTATTTCTTCCGTCAATGAAGATGATTTCGAATCCGGGGAGGGCTGGTACCGCTGGACTTACCAGGCGGAAGAGCTGGACAAAGAGCATATGCTGGAGACACTTCAGAAGCGTTATGCGGCTAACAGCAAACTGGTCCTGACCTGGAAGGACGGGGCATATGTCAGCGAAACCATCGACAGCCTCAACGATATCACGGATATATACATAGAAAAGCGGGGCAGCGGCGGCGTGGCGGACGAACTGGTGATAGAGGCCGGCTCACAGAAGATCAAAGTCATATCCGAACACAATATCAGGTACGTGCTAAATGACGGCAGGGCGGATGTGGTGCGGCAGGACGGCAGCCGGGTGGCTAGCGCGAATCTGCTTCCCAGCGGTTTTTTCATCATAGAGGCTGGAAAAGAGAACGGAAATGTGATAGGATATACTCTGACTGGCGGCGGATTCGGCCATGGAGTGGGCATGAGCCAGAACGGCGCCAGGGCCATGGCGGCCAGCGGCTATTCCGCCGGCGAGATACTGCTGTATTTCTATGAGAATTGCAGGATCGAAAATATATACGAGTAGGAGCAGTTTTACGTGGTTTGGAAGTTATACCTGATAATAAGAGATTTCTCTGCGAAAATGAAAAAAAAGGATATCAGTACCTATGCGGCCAGCACCGCTTTCTTCTTTTTCCTGTCGGTGGTGCCCATGCTGATCATGATCTGCACCATCATTCCCTACACCCCGCTGACGGAGGAGAATCTGGTGGAGCTGGTGACTGACTTTCTGCCGGACCAGATCGATCCGCTGGCGGAAAGTCTGATCTCGGAGGTCTATGACAAATCGGCGGGCATTCTGTCCGTTGCGCTGATCGCCACTGTCTGGTCGGCAGCGAAAGGCGTAATGGCGCTTATGAAAGGACTGAATTCCGTGAATGGTGTGGAGGAAAAGCGGAATTACTTTGTGCTGCGCATCATAGCTTCCTTTTATACGGTAGTCATGTTGGTCGTAGTCATTCTGTCGCTGTTTGTCATGGTGTTCGGAGACCAGCTGGTGACGCTGGCATTGCATCGGATCCCGCAGCTGCAGAGGGTGGTTTCCTTTGCGATGAACTTCCGTTTTCTGTTTGTGTGGGCGGTGCTTTCCGTGCTGTTCGCGGCGGTGTACGCCTATGTGCCGGACAAAAAGCTGGCGTTCCGGGAGCAGATACCCGGCGCCGTTTTTTCAGCCGTGGGCTGGAGTATTTTTTCATGGGTGTTTTCCTATTATGTGACTTACGGCAATTCCTACGGCATTTACGGCAGCCTTTCCATTATCATCATTGTGCTGCTGTGGATGTATTTCTGTATGTATATCATTCTCATCGGCGCGTATCTGAACCAGTATTTCGAGTCGGTAAACAGAAGGCTGGCCAGTGAAAGGCAATAGTCCAGAGACAGGCTGTTTTGGAGAAGGCGCAGGGAGCCGGAGCGTACAGACGCTTTATGTGGAACGGCAAAGACTTCTGCACTTGATAAACGTATAATTTGTTTGTCAAAAGACTTGAAATTAAATACAGTTGTGGTAAAATGACCATATTCGGGATTTGAGCGGAATTTATACTGACGATCATTGAAACTTGCCATGCATCCCGACTCACGAGCGAAAGATGCCGGGGACATTGTGGCAAGTTTCATCGCTTGTGAGTATATTCTGCTCAAATCTTTAATGTGTATACGCACAGTTGAAAACATTTGCTGACGCAAAAGCATAACGAATAAGCGTATCTGCGGCATGGCAGAAAGCGGCAAATGAATATGCTCAAGGGTATAAGAAAGGAAACGGAAATGGAAAGAAAAGTAACTTGGGAGACCTATGACGCGGCGCAGCTGAAGGAACTGGAGGCGCTGAATCAGGAGTACAGGGATTTCCTGGACAACGGAAAGACAGAGCGGGAGTGCATCGACACCATCGTGAACACCATCGAAGCGGAAGGCTATCGGGAGCTTGAGAGCCTGATCGAAAGCGGCGCAAAGCTTCAGAAGGGCGACAAGGTGTACAGTGTGTGCATGAACAAGTCCATCGCCATGTTTCAGATCGGCGAAAAGCCCATGACGGAAGGGATGAATATTCTGGGCGCCCATATTGACAGCCCCAGGATCGATGTCAAGCAGAACCCTCTCTACGAGGACAGCAGTCTGGCCTATCTGGACACACACTACTACGGTGGTGTGAAGAAGTATCAGTGGGTTGCCATTCCCCTTTCGCTTCACGGGGTAGTGGTGAAGAAGGACGGCACCATTGTGGAACTCAATATCGGAGACAATGAGGATGACCCGGTATTTTTCGTGTCTGATCTGCTGATTCATCTGGCCGCGGAGCAGATGAAAAAGACAGCCGCGCAGGTGATCGAAGGCGAAGCCCTTGATCTGATCGTGGGCAGCAGACCCATTCATATCGAAGCCGGGGAAAAGAAGGAAGAAGAGACCGAAGAGGATAAGAAGAAGGCAAAGGAAGCCGTAAAGGCGGGAATCCTGGATATCCTGAAGGAAACCTACGGCATCGAAGAAGAGGATTTCCTCTCTGCGGAGCTGGAGATCGTGCCTGCCGGAAAGGCCAGGGAAGCAGGCTTTGACAGAAGCATGATCCTTGCATACGGCCAGGACGACAGGGTCTGCGCATTTACTTCCATGCGTGCCATGCTGGATGTAAAGGAGACGGAGCGCACCATGTGCTGCATCCTTGTGGACAAGGAAGAGATCGGTTCCGTGGGCGCCACGGGAATGAATTCTCATTTCTTTGAAAACGCAGTGGCAGAGGTGATGAACTTAAACGATGAGTACAGCGAACTGAACCTGAGGAGATGTCTGGCGCACAGCTGCATGCTTTCATCCGATGTCAGCGCAGGCTATGACCCCTCTTACGCTTCCTGCTTTGAGAAGAAAAACGCCGCTTTCCTGGGGAAGGGCATGGTATTCAACAAATTCACCGGTTCCAGAGGAAAATCCGGTTCCAATGACGCCAATGCGGAGTACATGGCGCATCTGCGCAAAGTCATGGATGATAAGGGGATTCTCTGGCAGACGGCAGAGCTTGGCAAGGTAGATGTGGGCGGCGGCGGAACCATCGCGTACATTCTGGCCGTATACGGCATGAATGTCATCGACAGCGGCGTGCCTGTACTGAACATGCATGCGCCCTGGGAAGCTACCAGCAAGGCGGATGTATATGAAACCTACCGCGGCTATAAAGCTTTTGTAGAAGGAGCGTCAATGTAATGGGTGCCGGAATATCGGACGGGATACCGTCAGGACATGCAGTGAAAGGGCAGACAGGACAGCCCGACAGTGCAAAAGCAGTTCGGACGGAGAATGCGCCGTCCGAACTGAAGAAAAAGGATTTTTACTTCGAATTGCCCCAGGAGCTGATCGCGCAGGACCCGCTGGAGGATCGTTCTTCCAGCAGGCTTCTGGTGTTGGATAAGCACACCGGGGCAATATCCCACTGTGTATTTCGCGATGTGGAATCTTTTTTACGTCCGGGCGACTGTCTGGTGCTGAACAATACCAAGGTTATTCCGGCCAGGCTCCTGGGAGAGCGGGAGGAGACAGGGGCCCACGTGGAGGTGCTTCTGTTAAAGCGCAATGCCGGCGATGTCTGGGAGACACTGGTGAAGCCCGGGAAAAAGTGCCGTCCCGGAACAAGGCTTACTTTCGGAGACGGTCTGCTGAAAGCCCGGGTGCTGGAGACAGTGGAGGAAGGCAACCGCCTGATACAATTTGAATACGACGGTGTCTTCGAAGAGGTGTTGGATGCGCTGGGAGAGATGCCGCTTCCGCCTTATATTACTCACAAACTTCAGGATAAGAACCGATATCAGACGGTTTATGCCAGATATGAAGGTTCTGCCGCAGCGCCGACTGCGGGACTTCACTTCACGAAGGAGCTTCTGGGAGAGATTGAGGCGAAGGGTGTGCGGATCGCTTATGTGACGCTGCATGTGGGGCTGGGAACGTTCCGACCCGTGAAGGAAGAGAATGTACTGGAGCATCATATGCACTCGGAATATTTTCAGATATCTGAGGAAGCGGCGGAGGTGATCAACAGGACGAAAACGGAGGGAGGCCGCGTGATCTGCGTGGGTACCACTAGTTGCAGGACTGTGGAAAGTGCCTCGGACGGCATGGGAAAGGTACGTTCAGGCAGCGGGGATACGGACATTTTTATATATCCCGGCTATCGTTTCAAAGTCCTGGACGGGCTGATCACCAACTTTCATCTGCCGGAATCCACTCTGGTCATGCTGGTTTCCGCACTGGCCGGCCGGGAGAACGTGCTGAAGGCTTATGAGGAGGCGATCAGGGAGCGGTATCGTTTTTTCAGCTTTGGGGATGCCATGCTTATTTTGTGACACAAAATCACACATTTGACTTCCCGTACAAAGTGGTAAAAAATCTCCATAACGTCTTGTGATAAAGGCGGAAAAATGATATACTTAATGTATTCTTGGTGAGGGATAACTTCACCGGCAAAGGAGAGATTGGAATATGCAGCAGGATAGAAGAAAGAACAAAAGGACAGATCTGGACTCCAAGCTTGTGATCAAGAGACTGGACGGCAACAGCGGAAACGAAGTGACCATCAATATTACGGATATATCCAAGGAAGGTGTGGGCTTTGAATGTAATGAGCCGCTGCAGATCGGAGAAGTGTATGAGGCGTATCTGACCATCTGGACCAAGGAGGTGCTCCATGCGTTTCTGCAGATCGTCAGGATTGAACTGAAGGGGGGCGTTTATGGATACGGCGCCATCTTTATCGGCATGCCGGAGATGGATTCTGCAAGGATAGAAGTGTATCAGACAGTCAATGAAGAGTAAAAAACAGAAAAAGTCCCTGTTTCGTGACAGGCTTATGCTGCGCAGGCTGTTGGTGACGTTTGCTGCGGCAGTCCTGCTGGGAGCGCTTTACAGCCTGATTTTCAGCTTTTCCGCTCAGGAAGGCGGGGAATCAGGCTCTTTGAGCAGGATGATTTCGGAAAAGTGCGTGGGATTCCTCAATTGGCTGTCAGGTTCCCGCTGGAATGAGGCAAAGGAAGCGGAGGTGGCAGGATGGTTTGAATATCCGCTGAGGAAGCTGGCGCATTTCTCCGAGTATGCCTGTATGGGAGTGCTGGTATATACATTATGGAGTCAGTGGATATCCCGGGGAAAGCGGCTGTATATCCTGACCGCCGCATGGGTATTTCTGTCCGCCGCGGGGGACGAATTTCACCAGTACTTTGTGCCGGGACGGTGCGCGAGCTTTGCGGATGTGCTGCTCGACACCGGCGGCGGTGTCTTTGGCATGCTTTTCTGCATGGTTTCATGGGGACTTTGCCGGAGACACAGTACAAAGAAGAAAAGTATGCCTTAGACCTGCCATGATCAGGTTCAGGAACGGACATGCACCGCATACGCGGAACCGCTCAGTACCGTAACCGCCGACATCATGGCATTTTCATCATAAAATTCCACTTTCAGGACGCCGTCGTCCGACTCCCGGTTGTGGGTGATTCCGATATTCTTAATATTGAGCCCCTTCTGCGCCAGCAGTGTGACGATATGCGCCAGAGCGCCCGACCTGTCGGGGATTTCCACGCTGATGCCAAAAGAACGCTTGATAGGACCGCTGGAGGCATTGATGAAAGAATCCCGGTAAATACGGGCATTTTCGAACCGGCTGTAAAGCTCTTCTTCTGCTTTGTTGTCTATAAAACTACGGAAATTCGTCAATTCGTTTATGTAATCAGATAACAGAGAAGAAATATTTTCCCCATTTGCCAGACAGATCTGCTGCCACATACCGGCCTGAGAGGATGCGATCCTGGTGATGTCCTTAAAGCCCCCGGCAGCTACCATTTTCATGATACCGTCTTCGGAATCACTTTCCCGAACCAGATTCACCAGGGAGGCTGCGATGACATGGGGCAGATGGCTGATGGCGGCGGTTATGTAGTCATGCTTCCGGTAATCCAGGATCAGCGGAATGGCCCGCATCCCGGTTACCAGAGTCCGATACCTGTCCAGCTTTTCGGCGGATACGGAGGAGGTAGGGGTCAGGATATAGTAGGCATTTTCCAGAAGGGCAGCTTTGGAATTCAGAAATCCCACCCGCTCGCTTCCGGCCATGGGATGTCCGCCGATAAAGCATTCGTCCAGTCCGGCCTCATGGACCGCCTGGTGGATGCCCGTCTTTACGCTGCCTGCATCCGTGAGCAGACAGTCCTTTTTCATGACTTTTTTTACGGCAGCCAGATTTCCGTCGTTTTTTTTCACAGGGGCGCACAGGAAGATATAGTCACATTCCGAAAAAGAGCCGTCGACGGCATCAGCGGCCATATCCACAACCGCTTCCTTTCTCGCAAGGGAGAGCGCTTCCCGGTTGATATCATATGCAATGATCTTTGTATGCGGAACATTTTCCTTCAGGGCTCTGGCGATGGAGCCTCCGATCAGGCCCAGCCCGATAAAGCCGCAGGTTAAATGAGACATGGCGATACCTCCTGGTTATTATATTTACTGTTACACAATAACACTTTAGTGTGTGAAAATCAATAGAAATTTGTATGGGAGCGGCGTCCCGCAGGGGATCAGACTCTTCCGTGCAGAAGCGGAAAATGGAATTCCACCTGTGAACAGAATATTAACAATCATAAAATTCAAGTGAAATGATAATATTTGCTTGTAAAAATGTGTCCGTTCTAGTAAAATAGACCTATGGGAATTGAATCACTTGTCATTATCATGTCAAAACACCCAAATTACATAAAAATTGGAGGAAAGTCAAATGAAAGTTTACACAACTGACAAGATTCGTAATGTGGTGCTGCTGGGACACGGCGGTAGCGGTAAGACCAGCCTGGCGGAAGCTTTTGCGTATCTGTCCGGAATTACATCCAGAATGGGCCGGGTTCCAGACGGCAATACCGTGAGCGACTATGGCAAAGAGGAACAGAAGCGTAAGTTTTCGATCAATGCATCCGTGATTCCCATCGAATGGGAGGGTTGTAAGATCAATGTGATCGACACTCCCGGCTATTTTGATTTCGTAGGAGAGGCTGAGGAGGCAGTCAGCGCGGCAGGCGCGGCTATCATCGTGGTGAACGGCAAGTCCGGTATCGAGGTGGGTACTCAGAAGGCATGGGAGCTGTGCGAGAAGTACAAGCTGCCCAGGTTTATCTATGTCTCCAATATGGACGTGGACAATGCATCCTTCCGTCAGGTGGTGGAAGATATGACCAATCTCTACGGGAAGAAGATGGCGCCTTTTAATCTGCCCATCCGCGAAGCCGAGAAATTTGTGGGTTATGTCAATGTGGTTTCCGAGGCGGGACACCGCTGGCAGGGCAAGGAAGTAGTGGACTGCGAGATACCCGAATATAATAAGAAGAATCTGGAACTTTGCCGTGACACGCTGATGGAAGCAGTGGCAGAGACCAGTGAGGAGATGATGGAGCGTTATTTCGGCGGCGAGACTTTCTCCGATGCGGAGATCCGAGCGGCTCTGCGCACCAATGTATGCGACGGCACCATCGTTCCCATGACTATGGGCTCCAATGTGCTGTGCCAGGGTGTCTATACGCTGCTGGACGATATCGTAAAATACATGCCCAGCCCTGAGAACCGCAAGATCAAAGGCATCAACATGAAGACAAACGAGATCTACGATGCGGACTATGATTTCTCCAAGGCAAAATCAGCCTGCATCTGGAAGACTATCGTTGACCCGTTTATCGGAAAGTATTCACTGATCAAGGTGAATTCCGGCGTGCTGAAGACAGACGATCTGCTTTATAACGTAGATACGGAAGTGGAAGAGAAGATCGGCAAGCTCTATGTGCTTCAGGGCAATAAGCCAATGGAAGTGCCCGAGCTTCATGCGGGAGATATCGGCGCGCTGGCGAAGCTGAGTGACGCGAAGACGGGAAACAGCCTTGCTACAAAGACGACGCCCGTGAAATACGGCAGGGTGGAAGTATCCACACCCTACACCTGTATGCGCTACAAACCCAGGAACAAGGGCGACGTGGATAAGATTTCCCAGGCCCTGCAGAAGATGACCAACGAGGATCTGACGCTGAAGGTAGTCAATGACTCCGAGAACAGGCAGACTCTGCTTTACGGCATGGGCGATCAGCATCTGGATATCGTGGTCAGCCGTCTTCTGAATGAATATAAAGTGGATGTGGAGCTGGATCGTCCCAAGGTTGCGTACAAGGAGACCATCCGGAAACAGTCCGATGTGGAATATAAATACAGGAAACAGTCCGGCGGACACGGACAGTACGGACATGTTAAGATGCGTTTCAGTCCTTCTGAGGATCTGGAGAAGGCATTTGTATTCTCCCAGGAAGTGGTGGGCGGTACCGTGCCGAAGAACTACTTCCCCGCAGTGGAGAAAGGACTACAGGAATCCGTGATCAAGGGACCCATGGCGGCCTATCCTGTGGTGGGTGTGAAGGCTGTGCTGTATGACGGTTCCTACCATCCGGTGGACTCCTCCGAGCAGGCTTTCAAGATGGCTACGATTCAGGCATTTAAGAAAGGCTTTATGGAGGCGCACCCCGTGCTGTTGGAGCCCATTGCATCACTGAAGGTCACCGTGCCGGATTCTTTCACCGGAGACGTTATGGGTGACCTGAACAAGAGGAGAGGCCGTGTGCTGGGTATGAACCCCATAGCCGGCGGCAAACAGGTAATCGAGGCAGAAATCCCTCAGAGTTCCCTGCACGGTTACTGTACGGATCTCCGCTCCATGACTGGCGGCAGAGGCGTGTACGCCTATGAGTTTATCCGCTATGAACAGGCTCCCTCCGATGTGCAGGAGAAGGAAATTGCGGCAAGGGCAGCCAGCGTCGCGGAGAACAACGGGGAAGATTAAGCTGCCTGGAGTAAATTTAAGCTGTTTCTTGATGAATTTTAACTTGACAGACGGCTGAAAACAGATTACAATAAAGGTCAGTTCCATATATGTCACAGACGTAGAAGAGGAATATTAAGGAAATTGGACTTGCAGAGAGCCGTCGGCCGGTGCGAGGCGGCAGGAAGATTTCCCCAACTGGCCTTGGAGTTCTCTCCTGAAACGCCTATGGGCGTGAGTAGGGCAGAGCGGTTCATCCCGTTATCGATTTTGAGTGCACAGGTTATGAGAATATCATCCTGTGTCCGCGCGGCATATGACATGCAGCAGGGTGCGGCACAGCAGGCCGGTATTTGACTGGGAATCGTCGGAAAATAACTGATACAGCCTGTCCAGGCACAAGCCTGGAAATACAAGGAAAATATCAATAAATTCGTATCAGATATTTGGAGACATTTCCATACAGACTGTGAATTAGAGTGGTACCACGGAATCAAGCCCTTTCGTCTCTAAAAAACGAGAGGGCTTTTTTGATGCACGCTTGATCAGAAATCAAGGTATGCGGAACCTGGAAGCGGAATCAGGCATGCGGAACCTGGAAGCGGCATCAATGCTTGCGGAACTGACGAGCAGTATGTTGCCGGGGCAAGTACAGATCAAATTCAGGAGGAAAATAACATGGCGCAACCTTACAACCACCACGAGGTGGAAAAAAAATGGCAGGCTGTCTGGGATGACGAAAAGGCGTTTCAGACTTCCGATGATTATTCTAAACCCAAGTACTATGCACTGGTAGAGTTTCCTTATCCTTCGGGACAGGGGCTGCATGTGGGACATCCCAGACCCTACACGGCTCTGGATATCGTGGCCCGCAAGCGCAGGATGCAGGGCTACAATGTGCTCTATCCCATGGGATGGGATGCTTTCGGCCTTCCCACAGAGAATTATGCCATCAAGAACCACATCCATCCCAGGATCGTGACGAAAAACAATGTGGAGCGATTTAAAGGACAGCTTCACGCGCTCGGCTATTCTTTTGACTGGGAGAGAGAAGTCAACACCACCGACCCTGGCTATTATAAGTGGACACAGTGGATTTTCCTGAAATTATTCAAGGCGGGTCTCGCCTATAAGACGCAGATGCCCATCAACTGGTGTACTTCCTGTAAAGTAGGCCTTGCCAACGAGGAAGTGGTGAACGGTGTCTGCGAGCGGTGCGGCTCCGAGGTTATCCGCAAGGTCAAAAGCCAGTGGATGTTAAAGATTACGGAATATGCGGATAAGCTTCTGGAGGGACTTGATACGGTTGATTACATCGAGAGAGTCAAAGTCTCCCAGAAGAACTGGATCGGCAAGTCCCAGGGCGCGGAAGTGGATTTCTCCATCACGGGAAAAGACGAAAAACTCCGCATCTACACCACCAGGCCGGACACCCTGTTCGGAGCCACTTATATGGTAGTGTCCCCGGAGCATCCGCTGATTGAGAAATATAAGGATGAGATCAAAAACTATGACGCGCTGGAGGCATACAGGGAGCAGGCGGCGAAAAAGTCCGATTTCGAACGCACCGAGCTTGTAAAGGAAAAAACGGGCGTGCAGATTGACGGCCTCACTGCCACTAACCCCGTGAACGGCAAGGAGATCCCCATCTGGATATCCGACTATGTGCTTATGACCTACGGAACCGGCGCCATCATGGCGGTTCCGGCCCACGATGAGAGAGACTGGGATTTCGCGAAAAAATTCGGCCTTCCCATCATTGAAGTAGTAGCCGGAAGCCCGGTGAGCGTACAGGAAGCGGTGTATACGGATGTGGCCACGGGGACACTGGTGAATTCCCGGTTCCTTGACGGATTATCTGTGGCGGACGCAAAGAAGCGGATTATCGAATTTCTGGAAGAAAAGGGTATCGGCGCCAGTAAGACCAATTTCAAACTCAGAGACTGGGTATTTTCCAGACAGCGTTACTGGGGAGAGCCCATCCCCATTGTTAAATGTGAGAAGTGCGGTTTCGTTCCCCTGGACGAGAGCCAGCTTCCGCTGATGCTTCCCGAGGTGGAGTCTTATGAACCCACCGATAACGGAGAATCGCCCCTGGCGGCCATGACTGAATGGGTCAACACCACATGTCCGTGCTGCGGCGGCCCGGCAAAGCGTGAGACGGATACAATGCCTCAATGGGCAGGCTCTTCCTGGTACTTCCTCCGTTATACGGATCCCAAAAACGAGAATGCGCTGGCAAGCAGAGAAGCGCTGGAATACTGGATGCCTGTGGACTGGTACAACGGAGGAATGGAGCATACCACGCTGCATCTGCTCTACTCCCGTTTCTGGCACAGATTCCTCTATGACCAGAAACAGGTGCCCTGTCCCGAGCCATATCAGAAGAGGACCAGCCACGGCATGATCCTGGGCTCCAACGGCGAGAAGATGTCCAAATCCAGAGGAAATGTAGTAAATCCGGACGACATTGTCAGGGAATACGGCGCGGATACCTTGCGCACTTATGAGATGTTCATCGGTGCATTTGATCTAAGCGCGGCATGGAGCGAGGACGGCGTAAAGGGCTGCCGCCGTTTCCTGGAGAGAGTGTGGAAGCTTCAGGATATGCTTGTGGACGGAGACGGCTACAGCGCTGACCTGGAGACGAAGATGCATCAGACTATCAAGAAGGTGTCGGGTGATTTCGAGACGCTGAAGTACAACACAGCCATTGCGGCTATGATGTCTCTGATTAATGAGTTCTATAAGAAAAATGCCGTCACAAAGGGAGAGTATAAGACGCTCCTGACTCTGCTGAATCCTGTGGCGCCTCATATTACGGAGGAGCTGTGGCAGATTGCCGGATATGAGGGCAGGATCTATCAGACTTCATGGCCGTCTTACGAGGAGGCCAGGACCGTAGAAAATATGGTGGAGATCGGCGTGCAGGTAAACGGCAAGATACGGGCTGCCATTTCCGTTCCAAAGGAAGAGGGGAAGGATGCCGTCATTGCGGCGGCAAAAGCGGCGCTGGGAGATAAGCTGACCGGGAATATTGTGAAGGAAATCTATGTTCCGGGCAGAATCGTGAATATTGTTGCAAAATAAAGCGTAAAGCCCATATATACGCAGGACCGCCGGGATCTGTCCGATTGCTGATGGCAAAAGGATGACCGGCGGTCTGCCGTTTTATTTCGAAGGGGCCGTCTGTGCAGAGCCGCCGCGGCTCTTTTCCAGTATCTTGTCGATCTGAGTCAGTTCTTCCGTGCTGCTGTGCTTTCGGATGGCGGCGATGGCAGCATTCATCTCCTGCGGGGTGAAAGTCAGGTTTTCCTGTTTTGCTTTTTTCAGAAGAGGCATGGCGAAGGTTAATATTTCTTTCTGGCTTTTTCCCTGTCCCTTTGCAAAAAGCTCTTCCACAAATTTCAGTTTCTTTTCCGGGATGTCCTTCACGAGAGGGTCTGACATCCACGCTGGCCTTGAATCATGTTCCATAGGTACTCCTTTTTCTTTTTAGGAATTGTCGCAGACACTTCCTTATTCGCTCTTGTCTCCGCCGAACATTTCAAAGATGGAGGACAGCCCCGGGTCGGACATGCCGGAGAACAGATCCATGGGATTATCCCCGCCTATCCCTTCCGGGAACAGCTCCTGCATCATTTTGATCATTTCCATCATTTCCTGCATTTTTTTGAAATTCAGGATCATGTTTTTCATGTTTTCTATTCTGGCGCGTTCCCTGGATCCGCTGAAGGGAAGCAGTTCGTCCAGTAATTCTACGGTATCGGAATTATCCCCCTGAAAGAAATCGGCGGACAACTGTTTTCCATTTCCGAACAACTGTTTTCCCGCATGCCGCCGCAGAAAGGTAAAGGCATACTGCAGTTCTAAAAGCTTTATGTAAACTGCGAAGCCATTTTGGTGTTCAGGGGCGAGCCGCGGCAGAAGTATTTTCAGCATCTGTATCTGATTGGTGGTAAAAAGGGAGTCAAATGCGGTGATGGCATTTGTATTTTGTTCTTCCATAACGGCACATTCCTTTCCGAACAAGAATAGTTCCTCTTCTATTCTATGTAGACAGGTTTTAGGATATGTGCGCCTGTTGGAAACAGGCTCCGACGGAGAAGAGTTTTCCGTCAGAGCCTGTAACGGGATGAGATTTCATCCTGTGAAATCTCATCCCGCGGAATTCCGATGGAGCCTCATTTCATGAGAACTCCATCTGTGTTGATGCTTAATTGCATCCGCATCCGCAGCTGTTGCCGCATCCGCAGTTGTTGCCGCATCCGCAGTTGTTGCCGCATCCGCAGTTGTTGTTGCACCCGCAGTTGCTGCCGCCGCCGAAGCTGCCATTGCCGCAGAAGCAGGACAGCAGCAGGATCCAGATAAGCCATTCGCATCCGCCGCCATTGCCGCCTAAGAATCCGCCGTTGCTGCACCCGCAGTTGCCGCCGTTATTTCCGCCGCAGCAGGACAGCAGCAGAATGATCCAGATCCAGCTCCCGCACCCGCATCCGTTATTGTTCGTGTTTGCACATCCGCAGGAATCGTTGCAGCCACAGTTTGTAGCAGTTAAGTCACTCATTTTTTTGCCTCCATAGGTTTTATTTATGGTTTATTGTATGCGGGGCTGCATGTCAATGTTTCCATCGATTTCAGGATTAACGTATCAGTATCCTGTTTATTTTTTGAGCCTGTTGATCCGTCTTTATGTCGTGACTGTTCTGAGGCGGGATTTTTAGAAAAATTTAATCATTTCCGGGAAAAGAAGAATTGCAGCGATTGACTGGGATATGCTATACTTATTCTATATGAGACTTTGGCAGGAACGCGTATTAAACGGGATCCCGCTGCTGGTTTACAATCGCAATTTTGTAAAACGTTCCCGAAAAGTCAGAACAGGATTTGTATGGAAACAAGGAGGCTGCAGGCTGTATGGAGAAAACAGTTTTGGTTGTGGATGACGACAAAATGAATCTGAGGAGGACGACTCTGGTCCTGGAGAAGCAATACAACGTGCTTCTTGCGGAATCCGGGCGGAAGGCCCTGGATATGCTGAAAAGCGAAAAAGTTGATCTGATCCTTCTGGACATCGCAATGCCGGGCATGAACGGCATCGAAACTTTTGAGAGGATCAAGGAAAGCGGGCTGGAGATTCCCGTGATTTTCCTGACGGCATCGGGACACGAAGACAATGTGATGACCGCCATCAGAATGGGCGCGGTAAATTATCTGAAAAAACCTTATATGCCGAAAAACCTGCTGGAACGGGTTGAAAAGGAGCTTGAGAAGGAATGAGAACGGAATCCCAGACAAGCATGCATCTGCTCATGGCAGGCACTCTCAGTATTCTGAGCGTACTGCTTGGCCTGATCACATTGACCATGTCATGGGAACTGTGGACGGTTCCCATGATGGCGGCGGGCTGTCTTGTTGTGTGGTGGCTTCACATCGGAAGAGTCGGCTCGGAAATGCTGTATGAAAATATCTGTACAGGTATGCTTCTGACAGAATTCTTTTTCTTTGGCGTTCACGAATCCAGTCTCTTCGACATCCCCCTGGTGGCCTGTGTGGTACTGCTGCTGCTCTCCCTGTTGGACAGAAAGCGGCTGTTGTATTTGGCTGCGGCTCTGTACAGCGCTCAGCTGCTGTATCATTTTCTGCTGCTGCATACCATCAGTCCGGGCATGAGGAACGGCGATATCCTGCGAATGCTGATGGGAGGGGCGGCAGTGTTCGGTTCGCTGACCGTGGCGAGATACCGGATCAACAGAAGACAGCAGGAGAAGAGGAAATATGACAGCATGCAGGAGCAGTTGGCCATTGCGGTGCGGCAGAACGCCGATTTCCTGTCCAATGTATCCCATGAGCTGCGAACCCCGGTGAACATGGTCATCGGTATCAGCGAAGTGGCTCTGGGAAAAGATATCTCTTCCGAAATCCGTGAGAATCTTCAGTCCATCAAACTGGCCGGCAAACGGCTGTCTGGTCAGATCAACAATATCCTTGATTATACGGAGATTGTAGAAGGCACTTTGACGGCGGCTAAGAATACTTATGCCATCACATCGGTGATGAACGATATCATCACCATGACTGCCCTGCAGAACAGCAGCAAGCTGGAGATGGTGTTTGACATCGATCCCAGGCTGCCGTCGCGGCTCGTCGGCGATGCGGAGAAAATTTCCCATGTCCTGCGGATTATACTGGAAAATTCCATGAAATTCACGGAGGAAGGCGGCATCTATCTCTGGATGGGATTCCGGCGGGAGACATACGGCGTCAATCTGGTGATTGACATCTGTGACACAGGAATCGGAATGACATCAGGCCAGCTGGAACAGATTTTGGACGATTTCTATCAGGCGGATTCCGGAAGCAGCCGGTATGCGGGGGGCCTGGGGCTGGGGATTCCCATTGCCAGGGGCCTGCTTCATTCCATGGGCGGCTTTGTTCATTTTGAGAGCACGGGACAGCAGGGCCTGCAGGTACATATCACCATACCCCAGGGAGTGGAGGACGAGACTCCCTGTATTCAGGTGCCAAACGCTTCCCAGTGCTGTATTGCCTGCTTTTTCAAACCGGAGCGTTACAGCAGGGACGAGGTGCGGGGATATTATGACAAAATGATCCTGCACCTGGTGGAGGGACTGGGAATTGAGGGGTATCAGGCCCACAATTTCGAAGGGCTGCTGAAGCTGCAGAGGGATCATAAGCTGACCCATGTGTTCATAGCGCAGAGAGAATATATGGCCAATCCACCTTATTATGAAGAGTTAGCCGAGACTATCCCGGTAGCGGTGATCGCGGAGAAGGATTTTGTCCTGGAGGAAGACAGCAGGCTGCTGGTGCTGCGCAAGCCCTTCTTTGCCCTTTCCATCGTGAATCTCATCAGCGGCGGGAGACAGGGCAACGGCTTCGAGGAGGCACAGGCCGCAGGCCGCAGGCCCTTTACCTGCAAAGGAGTCAAAGTGCTGGCGGTGGATGACGAGGAGATGAATCTCCTGGTGGCCAGAGGCGTGTTGGGCAGTTACGGCATACAGGTGGATACATGCCTGAGCGGAAAAGAGGCGGTGGAAAAATGCACCAGAACCGCTTACGACGTGGTTTTCCTGGATCATATGATGCCTGGCTTTGACGGCGTGGAGACCCTGCGGAGGCTTAGGGAGATCAACAACGGGGCCTATAAGGATCTGCCAGTGATCGCCCTGACGGCCAATACCATCAGCGGAGCCAGGGAAATGTTCCGGAACGAGGGCTTCAACGAATTTATTCCCAAGCCCATCGAGCGCTCCGTTTTGGAGCGGGTTCTGCGCCGAATCCTGCCGGAGAATTATATACAGTATGAAGCGGCACCCACGGTCCAGGAGGCATCCAGGGAACTGGTACCGGACGAAAGCGCTACCGAAGGAAAAGAGAAACCGGCAGCTGCAGCAGAAGCTTTTCCGGAGGACAAAAAGCAGGCGCCGGAGAGGAAAAACGCATTTCATAATGGAAAAAAAGAAAAACCGGACACGGACGATCCGGCGGATGAGGCGCCCCCTGCGTACGGCTCCCTGGTGCGGGCCGGCATTAATGTGGGACTGGGACTGGAGTACTGCGGTGGGGATGACGAGTTCTACCTGGAGATGCTGCATATGTTCCATGAGCAAAGGGAGGAGAAGGAGGCGGAGCTTACCGCCCTGTATGAGGCCGCAAACTGGACGGATTACGGCATCAAGGCTCATGCCCTGAAGAGCACATCTCTCACCATCGGCGCGGAGGAGCTTTCCGGCAAGGCGAAAGAACTGGAGATGGCGGGCAAGAGTGCGGATGAAGCTTTTATCCGGGAAAATCATTCGGTTCTGCTGCAGATGTATGCGGAAGTCTGTGACAGTATTGCCGGTTTATAGAGAAAAATAGTTACAGGTATGCCCGGGAAGGATTTCCGAGATTCTTTAACAAAAGGGCAGCGGGGGTTAGCATGATTAAAAAATGGCTGGAAATCATTTTTGACCATAGGATCAGCCTGCGGGAACGTATGTTCCGTCTGGTCACGGGCATCAGCATGGTTGCTTTGGTATTTATACTGATTCTGGGCAGGTTTACGGCGAATCTGATTATATTGCCTGCAAGTCTTATCTATATGTACACGGTGGCCAGAATCAGCATCCAGAAGGAATGCATCAATGCGGGCGCCACAGCCACGGTGCTGTTGCTGCTTATGCTGTTTCCCATGGTCTTTTTCACCGGAGGCGGAATCTACGGCGGTGTACCCGAGTGGTTTGTGCTCTGTTTCATCTATATCAGCATCACGCTGGAGGGCAGGCGGAAAGCGGTGTTCTTCGTGCTGTGTACCCTGGAGACACTGACGTGCTATTATATTGCCTATTTTTATCCGGACCTGGTTCTGCAAAACACCACGGCCCAGGCCTATTTTGACTCCGCCCGCTCCGTCATTGTGGCGGGATTCCTCACGGGGGTATTGCTTTTGTTCCAGAACCATCTCTATGAGGAGGAGAAGAAGCTCACCATACAGCAAAAGAAAGAGATCGAGGAGCTGAATCAGGCGGAGAATCACTTTTTCTCCAGTATGAGCCATGAGATCCGCACCCCCATCAATACTATCATCGGGCTGAACGAAATGATACTGCGTGGGGACATTTCCGACGATGTGGCGGAGAATGCCAGGAATATCCAGGGCGCCAGCAAGATGCTGCTGACTCTGATCAACGATATTCTGGATCTGTCCAAAATCAAATCCGGGAAAATGGATATCGTCAACGTATCCTATGAGACCGGGGAACTTTTTTCCGAGATTGTGAACATGATCTGGATCAAAGCCCGGGAAAAGGGACTGGAATTCAAGCTGCAGGTAGATCCCTCCATGCCCAGCATGCTGTGCGGGGACGAGGTTCGAATCAAGCAGATACTGGTAAATCTGCTGAACAATGCAGTGAAATATACAAAGGAAGGCTCCGTCACTCTGTCCGTCCGCTGTGAGCGGACAGGGCTGAACAGGGTGCGGGTCTGGTATTCCGTGGAGGACACGGGCATGGGGGTGAAGAAAGAGAATATCCCCTATATTTTTGATGCGTTCCGAAGGGTGGACGAGAAGAAGAACCGGCATATCGAGGGTACCGGCCTGGGGCTGAGCATCGTGAAGCAGCTGGTGGAGCTCATGGGGGGCGAGATCAGCGTCAACAGCGTCTACATGAACGGCTCCACCTTCCTGGTGACCCTGGAGCAGGATATTATGAACGAGAAGGAGCTTGGAACTTTCACCCTGAGCTCTCGGGTGAAAGTCCACGAAGGGGAACAGTACAGGCAGAGTTTTGAGGCTCCTGACGCCCATCTGCTGGTGGTGGACGATAATGAGATGAATCTGATGGTGGTGAGCAAGCTCCTCTCGGATACGAAGATTCAGATCGATACGGCCTTAAGCGGGGCGGAATGCCTGCAGCTGACCCAGTATCAGCATTATGACTGTATTTTGATGGATCACCTGATGCCGGAGATGGACGGGATAGAGTGTCTTCACGCCATTCATTCCCAGCCAGGCGGTCTGTGCCAGACAGTGCCGGTGATTGCCCTGACAGCCAATGCGGGCAGTGACAATCAGCTGCTCTACCGGAAAGAAGGGTTTGCGGGTTATCTGGCAAAGCCCATCAGCGGCGCGCTTCTGGAGGCAGCTGTCTTAAGCATCCTGCCCAAAGAACTGGTGAATCTCAGCGAGACGGCCAGCCAGTCCGAAATCGGAAAGGATATTCTGATCTTTGAACAGGCCAAGCGTCTGTCACTGACGGTCACGACGGACAGCGTGTGCGACCTTCCGGAATCTTTAAAGCGGGAATTCGGCATCAAGGTCTGCCCCTACTATGTGTGTACGGAGCAGGGACGTTTTCTGGATGATTCGGAGCTGATGGCGGATGAACTGCTGGTTCATATGGCGGAAGGAAAAAGCGGTATCTCCCAGTCTCCCTCCGTGGAGGATTATGAACGGTTTTTCGCGCAGTGCCTTACGGAAGCCCAGAACGTGATACATATCACCATGGCAAAGCACGTCAGCGAGGGGTATCGGAACGCCCTGGAGGCCGCCAAGTCCTTCGAAAATGTCACCGTGATCGATTCGGGACATCTCTCCAGCAGCATGGGACTTTCGGTGCTCTATGCGGCCCATATGGCTGAGAATCATGCCACCAGGGACGATATCGTGAAGACCGTGAAGAGACTGCGGCGTTATATTTCATCGGCCTTTATCATTGACAGCACGCACATGATGTGCCGAGCGGGACTGATTCCCAGAAGAGTACAGGTTCTGTGCGATTCACTTTTGCTGCATCCGGTGCTTGTGCTGCGCAACAGCCGGATGACGGTGGGCAGTATGGAGATGGGCAGTTTCAATCATGTGATCAGGGGGTATGTCCGGAAGGTGCTCCTGAATGCACGGAATATCGATAAGAGGATTCTGTTTATCACCTATGCGGGGATGGACGAAAAGAGTCTCCAGTATATCCAGGATCTGGTGCGGCAGTACTGTCCCTTTGAGCGGGTGTACCTGCAGAAGGCCTCCTCGGCCATTGCCAGCAACTGCGGGCCGGGGTCTTTCGGACTGCTGTTTATGAAGAAAAACGACGCGGTAATTTCCTTTTCCGAGGGAGCTGCTCACAGTAACTAACTGACGCACAGGCGGCGCAGAAAGCCGGGCACGCGGACAAAATAAAGGAGAAAGAAAATACAGCAGGAGGTAGAGAAATGATCGTAAAAAAGTATATTCAGGATTTTGAAAAACTGGGGTTCGGGATGTTTGTGCATTTCGGACTGTACAGTGTTCTGGGGAAGGGTGAGTGGGCGAAGCTGAGCCGCTCCATACCGGATGCGGACTATGAGGTTCTGACAAAAGAGTTTAACCCCGGGCGGGAGTGGGCGAAAGAACTGGTGCGTACCGCAAAAGGGGCAGGCTGCAGATACATCACTTTGACCACCAGGCATCACGACGGTTTTTCTCTTTATGACACCTGTGGGTTAAACGATTACGATGCGCCCCATGCCGCCTGCGGCCGGGATCTGGTGCGGGAATTTGTGGATGCCTGCCGGGAGCAGGATATCATTCCTTTCTTTTATCATACCCTGTTGGATTGGAGAGAGCCTTCTTACAGGACGGATTTTAAGGAATATCTGAAATATCTCCGGGCCAGCGTGGAGATCCTGTGCAAAAATTACGGTAAGATCGGCGGGATCTGGTTTGACGGGATGTGGGACAAACCGGAGGAGGACTGGGAGGAGGATGCCCTGTACGGCATGATCCGCAGCCACCAGCCCGAGGCCATGATCATCAACAACACCGGATTGTCCGCCCGGGGAACCCTGGGGCATATCGAACTGGACAGCGTGACTTTCGAGCGGGGAAAACCCCAGCCGCTGAATTTTGAGGGCGTGCCAAAGTATGTTGCCAGTGAAATGTGCGAGATCTTTGCGGACCACTGGGGTTATGCGAAGGAGGATCTGGCATACCGTTCTCCGGCGCAGATGATCTGCGAGCTGGCGGAATGCCGGAAATACGGTTCCAACATGCTCCTGAACGTGGGTCCCATGGGAGACGGTTCCCTGCGTCTCATGGATGCCGCCATGCTGGGAATCGTGGGAGAATGGGTTGCTTATTATGAAGAAGCTATCCGCGCTCCCAGGCCCGCAGGTATCGAAGTTACCAATAAGGAAGAGGACTTTCTCTTAAAGGACGGGAACTGCTATTATCTGTTCTGTTTCCGCCTTCCCATGCGCGCCGACGGGAATGTGGCTCAGAACGAGGAGGCGGATTTCTCGGATGTGTTTGAACTGCCGGAGCAGATCAGGTCCATTGCCTGGATGGACAATGGGGAGGCAGTGGAGTATACACAGGAGGGAAGCAGCGTAACGGTACATACGGTACCTTATTGCTATGGAAGAAATCTGGTGGTGCGGGTAGCGAAGATCAGCTGCTGAAGGGGCTTTCCCGTCAAGGCAAATGCCACGGCCGGGCAATGCCTCCTGTATGGCGCCGGCAGTTTCCGCCAACAGCCGGGAGCGTCTTTCTTTTCGCTCCCGGCTTCTTGTATTACTGCTGTCAATCAAACGGCCGAATCACGGCACAGACCGGTCAAGGTGGGCAGGCATTCCGGTTCATGGTTCATATTTGCCTTTTACCGGAACAGCAGCGGAGAGCCGCCGTCAAAGCCGTTATTGATATCCTGCAGGCTGTCCTTCAGCTTCTGGTTCGTGGCGCATGAAGCCTCGCTCTGAAGATCCATGTACAGGATAAACACATCCTCCAGGCTCATGTCCTTCTCGGCTGCGATTTCCTCCATTACAGGTTTCAGCTTCTCCAGCTGGACGGAAACCTGTATTTTCTGGGGGTCAATCTCTCCCAGCACATTTTCCGCGTAGCTGTTGATCCGCTCTAATATTTTGCGATTTTCATCTGTCATGATTTGTACCTCCTGATCATTCCGGAAGATTTCCGGTGCTATTGCAGATGCCCTGCTTTTCTGCTTTGTTTCTTTTCTGCTTTATTTCTATGGCTTTTCAGCCAGTTCCAGATCCATTGTGTAGTACACCGTGATAGTACCGCCGTTTTGGGTGATGGCGGAATGGATCCCGTCAAAAAGTTTTCCGCGGCTGTCTTCCTCCAGTGACATATGGTCAGGATATGTCCTGAGCAGCGCCATATATTCGTCGGCGGTAAAATCCTTTGTCACATGGTACAGCGAATATTGGGTATTGGTAAAGCCGTATTCGGCAGCAAGCCCGCTTAAATGCTCCGCATCGGTCTCCGAAAATTCCTTATAGTCTCCTTCACGGGGCATATACTTTTGATAACATACCTGAATCTGTTCCGTCAGTGCCTTACGTGTCCTGTCAGGGCCGGCATGATAGGCAAATCTGGCAAATACACCGCCGCTTTTCAGCATATGGAATACCCTGGTATAACCGTATTCCTCCGGAATCCAGTGGAATGCCGTGGCAGCGTATATCAGGTCAAAAGACTGCTCCGGGCACACAAATTCCTGCAGAGTCAGGTTCCGGCAGGAAAAATTGGCGTATTTCCGAAGGTTTTGCTTCGCCAGGGCGATAAGGTTTTCTCCCGGCTCTATTCCGGTAAAATGGCAGCCTGTAGCCAGGACAGGGGGCGACGCTTTCCCGGTTCCCAGACCGATTTCCAATACATGGCTGTCAGCGGAAACAGGCTGATACCGGAAGATATCCCGGTATAATGCTTCCGGGTAAACGGGGCGGCTTTGATCGTAATCCATAGCGGCCTTGTCAAAAGCTTTTTCAAAAATCATTCTGATGCCTCCTGCGTGTATACCGCTCAATACTTGAAGGTTTACTTTTGTGCTTTGTTGTGAGCGGATGAAACGAAATTCCGGACGGAACAATATTTTCTAATATAGTTTATCACCAGATGCTTGTTAAGTACAGATATTTTTGATAAAATATAGTTATGTTTCGAAAATATGACTGGAAAAGGAGCATGGAGATGGCAGAGATAAGACCGTTTTCCGCATATCGCCCGGCGCCGGGCATGGAAAGCAAGATCGCGGCATTGCCTTATGATGTATATAACAGGCAGGAGGCCACGGAAGAAGTAAAACGGAATCCCGAGTCCTTCCTGGCAATAGACCGCGCCGAGACAGGCTTCGGGCCGGAGGTGGATACCTGTGCAGGGGAGGTTTATGAGAGAGCAGCCAGTCTGCTTCATGAATGGATCGCGGAGGGGAAATTTGTAAAAGAAGAGCGGCTCTGTTATTATCTCTATGAGCTGACCATGGGCGGCAGGAGCCAGACCGGTATCGTGGCATGTGCCTCCATTGACGATTACTGCAATAATGTGATCAAAAAGCATGAAAATACCAGGGCGGACAAGGAAGAAGACAGGATCCGGCATGTGGATGTGTGCAATATGCAGACAGGCCCCATTTTCCTGGCATACCGGTCAAACCACGTCCTTCGGGGTATTGTAAAGGAAGAGAAAGAAAAAGCGCCGGTTTCTGATTTTATATCGGAGGACGGTATCCGGCACCGGGTTTGGGTGATCGGGGAAACGGACACTGTGGCGCATATCCGTGAACAGTTTGCCGCACTGAATGCGGTCTATATCGCGGACGGCCATCACCGCTGTGCATCTGCGGTAAAGGTGGGGCTGAAGCGCAGAGCGGCGCATCCGGATTATACCGGTGAGGAAGAATTCAATTATTTCCTTTCCGTGCTGTTTCCGGACGAGGAACTGCTGATTATGGATTACAATCGTGTGGTACGTGATCTGAACGGATATTCAAAAGAAGGATTTCTGGAGAAAGCTGCAGAGAATTTCCGGGTGGACACCGCCGGTCAATCTCCGTATCATCCGGAAGGAAAGGGGAGGTTCGGCATGTATCTGGACGGAACCTGGTACAGGCTGACTGCCAGACCGCATATTCTGTCGGAAGATGCGGTGGACGGGCTTGATGTATCTCTGCTGCAGGATCATCTGTTGAATCCTGTGCTGGGGATCAGAGATCCGAAGACGGATAATAGGATTGATTTTGTGGGCGGCATCAGAGGCCTGGAGGAACTGGAGAGGAGAGTGCGGGCAGAGCAGGAGCGTCCTCAGGACGAATGTCCTGACAGGCTGGCGGTGGCATTTTCCATGTATCCCACATCCATCGGGGAACTGTTTGCCGTTGCGGACGCGGGAAAGCTGATGCCGCCCAAGTCCACCTGGTTCGAGCCGAAGCTGAGGAGCGGGCTGTTTTTACATACTTTGGAAGAAAGGTGATGTAAATCCGAGACAGGAACAGCGGCAAAGAGCATCCCAAAGCGACGGAGTGATAATGAAGGCGGCGGAAGCCGGACATTCAGAGACAATGAAAAAGATTCATAATATGCAGACAGAAAGGACAAAGAGGCTATGACAAAAAAACTGTATGAACTGATGAACTGGCCTGAAATCGAGGAACTCATCTATTCGGAATCGGACAATCCCCATAAACTGCTGGGACCCCATAAATCCGGGCGGCAGACGCTTGTGCAGGCATATTTTCCGGGAGCGGAAGAGGCGGAGATCGTTTTCGAGGGCACCGGGGAGACCGTTAAAATGGAACAGGCGGATGAGGACGGCTTCTTTGCGGCTCTGCTTCCCCAGAAAGAAAGTGAGCTTCCCGTTTACCATTATCTGGTAAAGGAAAAGGACGGCAGCGAAAAAGTTCGCGGCGAAGCATACCGTGCAAAACCGCAGATCACGGAAAAGGATACGGAGAAATTCAAAAACGGTATCCATTATACCATCTATGAAAAGCTGGGCGCCCATCCCATGGAAATCGACGGTGTGAAAGGAACTTACTTTGCTGTGTGGGCACCAGGTGTAATGCGGGCCAGCGTGGTGGGAGATTTCAACGCCTGGGACGGAAGGGCGCACCAGATGAGGCGGCTTTGGGATTCCGGCATTTTTGAGTTGTTTATTCCGGATGCGAAAGCAGGCGACAACTATAAGTTTGAGATGAAATTAAAGGGCGGGCTTACCTATCTGAAAGCAGACCCTTACGGAAATGCCGCCCAGCTTCGCCCGGAGACTGCTTCTGTCATCGCGGATCTGAATTCCTTCAAATGGACAGACGAAAAATTCATGAAGGGCAGAGACAGCTTTCAGACAGGGAACGTGCCGGTCAGTATATACGAACTGTATCTTGGTTCCGTGGTCAGGGAGGACAAGGAGACTTATCCCAATTACCGTGAGATTGCGGCAAAGCTGATCCCATATATCAAGGAGATGGGCTATACCCATGTGGAGCTGATGCCTGTGATGGAGCATCCTCTGGACGGTTCCTGGGGATATCAGGTGATCGGATACTATGCGCCTACGGCCAGGTATGGATCTCCGGAAGATTTCATGTATTTTGTGAATGAACTGCACAAAGCAGGGATCGGCGTGATCCTGGACTGGGTTCCGGCGCATTTTCCCAGGGATACTTACGGTTTATCTCATTTTGACGGTACCTGTCTCTATGAGCATCTGGATCCCAGACAGGGCAGCCATCCTCATTGGGGGACATTGATTTACAATTACGGCAGGCCCCAGGTCTCCAATTACCTGATCGCGAATGCTTTGTTCTGGGTGGAAAAATACCACGCGGACGGCATCCGGATGGACGCTGTGGCGAGTATGCTTTATCTGGATTACGGTAAAAAGGATGGGGAATGGGTTGCCAATATGTACGGCGGAAAGGAGAACCTGGAAGCCATCGAACTGATCAAGCATCTGAATTCCGTCATGAAGAAACGGAATCCCGGTGTCCTTACCATTGCGGAGGAGAGTACTGCATTCCCGAAGATTACGGGAGCGCTGGAGGACGACGGGCTGGGCTTTGACCTGAAGTGGAATATGGGCTTTATGAACGATTATCTGGATTATATCAAATATGATCCTTATTTCAGGAGCCACCGCCATGGGGAGTTGACCTTCAGCATGGTCTATGCATACAGCGAGAAATTTATTCTGGTATTTTCACATGATGAGGTGGTGCACGGCAAGGCGTCCCTGATCGGGAAGATGCCGGGAGAGAGGGAGCAGAAATTTGCGAATCTGCGTCTTACCTTTGCCTATATGATGACCCATCCGGGCAAGAAGCTGCTGTTTATGGGGCAGGATCTGGGCGAATTCGATGAGTGGAACGAGAACCGAAGTGTGGAATGGGAGCTTGGGGAGGTGCCTGAGCATAAGGGGATCTCTGTGCTGATGAAGGATCTGAATCATCTGTATCGCACAACTCCTGCGCTTTACGAGCTGGATGATATGCCGGAAGGCTTTGAGTGGGTGAACCATATCTCTGCCCAGGACTGCTACCTGACCTATCTGAGAAAGGGGAGAAATGCGGATGAAATGCTTCTGATCGTGGCGAATTTTGCCGGTGTGGAACGGGAGATCACCACCGGAACGCCTCTGGCGGGAAAGTATAAGGAGATTTTTAATTCCGACAATGCAAAGTATGGCGGCACAGGGATCGTGAATAACAGGGTGAAACGGGCGAAAGCCGGGGAATGGGACGACAGGCCTTATTCTGTCACGGTGAAGATGGCGCCTCTGTCTCTGAGTATATTGAAATATATTCCTTATACCATGGAGGAGCTGCGTTCCATGGAAGAGGTTCGTTCCATGGAAGAGGTTCATTCCATGGAAGAGGTTCATTCCGTGGAAGAATCTGCTGAGAAGCCTGCGGTGAAGGCTGAAAAAGCGTCAGGAAAGAAAGCGATTGCTGAGAAAGGCAAAGCATCTGCAGAGAAAGTGGCCTCAAAAGAAACAAAGAAAAAAACAGCGGCAGGACAAGGAAAGAAAACGGAAACGGGAAAAGAGCCGGCAGGAAAATCCGGAAAAGGGAAGAGCAGTGCAAAGAAGACTCCTTCCGGAAAGAAAAAAGAGGTTCAGTGATCTTTACAAAAAACAATGCGGGAAAGGATAGAAAGCCGTGACGATATTGGGGCTGACGGCAGAGGGTGCCGCCGGAAATATAATAGAAGAGATCGGAGGACTGGAAGAGCGGATGCATCCTGACCTGATCAAAGAATTTATGAGCCAGCTTCCGGAAAAGGCGCTGAATTTCGGGGTGCGCTTATTGCTGGCAGTGGTGTTTTTTCTGATTGGTGTCAATCTGATAAAATTTATTCGGAAGATCATCAAAAAATCCATGAGACGCGCCAATGTGGAGTTAGGTGTCATCCAGTTTGCGGATTCTTTTGTCAGGGCCACGCTCTATGCATTGCTGGTGGCGCTGCTTGCCTCCTCGTTTGGGATGGATGCGGCCAGTGTGGTGGCTGTGCTGGGTTCTGCTGGTGTGGCCATCGGTCTGGCGGTCCAGGGCAGCCTGTCCAATCTGGCCGGAGGCGTGCTGATTCTGGCGCTGAAGCCGTTCAAGGTGGGGGACTATATTAAAGAAGGGTATTCCGACAAGGAAGGAACCGTCACGGAAATCCAGATTTTTTACACAAAGCTTCTGACACCGGATAACCAGACGGTCATTCTGCCCAACGGTAATCTGGCAAACAACAGCCTGGTCAATGTCACCACGCAGGAAGCGCGCCGTATGGACATTTCGGTGGGAATCTCCTATCATGCAGACCTGAAGAAGGCAAAAGATGTGCTGCTGCAGGTGCTTGCCGGGGACGAGGCCGTTCTGAAAGACAGGGATTATCTGGTATATGTGGACTCCCTTGCCGATTCCAGCGTGATGCTTGGAGTCCGCTGCTGGTTCCGGCAGGAGGATTTCTGGCAGGGAAAGTGGCGTATTACGGAGAACTGTAAGCTGAAACTGGATGAAAACGGGATTGAGATCGCCTTTCCCCAGCTGGATGTACATCTGGACGGTAAGATTTCGTCCTGATGAGAGATTTTTGTATTAGGAGCAGGTCGGAATGGGAGAGAACCGTTATTTTCAAAAAGCATTGTCCGATTTTATGTATGAGTCAGCCAGTGGAGGAGCAATCCGCCATCTGGCTGATTCCGGTTATACGGTCCGCCGGATCGTCGAAAATCTGGATTTTCCCACACCGTATGAGCGGGTTCAGAAAGCGGTGTGGGAGCATCTGATCAGGCAGGGAACCATACTGCTGGAAAAGCCCGGCAGAAGCGCACAGAAGGAATCCGTCAGCTATGTCAGAGAATATGACCAGTATGGCAAGGCTTCCTTCCGTCGTATCGTCGTGCAGGAGGAAGGGGAAAAGGTGACGGACTGGAGTATAAAGGCTCTGGGCAGTAATGAGTGGACGGCAGAGGATTTGGCCGTTCTGCTGCGTCATAAAAGGGATGCAAATGGTCAGGAGCATGCCTGCGTTTCTTTTGATTTCGGTCTGGCCAGCAGAAAGGAGCCAGAGAAGTATGAAGCGATGTTGTCTGCTTTGGAGGAGGATCAGAGGGAATATGTGTCGGGTTTGCCCTGGGAAGGGCGGCGCGTATACCATAAATTGAATTTTCGCGGTATGGAGATGCTGATACAGCTTTATGAGGCTGGACAGTATCAGGGAGAATGCTATTTCCTTAAGACAAGGGAAATCCTGCAGATTGGATGAAGAAAGGCAAAGAGTCTGGAGGAAGAGTTCGATCTGAAGACGGCCACGTTTGTCTTTACGTCAAGGAGCAGCAGGATTCGGATTGTCACCGCGAAAATCGTGAGCACAGCCCTTGCCGATATGCCGATTGGTTTGTGCGGCGGCATTCTGTACGACGTGGTAATACTTAGTAATTGTCGGAAAATAACTGATACAACTTCTTTAAGGAAAAGCCCGGAAATATAAGGAAAACGGCTTTAAACCCGTATCAGTTATTTGTAGACACTTCCTTAGCTGCGGACAGCCCTGGAACGATGTCTGGGCTGCCGGCGGTCGTCGGAAAGGAGATCCTGATCTGTCTGATCGTGTTGTTCTATGTTTCCACGGAGGAGGAACAGCTCCATGAGGATATGGTATTGAGCTGCTCGCCGGATGAGGGGAAAACAAAAGATCGTGGGCGTCAGAGTAGCAAACGGCTATTGAATGCCTTCACTGAGCTTCTTATATTCTGTTGTGTAAAAGAAGATGGAGAGAGCCATGGCGATAGTCCATCCCACAGGCCATGAGCACCATATCCCCAGAGCGGAATCCGTTACGCCGGAGAGCACAAAGGCCAGGACCACCCGCAGCATCAGGTCCAGGAAGGTAGCGGCCATAAATTTCCCCATTGCGCTTGCGCCCCGGAGGATGCCGTCCGCCACCAGCTTTGAGGATACCACAAAGTAGAACGGGGACAATACCCACAGAAACTGCTGTCCGGTCAGCATGGCAGCTTCAGAGTCCTGCTTCAGAAACAGCAATAACAGATACCTGCCGCAGAAAATGTAGAGGAGGCAGAACGGAATGCACAGACACCACACCATTTTCAAACCGGCCCGGAAGCATTCACGGATACGTCCGAACCGGCCTGCGCCCAGGTTCTGCGCCGAAAAGTTGGAGATACCGTTGCCGATGGTAGTGAAGGATGTAATGACCAGGTTGTTCAGCTTTACCGCTGCGGAGTAACCGGCCATGACGGAAGCTCCGAAGCCATTGATCACGCTCTGGATCAGGATATTTCCCACCGATACGAAGCTTTGCTGCAGGATGCTGGGAATGGCGATCACCAGGATTTTCTTCAATAATTCCCGGTCAAACAGCGCCGCCTTTTCTTCTGACCGGATCTTCCGCAGTCTCTTCCATACTGCCAGTACAGCCAGAATGCAGCTGACGCCCTGACAGAGGAAGGTAGCCCAGGCAACGCCTGCCACGCCCATGCCGAAAGACTTGACAAACAGGATATCCACGGCGATATTTGAGGTGGATGACGCGGCCAGGAAATAAAAGGGTGTCCTGGAGTCGCCCAGCGCGGAGAAAATTCCGGTGGCAATATTGTAAAAGAACACAAAGGGAAGTCCCCATATATAGATATCCAGATACAGTCCGGAATCGGCGAACACTTCCTCAGGTGTACGGATGAGCCGCAGCAGCGGGTCACAGCCCAGGATGCCTGCAAACATCAGCAGGGCGCAGAGGGCGGCGCTGAAGATACAGGCCGTGGTGACGGCAGTTTTCAGCGCGCCGTACTTTTTTGCTCCGAAGAGCTGGGAGACGATGACGGAGCATCCCATATTGCAGCCAAACGCAAAGGCGATAAAGATCAATGTGATCTCGTAACTGTTTCCCACAGCCGCCAGCGCGTTCTCTCCGATGAATTTTCCGGCTACCAGGCTGTCCGCTATATTGTAGAGCTGTTGGAATACAATGCTGCCAAACAGGGGAAGACAGAACTGCCAAAGCACTTTCTCCGGTTTCCCTACAGTCAGATCTTTGTTCATATTTTTTGCGTCCTTTCTTGAAAACATTTCCTTGCATCTTTCTGAATGTATATTATAATACTTTTTGTGAGATATGAAAAATACATATAATATATCGGAGAAATATCAAAAAGATATGGATATTAATTTTGAGTACTACAAGATATTTTATTATGTGGCGAAATACAGGAATATCACAAAGGCTGCCACGGCCCTGGGGAGCAATCAGCCCAATGTGACACGCATTATGAAACTGCTGGAGGCGCAGCTGAACTGCAGGCTTTTTGTGCGGGAAGCCAGGGGGATCAGCCTGACGGAGGAGGGGGAGCTGCTCTATTCCCATGTGGAGGTGGCATACAGGCATCTGCTGAATGCCCAGGAAGAAATCGGCAGGCCTGATTCGCCGGGCCGGGGCACGGTGGAGATCGGAGTTACCGACACGGCGCTTCATCTGTTCCTGTTAAGCGCCCTGCATGATTTTAAGAGGGAATTTCCTGCGATCAGGATCAAGATCCATAACCACACCACCCTGGAAATCGTAAAGCAGCTTGTGAGCGGTAAACTGGATTTTGCGGTGATCACGACGCCCTTTGATATTCCAAAGACGTTTTCCTGTGAAAAAGTGCTCGATTTCAAGGAGATACTGGCAGGCGGAGTACAGTATCAGAGTCTGTGCGGAATGCCGATGGAGCTGGAGGAACTGAAGGATTGCTCCTGGGTAGGGCTGGGCAGGGGAAGCGCCACCTATGAGTTATACCGGAATTTTTTCCTGGAACATAAGCTGGATATGGAACTGGACATGGAGGTGACCACCTCTGACCTGATGCTGCCTTTGCTTGAGAGCAACCTGGGGATAGGATTTGTACCGGAGACGTTGGCGTACCCTCTGCTGGAGAAAAAGACACTGGTTCAGATCCCCGTAAAATGCGCCATCCCCAGGCGTTCCATACAGATCGTCTCGGACAGGGGACGCGGCAAAAGCCTGGCGGCGGATACCTTCTATAAATATCTGGAGGCCAGGCGCAAGGCCGATACAGGATATGAAAGCTGAAGACGTAGGATAAATACCATATATGTTGCGGTTTATATATAAGTGAAATACAATATATTGACATTTCCCCCATACCTGTCTATAATATGGACAGTAAGCATTCCTGGAAGAGATTTCTGGTTTTACCGGTTTCCGGCCCTGGACCATTTGTTTTGAAATTGCTGTTGGAATCGCCTGGTTGGGAAGAGCCGATAAGGATCGGACCGCCCGGTTTCAGGGAATCGGCCGGGAGATCGTCACAGGAGAACATCGTATTACAACTGTAAAAAGGAGATGGAAATATGAAGGTGATCAAGAGGAATGGGGAAGAGGTGCAGTTTGACTCGGGCAAGATCGTAAATGCCGTCAATGCCGCGAATATGGGGACAGAGCCGATTCACAGACTGAATGAATATCAGGTCCAGGCGATTGCGGATACTGTGGAGGGTAAAATCCAGGAGATGACCCACATCGCCCATGTGGAAGACATACAGGATATGGTGGAGACCGGCATCATGGAGATGCGGGGTTATGAAGTTGCCCAGAAATATGTGCGGTACCGCTATAAGCGGGAGTTGACCCGCAAGTCCAACACCACGGACAACGGAATCCTTGCTCTGATTGAGCATCTGAACGAAACTGTCAATCAGGAGAATTCCAATAAAAATCCGGTGATCAATTCCACACAGCGGGATTATATGGCAGGAGAGGTGAGCAAGGACCTGACCATGCGTGTGCTGCTTCCGGAGGAAATCGTGAAAGCGCATGAGGATGGTATCATCCATTTCCATGATTCGGATTATTATGCACAGAAAGAGCATAACTGCGACCTGATCAATCTGGAGGACATGCTTCAGAACGGAACGGTAATCAGTGAGACAATGATTGAAAAACCGCACAGCTTCTTTACTGCCTGCAATGTGACCACGCAGATTGTGGCCCAGGTGGCCAGCAATCAGTACGGCGGGCAGACATTTACCCTGTCCCATCTGGCGCCTTTTGTGGATATCAGCAGGCAGAAGATACGCAGCACGGTTGTGGAGGAGAGGACAGTCTGCGGAGATTCCCTGGACCCGGAAATCGTGGAAAAAATCGTGGATAGCCGCCTGAAAAGCGAGATCAGGAGCGGAATCCAGACCATACAGTATCAGTTGATTACCCTTATGACCTGTAACGGGCAGGCACCTTTCGTGACCATGTTCATGTATCTGGATGAGGTGCCGGATGGGCGGGTGAGAGAGGACCTTGCCATGCTGATAGAGGAAGTTCTCCATCAGCGGATGCAGGGCGTGAAAAACGAAAAGGGAATCTGGATTACGCCTGCATTTCCAAAACTGGTGTATGTGCTGGACGAAGACAATATCAGCGAAAACGCAAAGTACTGGTATCTGACAGAACTTGCTGCGAAATGTACGGCAAAACGCCTGGTGCCGGACTATATTTCGGCGAAAGTCATGCGTTCCCTGAAGAAGGGGGATGTCTATCCCTGCATGGGCTGCCGTTCTTTTCCCACAGTGGAGGACAACCAGCGCAATCCGGACGGTTCACGGAAGTATTACGGAAGATTCAACCAGGGTGTGGTCACCATCAATCTGGTGGATGTGGCATGCTCTTCCAAGGGAGATATGGAGCAGTTCTGGAAGATATATGAAGAGCGGCTGGAGCTGTGCCACCGGGCGCTGCGCTGCCGCCATGAGCGCCTGTTGGGGACAAAATCCGATGTGGCCCCTATTTTATGGCAGCACGGTGCCCTGGCCAGACTTAAAAAAGGGGAAAAGATTGACAGCCTGTTATATAACGGATATTCCACCATTTCCCTGGGGTATGCAGGACTCTGTGAGATGTGCGTGCGCATGCTGGGAAAGACTCACACTTCTCAGGAGGGCAGGGAGTTTGCCCTGAAGGTCATGCAGAAGATGAATGATAAATGCCTGGAATGGAAAGAGGCGGAGCACATCAGCTATTCCGTTTACGGAACGCCGATGGAATCCACCACCTACAAGTTTGCCAAGTGCCTTCAGAAAAGGTTTGGCATCATTCCCGGCGTGACGGACAAGAATTATATTACAAACAGCTACCATGTCCATGTGACGGAGCCCATTGACGCTTTCAGCAAGCTGAAATTTGAGGCGGATTTCCAACGGCTTTCCCCCGGCGGTGCCATCAGCTATGTGGAGGTTCCGAATCTCCAGGGGAATACGGAAGCTGTCCTGGCGGTGATGAAATTTATTTATGACAATATCGTCTATGCGGAACTGAACACCAAGAGTGACTACTGCGGACACTGCGGTTATGATGGGGAAATACGTATCGTATCGGACGAGGACGGGAAACTGGTGTGGGAATGTCCAAACTGCGGCTCAAGGGAGCAGGAGGAACTGTTTGTGGCGAGGCGTACCTGCGGGTATATCGGAACCCAGTTCTGGAACCAGGGGAGGACTCAGGAGATCAGGGACAGGGTGCTGCATCTGTGAAAATGTCCGCTTCTGGGGAAGACGGAAGTATATTTCCCGATTCGGAAGAAAGATTCAAAGCAGAAATATACATGTTAGAAATTCAGGAGGCTGTTGGGAAATTTCTCAACAGCCCTTTTGACATTGGGGGGCAAGGTATTGTACAACTAGAGAACTATGAGGGAGGGACAGCGGAAAATAAAGTCCAAGGTAATCTTTGTGAAAAAGTGCCCGGCATCTCTGTGGTAGACTGGGATGTGGACTTTGAAGTTACAGGACTTTTACAGTAAACTACAACAAGTATAACAGGCTGAATAAAAACTGTTCCGTTGTGTAACGGGGCAGTTTTTGTATCATGGGCACGACAGAGAGAAGGGGGCACCGGAGAGTTACGTTTTCAATGTCTTGACGCATTTTAAAGCCAGGCATTATAATGGTAACATGACCGTTGGAGCAGGGGAATAAGAAATGGGAACAGCCTTATACTGCATAACGCCAGAATTTACCGTACTGCACTGGTTAAACGCATATGGCTGGCGTTATGCAGTCGGGTTACTCGGAAATTATAACTGTTAAGCAGTATAAGTTGAGGCTATTGACTCGAGGTTCCCTGATATGGCCAGGAGGTACGATAATGAATATAGCAATCTGCGATGACGAAGATATTTTCCGGAAGCATTTTCGGGAACTGCTTCTAAAGGAGAGTTTTGTACAGAATACAGATATTCAAGTGTGGGAATGTGCCAGCGGGGAGGAGCTTCTGGCGGCTTGTTCAGAGGCTGGCTTTCATGCGGATGTCATTTTTCTGGATATCCGTATGAAGGGAATGGACGGTATGGAGACGGCCAGGATTCTGAGGAGTCGGGGAGAGAAATGCCTGCTCGTCTTTTTGACCAGTCTGTCGGAATATGCAGCGAAAGGTTATGAGGTTAAGGCTTTCAGATATCTGATGAAGGAAGATGCGGACAGAGAATTGGGGCAGATGATGAAGGAGTGTGTTCGGGAACTGGAAGGGGAAGCCTGGTTTGCTTTTTCCCGGGGGCATTGTCATTACAGTGTTCCAAGAGCGGATATTCTCTATTTTGAGAGCAGGAAGCGCCAGGTTTATCTATATACCGAGGTTCGGGAATATTCCTTTTATGAGAAGCTGGATGCGGTGGAAGCGCTGCTTGCCGGGAAGGGTTTTCTGCGCTGTCACAGAAGCTTCCTGGTACAGGAACGGTATGTGAGGGGTTGGAAGGATAATGCGCTGTGGCTGGAGAACGGCAGGGAACTGCCCATAAGCCGTGCTTATGAAAAGGAAGTGAATCGCAGGCTGATGCTGCGGAAGGGATAACGGGAGGAGCGAACTCAGGCGGGAAAGAAGCCCGGTGGGAAAATACGGTAGAGAATTTCAATGGAAGAGGCAATTTCCAATGAAAGAGGCAAGTCTGACAAAAAATGTTCAGCGGAACAGGCAGATTGCAGGGGAGATATATGAAGAGTGAGATGATAAACGTAATAATGATGATTATAAATCTGCCTGCAGTATATATACTGTGCCTGGCCGGGGCAGGCAGGTCAGGGAAAGGACTGGAGGAAGGCGGCTGTTCATACAGAAAGACATTTGTCTGGAAATCCGCATGGCTGTTGGAATTTGCGGTATACGGAGCAGGGATGACGCATCTGACAGATTTGATCATACAGGGGATTGCAGGGCCGGGAAACAGTAGCCGGGCTCTGTTTGCAGTCAGGATAATACTGGCGGAGAGCATGCTGCTTCTCTTTCCGTTATGGAAAATTCTGTATTCTGATTGTAGAAGAGGCAGAAATGATAGTGAACAGAATTGTGAAATCTGTCGGAACGGGAAAGACATGGAGCCGGCGGTTTGCGGCGGGGGCCTTGGAACCGGGTTAAAACCGGAATGTATACTGAGCATGTTTCTGCTTCTGGGAATGACACTGCAGACCTGGAGGGAAAGGGAACCGGTGAGGGCATTTTGGCTTCAGACAGGATACCTGATGTTATTCGCGGTGTTTGAATATCTGAATGAGAGACAAGGCAGGCGTGAAGGTCCGGGCAGTGGGGGAATACACTGTTACGCTGGCGGAAAATACGTTTCGAAAAGCAGGCATGAACATGAGATTACAAACTACCGCTGCGGGCAGGAAGCTGCCATGGAGGGGCTGCAGCACAGAAGGCAGGAAGAGTATCTGAAAAATGTGGAACAGCAATACCAACGCACCCGGGAACTGTGGCATGATTTGAAGAATCATATCAAAATATTGGAGATTCTGGCCGGGGAAGAACGTTTTGAGGAACTGACGGATTATCTGGACAGCTTTCAGCGTGACGTGGAGAGACGGATGATTCCTACGAAAACCGGATGCGCCGTGGTGGATGCCCTGTTGGGGGACAAGCTTTACCAGGCAGGAAAACAGGGGACGAAAATGAGTCTTCAGTTGTGTAATCTGTCGGAAATGCGGCTTCAGGCGGTAGATTTGTGCGTGATACTGGGGAATCTGCTGGACAATGCCATTGAAGCCTGTGCCAGGATACCGGAAGAGGGATGCATCAGGCTGCGGCTGAGGCAGGAGGAAGACTTTTACTATTTAAGAGTAGTCAACACCGCCGGAGAACCGGTGAAAAAAGGACAAGGGTATATCTCGGGGAAAAGAAACAGGGACAATGGTGTGGGACACGGGCTTGGCCTGCGGAGCGCGGAGCGGCTGGCCCATCAGTACGGAGGTTCTCTGATAACCGATTACAGTGACGGAGAGTTTACCGTGGTGGTCCGGCTGCGGGCATTGCAGTAGTATGGAAGGGCTGCGGAATTGGGGCAATGCGTTCGTTACACCATTCTCCGCAAAAAGTGACAGAAACTCCGTAAAAAATGACAGAAATGTTCCGGAACAGAGTGAGCGTGTTATGATAGAGACAACAAAAACAGTATGTATTATGTTTCTGCTGCCGGGGTCTGCTGTCGGACTGATGTGCGAAGAAACGGAGAACTGTATGCGGATGGGCGTACTGGAACCGGAGAATCCGATACAGGCGGATACATGCGGAACAGGGTAGGGGAAATACCATGAAAGTGATGAAAAACTGTGCTCTGGCTGCCAGGCTGGCAGTCCATTATGCGCCCTGGAGCGCTCTGCTGTATTTTCTGACATGCTTCATACCGGGATTTTTCAACGGCTGTAAGGTGCTTCTGGTACAACGGCTGGTGGACAGCGGCGTGGCCTATGCCGGAACAGCGCAGGGAATGGAAGGGATGTTTTCGGCGGAAGGAAAACATTTCGCGGAAGATATGGCCGTAACAGGTACGGTGCTGGTGGTGATGCTCTTTTTCTGGTTCGTTTTCGAGCGGCTCCAGGGATATGAGGAGAAGGTGCTGGAGAGCCGGCTTACCAGGTATATGGCACCGGATATCATGGATAAGCTGGGAGAACTGGAATATTGTGACTTTGAATCCCTTAAAGTACAGGAGGTGTTACAGCGAATCAGCAACGAGCCCTGGCAGAATATAAAGGGCTGTTTTGTGGGAAGCATGCGCAGCATTTACGCCCTGCTTTCCCTTGGATTTATGCTGAGCGTGTATGCTTCGGTTTCTTTCTGGTTAGGTGCCGGTATTTTTCTGGTTGCAATTCCCATGCTGGTGATGAATCTGGCAGGGACAAAAAGGCTGCAGAGCATCTGGCGGAACACTACCGCGCAGACGCGCAGAATCGGTGACTTAAAGCTTCTGATGCAGAATAAGAATGCGATGTATGAAATGAAGATATACGGCAGCCAGAAGTTGATTGCCGGAAAGTGGGAGGAGGCAAGCTCCGGTGTGGAAAAGGAAATCCGGGAAGCCGGGAAAAGTGTTATGGCACTGGAGGGCGGCAGTAAGCTTCTCAATCTTGTCTGTTTTGTCTTTATTATCATTGCGTTGTCCTGGTTGTTTGTTCAGGGGAGAGTTACCACAGGACAGTTTGTGGCAGTAATCGGTTCGCTGAGTGCGATTACGGGACAGGTTTTTTTCGCCACATGGACAGTGACAGATACGTTCCGAAGCGCTCTGGACATGGAATTTTACCGGGAGTTTCTGGCGCTGAAGGAACGTACGGATAAACGAAACGTGAATACTCTGAGCCATGGGGATATTGCCTTTGAAAACGTCAGCTTCACTTACCCGGGCACAAACAGGGAGATACTGAAAAATGTAACTTTCCGTATCAAGGCAGGAGAACGGGTTGCTTTCGTGGGAGAGAACGGAGCCGGAAAATCCACACTGGTGAAGCTGCTCTGCGGACTTTATGAGCCGGATGCCGGGCGGGTGCTGATTGGAGGCGTCAATGTGCGGGATTTGTCGGAGGAACTGCGCGGGAAAATGCTGTCGGTGGTATTTCAGGATTTCCAGGAGTATGAATTGACTCTGAGAGAAAATGTGGCGTTAGGGGATATGTCGGCTCTGAAAGAGGATGCCAGGATACGACAGGCCCTGGAGCAGGCAGGAGGGCCGGAGTTGTATGTTCAGGAGGAAAAGGGACTGGAACGCAATCTGGGGCATCTGGAGGAGGACGGGAAGGATTTGTCCAGAGGACAGTGGCAGAGGGTGGCTGTAGCCAGGGCATTTCTGGCGGATGCGGCTTTCTGCGTGTTGGATGAGCCTACGGCGGCGCTGGACCCTATAGCCGAGAGCAGGATGTACGAGAATTTTGACCGTATTTTTCATAAAAACGGTACTATCATGATTTCTCACCGTCTGGCCAGTGCGAAGATGGCGGACCGTATTATGGTGTTGGACGGGGGAAGGATTGTACAGAACGGCAGTCATGAGCAGCTGATGCAGACGGAGGGACTGTACCGGACCATGTACCTTGCCCAGAGTTCCTGGTATGTGGAGCGCGGGGGGAGAGAAGGCGGTGAGGAATCCGGCAGCAGGGAAAAAGACAGCGATGAGGAATCCGGCAGCAGGGAAAAAGACAGCGGTGAGGAATCCGACAGTAGGAAGAAAGTCGGCAGCGGAGAATCCGGGCAGAAGAAAGGGGGATGTGTGTCATGACGAAAAATATGAGCGGCAGATATTTTGGGCGCTGCATACAGGATATCATGAGATTCATGCCCCTGTTGTTTTGGGGAAAGCTGTTCACCAGCATAGCGGAGGGCATTCTGAAGGTATGGCATCCGCTTCTGATTGCAGAAATTTTTCAGCTGGCACCCGAACTGAATGATGTAAATATAAGAATTTTTAAACGTAAAATCATATTTCTGTGCATCTGCATCGGATTTCCGTCCGTTTGCACCCTTCTGTTGCGGGCGGTGGGGCTGTACGGCGAGTGCCGGAAAGAAACGTTTTACGGAAGTAAAATGTATGAGTTTGCCCGTAAAATGCGTCTGGAAGCTCTGGAAGATAAAACTGTGCTGGACGGCTTCCGGAAAGCAGATGCGGCTTACTCGCAGCATCTGGCGGGAAGCAGGATGCTTTCCTATCTGCTGATAGATGTGGAGGCGGCGCTGCTCTGCATCAGCACATTTTTCGTGGTGGGAAGCTTTTCTGTCTGGCTGCTGCCCGGCGCGGTATTGGGAGTAGTGCCCCATCTGCTGATTGAATATATATCGGAAAGGCGGCGGAATAAGGTATATCGGGGACAGTCTGCGAAGCGGAGGCGGCTGGCATATCTGTGGCGGCTTTTCTGCACGAAGGAACCGGTAAAAGAAATGCGTACCATGGGGTTTCAGGAATTCCTGAAGAAAAAATGGGTGAGAACTAATGTGGATGTGGTACAGGAGATGGAGGAACTGGAGCTGAAAGCGGTGCGCCTGTCTGCGTTGGGCGTACTGGTAAGAAACTGCTGTTATGTGGCAAATGTGGCTATCGCGTTGGTGCTGATGCTGCAGGGCGAACTGGCGGCAGGGCAGTTTGCCGCATGTCTGATGGCCTTTGGTCTGCTGCAGGATCAGCTTTTTATGCTGAGCAGTTTTGTGACAGCGTTTCTTCAATCCTACCACCATGTGGAGGAGTATTACGATTTCTTTCAGGCGGAGACAGAGGATGAGGGCGGAGAGCCCTGTCATTCCATGGAGGAAAATCATGCCCGTCCTGCGAAAGGGGAGACTGGAATCAAACTCAGGAATGTACATTTCCGTTATCCCGGCGCGGAACAGGATACCCTGAACGGAGTGGATCTGGATATTCGAAAAGGCGAACACATAGTCATCGTAGGGGTCAACGGTTCAGGGAAAACCACGCTTTCCAAGGTGCTTACCGGCGCTTACCGGGCTGCTTCCGGGGAAATTCGTTATGACGGACAGAACATTTCGAAAATACGAAAGAAGGAGTTGTACCGCGACATTTCCCTGGTGTCACAGGATTTCGTGCATTATAATTTTTCCTTCCGTGAGAATATCTGCATCAGCGATTTTGAACACATGAGAGACGAGGGACGTATCCGGAAGGTGACAGATGTCGTAGGCATGCAGGAACTGATACAGAGCATCGGCGGCCTGGATGTTCAGCTGGGAAGGGAATTCGGCGGCTGTGAGTTGTCCGGCGGAGAATGGCAGAAAGTGGCCATAGCCAGGGGACTTTTCCGGGACAGTGAGCTGATTGTGCTGGACGAACCCACCAGTGCGTTGGACCCGCTGGTTGAGTATGAGGTTCTCACCGGATTTTTAAATCTGATTCAGGGCAGGACATCTGTAGTTATTTCTCACAGAGTAGGAATCTGCCGGCATGCAGATAAAGTAGTGGTCATGAAAGAGGGAAAGGTGGTGGAATGCGGCAGCCATGAGGAACTGAAAAGCGCCGGAGGGGAATATGCCCGGATATGGGGGGAGCAGGCAAAGTGGTATTAATGTTCTGAAAAGCGTAGGGAAGTGAGATACAAAAACCATGAATTACTTTGATTGTGTGCAGATGTAAGGAACGAAAGCGGAATCTGCGGAACTATCCGAAAGGGCGGTGATTGCTGCCCTTTTTATTCTTTTTCAATTATCTTTAGAATTTCTTCCAAAATCCCTGTAACCTAACTTTATTTTTTTCTCATATACTGTCCTCAATGAAACAAAAAAACAAAAGACAAAAATTCGCTCAGGAATTGTGCAGAAATAACTTTTGGGCACTTCCTTAGGACAGGAGGGAAATATTATGGACTTATCGACAATTACCAGCTATTTTACCAGATATGGGGCGATTGCCATATTTGTGATTGTTTTGTTGGAATATCTGAACCTGCCGGGATTTCCTGCCGGAATTATTATGCCGCTTTCCGGTATCATGGCCGCGAAAGGAAATATCAGTTTTTTCTGGGTGATGGTCATCTCTGTAGCGGCAGGACTGCTTGGAAGCCTGGCGCTGTATGCGTTGGGGCGCAAGGGCGGCGAGGTGTTCCTGAAAGCCTATATCAGAAAATTTCCCAAACAGAAGGAAGTGCTGGAGAGAAATCTGGAGTGGATACGGCAGAAAGGCTGTATGGGTGTGTTCGTGGGGAAGCTTCTTCCCATGATAAGGACTATCGTCTCCATTCCGGCAGGGGTGGTGAAGATGGATCTGACGAAATATGTGATCAGCTCTGCCTGTGGTATTCTGATATGGAACTTTGCATTCATCGGAGCGGGGTATGTGCTGGGAGACCAGGTATTCCGGATACTGGGGTTGGAGTGAAAGCGCCTATACAGGTTCAGTTTTTTGAGGAAAGTATAGATACAGGTAATCGTAAGCATGTCCGAAAGGTGTGAGGAAGAGATGAAGATAGCATTAATGACAAACAATTATAAGCCGATTGTGGCGGGGGTGCCTATATCCATTGAGAGGCTGGCAAGGGGGCTGGAGGAGCTGGGACATGAGGTGACTGTCTTTGCACCTACTTATAAAGAGCAGCAGGATATGGAGAATGTATTCCGTTATTCCACCTGCCTGAATCACTTTATCGGGGGAATCGTGCTGCCCAATCCCTTCGACGCCCGGATTGAAAGGGAATTCAAAGAACATTCCTATGATATCATTCATGTGCATCATCCCATGCTTATCGGCAGGATGGCAGTGCACTTGTCCCGGAAATACCATATTCCGCTGGTATTTACCTATCATACCAGATACGAGCAGTATGTCAGGAGTTATACAAAGGGAATCGTCAGGATGAACCGGTTTATGCCATTGTACCTGCGTTCCTTTATGCGGCACTGCAATTTTGTGTTCGCTCCTACGGAAGGGATGCAGAAGTACCTGACGGATACCTGCAGGATACGGCCGGAGAAGACAGGGATTCTGCCCACCGGAATCGAGAAGGAAAATTTTGATATCGAGCCGGAAGAGGGCAGGCGGATTCGCAGACAGTATGGTGCTGAAAACATGCCTTTCCTGCTGACCGTATCCAGAATGGCAAACGAGAAAAACGTGAGATTTCTGCTTGACAGCCTGGCCCGGGTGAAGGAACTGTACGGAAAACCGTTTCGGATGCTGATGGTAGGCGACGGGCCGGACAGGGAAGGGCTGGAAAAGCACAGCCGGGAGCTGGGGCTGGAAGATACCGTTATTTTTGCGGGCACTGTCCGCAATGAAGAAATAGCGCCTTACTTTAAGGCGGCGGATGCTTTCCTGTTTGCATCCAAGACGGAGACACAGGGAATCGTGGTATTGGAAGCCTTTGCAGGGGCTGCGCCGGTGATTGCGGTGAGAGCATCCGGGGTGGAAGACCTGGTGGATGACGGCATAAACGGCATTCTGACAGAAGAGGATACGCAGGAATATGCACAGGCCGTGGCGGAATATTTAGCGGAGACGGATAATTGCACAGTGAATAAAGATATTGCGTGTGAAGATAGGAAAAGCCGTGCGGCGGAAGGAGATACGGCGTGTAAGGAGGCAGGTATAGCGGAAGGAGATACGGCGTGTAAGGAGGCAGGTATAGCGGAAGGCAATACCATGTGTGAGGAGACACATATGGCGGTAGGAAATACCGTGTGTGAGGAGACACAAAGCCATATGGACATGAATGCCGTATGGAAAATCGAAGGAAGGAAATCGGCAGACGGCGTTTTGGAGCATGGAATATATCGAAAGCTGCCGTATGCGGAGATGGCAGAGAATGCGTTTCAAAAAGGCACCCTGTATCGTGAAGAAGCAGTTGCGTTAAAAGCGGTTCATTATTATAATAGTGTTATTGCGGAAAATGTAACGCAGAAAAAACGGAATATCCGGTTGCTGCCTGCGGGCTGATTTTGTAAGAATGATGGATAGAGTTCTTTATTCGGAATCATAATGCCAGGATGAGCAGATGCTTTCGGCCGTGAGTATAAGCTGTGAAAGGCATGAGAGATGATAATGTTGAAATCTGACAGAGGCTGTGAGAGCAGGAATGGGAGCGCCGGATACCGTATGACGAAAAAGGGAGGACATCATATGGAACAGCAGTACCACATTCTTGTAGTAGAAGACGACAAGGAAATCCGTGAGGGAGTTGAAATTTATCTGAAAAATCAGGGCTATAAGGTATTTCAGGCTGCCAACGGGGCAGAGGGGCTGAAGGTGATCGAGCAGGAGGAGATCCACCTGGCCATTGTGGATATCATGATGCCCGTGATGGACGGCGTCACCATGCTTATGAAACTTCGGTCAAAAGAACACGAATTTCCGGTCATCATGCTGTCGGCCAAGTCGGAGGAAGTGGATAAGATCATGGGCCTGAACATGGGGGCGGACGATTATGTGACCAAGCCATTCACGCCGCTGGAACTGCTTGCCAGGGTAAATTCCCACCTGCGCAGATATTCCAAATATCTCTCGGCATTGAAAGAGGACGGCAATAAGGATCATATCTATACCATCGGGGGACTGGAACTGAATGAAGATACGGTGGAGGTCAGTGTGGACGGCGAGCCGGTAAAGCTGACTCCTATGGAGTTTAAGATCGTACAGCTCCTTATCAAGAATCCGGGCAGGGTCTTTTCCGCGGACGAAATCTATGAGCGGATATGGAATGAGAAGGCAGTGAATACGGATACTATCATGGTGCATGTGCGGAATATACGGGAGAAAATTGAGATAGACCCCAGGAATCCCAAGTATCTGAAAGTCGTATGGGGTGTGGGGTATAAGATAGACAGACAGTAAACCCCCATGCAACGGGCTGCTCCACCCTGCATGAAAGGCTGGAGGGTTTACTGTGAAGATGCACACAAATCCGCAGGGCGTGTCGCCTTTGGGAAGCGGGTTTGGCGCACTGCTGCTGCGCGGTAATTTTCGTCGGAACCAGAGGTCTGAGGTATCGTGCCCGTTGGCGCTGTCGGTGTACATGAAGTGCCGGGAGGGGGCGATAAGGAGGGGAATATGGGACTGTTTAAAAAGAAGAAAGAAGAAGTGGTATGGCAGGAGATGCCTCCTTTCAGGGAAGAAAAGCACAGGAAAAAGGGGCGTTTCCGCAGGCTGCGTAAGGAGAGGCCCTGGATATTCAGGGGAGTGGCGGTGAGCATTGTCTGTGCCATGATCTTCTCCGGCTTTTACGGCATATTCAGTGCCAGGGCAGAGAAATATCAGGACAGTCCCATAGAGGACACGGACAATATTGCCTGGCTGTATCAGAGCTGCTATCTGCTCTACCGTGACCTCTACAATGTAAAAGGGGAAGAAAGCGCAGATTACAGGGATATCTATCTGGAGATGAAAGAAGGGTATCAGTGGCTCCTGGACGATCAGAAACGAACGGAATACCGACAACTTCTAAGTTGGATGATAGAAATTCCGGCGGTGGAGGAGTATTTGAGCCAGGGGGAACTGGATCCGGACTGGCTGAAGGAAGCCGCCGCCGGAGGCTTGCTGCCGGGAGAGATGACGGAAGCGTATGAGGCCGGGGGACTTTTGGCGGAAGGATGGCAGGATCTGGGGGAGGACGGCAGCCGCTATGATCTCACGGAAAACGAGTGCGACAATTTTGAGTATGAGCTTGCTACGCTGCAGAGTTTTTTCCTGTCGCTGGAGAATACTTTTCGGGATCTGAATGTCAGCTATGACTATATTATTGAAGACCATTCTACCGGCCAGTATGTTACAAACATGTCTGAGGAGGACAGGTTGCGGGAACCGGAACAGCAATACTTTTTGCTCAGCTTCCGTTTTGACAGCGCGGGGAATGTGACTCTGGGCGACATGATCTGCGGCAGTGATGTAAGCCGGATCCGGAAGTCTGCCAATGAGGTGACACGGGATAATCTGCATCTGGCGATGCTGAGCGATCAGCTGGAGTTATTACCTGAATACGGAAAGATCAGGCGGCCCGTGGACTGCACGGTGACATTCGCCGTATCAAAGGAGGCATGGGAGTCAAAGAAGAACAATTTCTATGTGGGGCAGATAACGTCAGGTGGTTCCTACAGCTACAGGTCCTATATTTATCAGGCTTACGGGGCGGATGCTTACTGGCATTCGGGACTGGGCAGCATAGTGATCTTCAGCATCCTGGCGGTGGCATTTCTGGGGTGTTTCCTGCCGCTGCCCGGCGGGACGAAACCCTGGAAGGATGAGAAGATATGCTCTGTTTCCTTTGAGATCCTGTTCTGCTTCGGCACGGTTCTGTGTGCCGTTATGGAATATATCATATCCATGATCGCCTGGGTGGCCAGCGGCGAGGCAGGGGGGGTATTTACCGATTATATAGGAGATGTCGATTTCGCTGCTTTTCTGGTGGTGATCTTCAATCTGTCGGTGCTGACGATTTATTTCTTCTGCGGCTGGTATATGGGGGTCTGCGCCAGGGCGCTCAGAGAGCTGGGGCTGAAGGAATATGTCAAACAGAGAAGCCTGATTTACCGCTTTTTCCCCTTTGTAAAGGGCAAAGCGGTGAAGGCATATGAATCGGTGGCTCATATGGACTTAACGGAAAACGCAAACAGGACAATTATCAAACTGCTGGTGGTGAATGCGGTGATCCTGTTCGGGATCAGCTGCTTCTGGGTAGGCGGCTTTGCCATTACATTGGTGTACTCTCTGGTACTGTATGTCATTTTGCGGAAATATATCAGTGAGCTGCAGAAGCGCTACCGGATACTGCTGAAAGCGGTGGACGAGATCGCGGAGGGACATCTGAATGTGACCATCAATGAGGATCTGGGGGTCTTCGAGCCTTTCAGGGAACAGGTCTTCAAGATCCAGGACGGGCTGCAGAAGGCCGTGGACATGGAAGTGAAAAGCCAGCGGATGAAGGTGGAACTGGTGACGAATATGTCCCATGATCTGAAGACGCCCCTTACAGCCATCATTACTTATATCAACCTGCTGAAGGAGGAGGGGATAACGGAGGCGCAGCGCAGAGAATATCTTGCCACGCTGGAGCGCAAATCCCTGCGTCTGAAGAGCCTGATAGAAGATTTGTTTGAATTCAGCAAGGCAAACTCCCAGAATATTACCCTGAATATCATGGACGTGGATATCATGAACCTGGTAAAGCAGGTGGCTTTCGAGATGTCCGATAAGCTGGGGGAAGCCGGGCTGGACGTGCGGATGAACCTGACGGAGGAGAAGGTCATCCTTCCTCTTGACAGCCAGAAGACTTATCGTATTTACGAAAATCTGTTCGGGAATATTGCGAAATACGCTTTGCCCGGAACCAGGGTTTATGTGAACGGTTTTCGGATTGACGATACGGTTGTAATCACTTTGAAAAATATTTCCGCCCAGGAGATTACGGTGGACTCTTCCGAACTGACGGAGCGCTTTGTCCGGGGAGATGCTTCGAGAAATACAGAGGGCAGCGGGCTGGGGCTTGCCATTGCCAAAAGCTTTACGGAGCTGCAGGCGGGCCAGCTGGAGCTGGACGTGGACGGGGATCTGTTCAAGGTGACGACTACATGGCATATCGTGGCGCCGGATCCGTATACGCAGTTACCGCCGTTTGCGCTGTGAGGGCAATCTGGAATAGCCCCGGAAAGAGAATACAGTAAGCTTGAATGACCTTGTAGAGAGGAAGTATCTTTTCTATGAGGTCATTTTGATTCAGAGGGATGTAGAGAGAAAGCCTTGAAATCAGAAGGATTTAATAGGGCAATTGCAAAGTTACAGAAGCTGATTTACGTTTCGTATAATGGAATCAAAGACGGTAGGAAGATAAAGCAGATAATTACAAAAGGCTACAGCCGGGAAAAAGATGTGTGAAAGGATGAGAGATGGAAATCAGAGAAGAAAAGAGAGAAATCAGAAAAAAGATACTGGCACTAAGAGACGGTATGGGCAGTGACGAGCGCAAAAGAGCCTCGCTGCTGTTGACAGAACGGATAGCGGGCCATCAATGGTTCTACGGATCAGATTATTTCCTGTGTTTCGTAAGCTACGGCAGTGAGATTTCCACATTGGATATTATAGAAGAAGCGCTGAAATCAGGCAGAAAAGTATATGTGCCGAAAGTACATTGCGGACAGGGCGGAGCTGAAATGCGGTTTTACGGAATTGCGTCCATCAGGGAACTGGAACCCGGATACCGGGGGATCCCGGAACCTGCAGGCGGGTCTGAGGAATATGTATATTCAGATTCTGCTGCGGAACGTACCCTGATGCTGATGCCCGGAGTGGCGTTTGACAGATATCGGGGGCGGCTGGGATATGGCAGAGGCTTTTATGACAGATATCTTGCGGACAGGCCCGGCCTGCAGCAGCGCACCATAGCCGTGGGCTACCGGTGCCAGATGGTGGAGAAGCTGCCGGAAGAAGATACGGATATCAGGCCGTGCCAGGTAATCTGCCTGTAATTTGTCTTATCGGAAGCAATCTCTTCGCTTCCGATAAAAGGCGCGTTTTTTGCGCCGCATTCAACTATAGAAAGCTGTACTTGATTCCTATAGTATTCATTTCACAAAATGCTATGCAGAAAATCCAATTCGTCACTGCATGGTTGCGAAAAGCTATGATTCGTGCTATGATGTTTTTTGCTGGAGGAATTTTGAATGAAAGTAAAACCATTGCCGGTGGGTGTTGATGATTTTGAACAATTGATTACAAATAATTACTATTTCGTTGACAAAACCATGTTGATCAGGGAATTGCTTGAGAAAAAGGGAGATGTAAATTTATTTACCAGGCCCAGGCGTTTCGGAAAATCGCTGAACATGAGCATGCTTCGGTATTTCTTTGAGGATGACAGGAACAGTTCAGGCGAAAAAACAGATCATGCGCAGCTTTTCCAGGGACTGTCCATCATGCGTTCCGGCGAAGAGTATCTGCGGCATATGGGAAATTATCCGGTGATTGCCCTTTCCCTGAAAGCGGCGAAGCAGGAGGATTTTCAGCAGTCCTTTGACGCTTTAAAAGAGACATTGGCAGAGGAATTTGACAGACATTCCTATATTCTGAAATCGGAATGCCTGGCAGGGCGCAGGAAAGAGAAGTATATTGCGTTGATGGAAATGACGGCAAACCGTTCCGATTATAATACTTCACTGAGATTTCTGTCGAAATGCCTCAGAGATTATCATGGGCAGAAGACAGTCATTTTGATTGACGAGTATGATGTGCCGTTGGAAAGCGCTCATTTTCATCGGTATTATCCGCAAATGTCGGCGTTTATCCGCTCATTGTTCGAATCTGCGTTAAAGACGAATCCGAATCTGGAATTTGCGGTTCTCACAGGGTGCCTGCGCATATCGAGAGAGTCTATTTTCACAGGGATGAATAATCTGAAGATCATATCAGTTTTGAATAAAAATTATGACGAGCATTTTGGTTTTGCCTCAGACGAGGTGAGACAGATGTGCGAAGATTACGGGATGCCGGAAAAATATGATACGATCAAAGAGTGGTATGACGGTTATGTATTCGGTGATGCCAATGTATACAATCCATGGAGCGTCGTTCTCTATATGAGCGATTTGCTGGCAGACAGGGATGAGCTGCCTGCTTCTTACTGGGCCAATACCAGTTCCAACAGCATTGTCCGCAGTCTGATAGAACGGGCTGACAGGAATACCAAGGACGAGATTGAGCGGGTGATAGACGGTAAAACCGTTGAGAAACCGGTTCACGAGGATATCACTTACGGCGAAATATACAGCAGCATGGATCATTTATGGAATTTCATGTTTTTTACAGGGTATTTTCGCAAAGAAGGCGAGAGGATGGAAGCCGGCCAGAAATATATCACGCTGGCTATTCCCAATGAGGAGGTACGCTGTATTTTCCGCAGCAAGGTAATGGGATGGTTTCGGGAGGAAGTGGGAAAGCGGGATCTAAGCAGGCTTTTCGGTGCATTGACCGGCAGGGATACTGCCGTGATGAGAGAAGAAATCGAGATTATGCTGTGGACTACTATCAGTTATCATGACTATTATGAAAGTTTTTACCATGGTTTTCTGGCGGGTATTTTATATGGAATGGAAGGTTATGTGGTGAAGTCCAACCGGGAAGGCGGTACAGGGAGGACGGATTTATTTATCCGGCCGGTATCCCGGCGCAGGACAGCCTATGTAGTGGAATTCAAGGTGGCGGAGCGATATGAGGATCTGGGGAGGAAAGCGGAAGAAGCCCTGCGGCAGGTAGAAGAGAAATCATACGAAAGAGAATTACGTGACGAGGGGTATACTTCTATTGTCCGTTACGGCATTTCCTTTTTTGGAAAAGACTGTGAAGTGAAAGTATATTCGTGAGTGCATTGATCCTTATACATTTAGGAATTGTCGCGAAATAAAATCTGTACTATGTGCTTTTATTAAAACATGATAGGGACTGTGGAGTTCTCCGTAAGCTTGTGCAGATTATTTTAAGATATTTCCTTCTGCCGGCAAATGTTTCCGGTCGCAAGTATAAAATAATAAATTAACGGAAGAAAAGAGTTGATATTTATGACACTGTATGAAGCGCAGAAGGGCGGCAGCTACTGTATAGAGGGGCTGTATGTGGAGCCGGCCATCACCAGGCGGCTACAGGCTCTGGGATTAAATGACGGAACGGTCATAAACGTACTGAACAGGAAGAAGAAGGGAGCGCTGATTATCCAGGTCAGGGGAACCCGCCTGGCGCTGGGGAAGCATATCTCTTCCAGTATAGAGATCAGCGATGCCGCGGACGGGACGGACACTTCCCACGTTTCTGCTTTTGGAAAGGAGAAAGCCGGAGACAGCATTGCGCCGAAGGCAGAACGGAGTTCCAAAGACGGTACTTTTCAGCAGAAGGGGCAGGAAGCCGGAGCAAAAGGGGAGGGGAGGCTGCAAAACAGTGACACATCATACAAATGACAACGGAAAAAAGCATATCAATGTAGCATGTATCGGCAATCCGAACTGCGGCAAGACTACGCTTTTCAATGCGCTTACGGGTTCCAGGCTGAAGGTGGCAAACTGGCCCGGAGTTACTGTGGAGCGCATGGAGGGAGAAACCAGCTATGAGGATACCCGGATTACGATTGTCGATACGCCCGGCATCTATTCTCTGACCTGCTATACCATTGAGGAAAAAGTCACAAGACAGTGCGCCATGGATGATGATATAGATGCCATCATCAATGTGGTGGATGCCTCTTCCCTGGAGAGGAATCTGTACCTGACGCTGCAGCTTTTGGAGTTGGGCAAACCCATTGTGCTGGCTCTGAACATGATGGATGTTGTTAAGGAGCGGGGCATGGAGATTGACCTGCACCGTCTGCCTGAAATGCTGGGAGATATACCGATAGTGCCCGTATCGGCGGCCAGACGCACCGGCCTTGATATCCTGTTGCATGCTGTAATCCATCACTGCGAGGAGGGGATGGAGGACTATATCCTGGATTATCCGCCTCAGATCGAGGAAAAGATCCAGACACTGGAAGGCATGATGCAGGAAAGTTATCCGGATCATTCTTCCGCTAGGTGGCATGCCATCAAGATACTGGAGGATGACGAGGAGGTTAAGAAGGAGCATCCCATGTCCGTCGCCCATGTGGCGGACAGGAGCTATGAGAAGGAAATCATACAGAGCAAATACGCCTATATTGAAAAGGTAGTGAAGGAAACCCTTTTTCATAAAAATAAAAAAACAGCATCCACGGACAAAATCGACAGACTGCTGACCCATCCGGTGTGGGGGATTCCGCTGTTTCTGCTGATTATGTGCCTGGTATTTTTCCTGACCTTTACGGTGGGCGATGCGCTTAAGGGAGTGTTTGAAGCAGGGCTGGATATCTTTTCCGGTACCGCTGCCGCGGTTCTGGAGGAGCTTGGGACTATGGGGTGGCTCCAGTCCCTGATTGTGGAGGGAATCATAGCGGGAGTGGGAGGAATCCTGACCTTTATTCCCAATATTTTCATCCTTTTCCTGGCGTTGGCAGTGCTGGAGGACAGCGGCTATATGGCAAGGGTGGCTTACGTGATGGATTCCGTCATGGGAAAGGTAGGGCTGTCCGGCAAAGCCTTTCTGCCCATGATCCTGGGATTCGGCTGTACGGTGCCTGCCATTATGGCCACCAGGGCCCTGGAGACGGAGCATGACAGGCGAAAGACCATGCTGGTGACGCCATTTATGTCCTGTTCTGCCAGGCTGCCGGTCTATGTGCTGTTTTCCGATATGTTTTTCCCGGACTGTGCGGCTCTGGCGGCGTTTTCCATGTATGTGGTGGGGATGATTATCGCCATACTGGCGGCGCTTGTGATAAACAGGCTGGAGAAAGGAAAGATAAACGATTCGCTTCTGATAGAACTGCCGGAGTATAAGCGGCCGAATGCCAGAACGATACGTATTTACGTATGGAATAAGCTCAAGGATTATCTCACAAAGGCGGGAACGACCATTTTCATCGCTTCTATCGTGATATGGTTTGTACTGAATTTCGGATTCGGCGGTATGGTGGAAGACCCGGCTGAGAGCTTCGGTGCGGGACTGGGCCGTCTGCTTGTGCCTTTGCTGGCTCCGGCGGGACTTGGCATGTGGCAGATCGGCGTGGCGCTGCTGTCCGGAATCTCGGCCAAGGAAGTGGTAGTGTCCAGCTTCGCGGTGCTCTTCGGCGTAGCGAATGCCAATTCCGAAGCGGGCATGGCTGCCATTGTGGAGAATATCCATCAGCTGAACCCGGGCTTCGGGCCGCTGAATGCTTACTGCCTGATGTTGTTCTGCCTGCTGTATGTACCCTGTGTGGCGACGGTGGCCACGATAAAGAAGGAGAGCGGTTCCTGGAAATTTACTTTGAAGATGATGGTGTTTCAGATTGTTCTGGCCTGGGCGGTGTCGACGCTGGTGTTCCAGGTGGGGAGTCTGTTTGTGGGCTAAGCTGCGGCGCAGGATCCAGAAGGGCGTTTAAATCGGGCGGCAGAGAGAGGATAAAGTATGTTTCGTATTGCGGTAGTGGAGGATGAACAAATCCACGCTGGTGAAGCTGCTCTGCGGGCTGTATGAGCCGGACGAGGGAAAAATCCAACGGGGGGGATATTTCCACGGTGCCCAGGAAAGCGCTGTACGCTCTGCATTGTGTCAGGCATTTTCAATCTGATCTGCTCCCTGGTGGTAGCGTATCCGATTCTGAGGATTATTATCAATTCCCGGAATCTTTGGATGTATCTGGGGATTGCCGTCCTGGGGATTGTGCTCTGGATATTGACAAGTGCAGCTATAAAGGCCGATGCGGATTTCTGCAGGGGTGCACGGGCAGTCTCCTGACACTGACAGGATATCTGGTTTCCGCCGCCTATGCCCTGATGGGAGCGTTTCCCGTGGGAAGCGTCATCAAATTTGCGGAATCCATCACCAGGATTGTGGGAGGCTTTCAGAGCATGGGCCAGCAGTACAGGGAGATGGCTCTGACGGCACGCAGAGAGGTCAGCACACTGGAAATGCTGAGTATCAGCGATGAGATGTATAGTTGCATAATGGAAGGAGGTGTGGTAAGATTGGAAAGAAAAGTAAGCCGATCCGGGTAGGCTGCGCCCGAAGGCCGATGAGAGGAGAACGAAAAAGATGAATCTGGAAATGATAGAGGCGGGATGGCTTTCGCTCCTGCCGCCGCTGATTGCAATCACGCTGGCATTGCTCACCAAAGAGGTATATTCTTCCCTTTTTCTGGGGGTTCTGTCCGGCATGCTGATCTATTGCTTCTCCACAGGCGGGAATGTCCTGCAGGCAGTCACTTATGTATTCGACATGATTGCGGGAAAGATTGGGGAAAACGGTTATATGATCATTTTCCTGGTGCTTCTGGGTTCCCTGGTGGTCGTGGTGACCAGGTCCGGCGGCTCCAATGCCTACGGGCAGTGGGCGGGAAAGCGGATCAAAACGAAAGTCAGCGCCAAACTGGCAACCGCTTTTCTGGGGCTGCTGATCTTTGTGGACGACGGCTTCAACTGCCTTACAGTGGGAACCGTCATGCGTCCCATTACGGACAAATGCAGGATTTCCAGGGAAAAACTTGCTTATCTGCTGGATTCCACGGCAGCGCCGGTGTGCATCATCGCGCCCGTTTCCAGCTGGGCGGTGGCAGTGGCTTCAGAGGTGGAGGAGGCAGGCGGGCTGAATGCGTTTCTTGGAACCATTCCCTACAACCTGTATGCGATTCTGACCATTGTAATGGTATTTTTCCTGAGTATCACGGATTTTGACTTCGGTCCCATGAAAAAAGCCGGTGAAACCGTCGGGAGGGACAATACGCAGGTGCAGGCGGCGGATGCGGTGAAAAAGGGCAGAGTGCCGGATCTTGTGTTGCCGATTCTCACGCTGATCGTGTGTTCGATACTGGGAATGGCGTATGTGGGCGGCTATTTTGAGGGGCGTTCCTTTGCGGAGGCCATCGGGGAAAATCCTACGGCAGGCCTGACTCTGGGCACATTTGCGGCGCTGCTTGTGGCAATGGTTCTGTACATACCGAGAAGGCTTATGAGTCTGCGGGAATTTATGGCAGGGGTCATCGACGGCATCAAAACCATGATTCCGGCGCTGACGATTCTGATTCTGGCATGGGCTCTGGGAGGCGTGTGCCGGGAAATGATCGGGACAGGACTGTTTGTCAGCCACTTTGTGACCACCGCCAATCTTTCCCTGCGCTTTCTGCCCGCCATTGTATTTGCGGTGGCGGCGTTTCTGTCTTTTTCCATGGGGACGGCATGGGGAACCTTCGGAATCCTGCTTCCCATTGTGTCAATGATCTGCGCGGGGATCGAAGGCGCCGCAGTCCTGCTTCCGTCTTTGGGGGCGACCCTGGCGGGATCCGTGTACGGCGACCACTGCTCCCCGATTTCCGACACTACCATTCTGGCGTCAACCGGGGCGCAGTGCGATCATCTGAAGCATGTGGAAACCCAGCTGCCCTATGCGACCTTAGTGGCTGTGGTATGCTTTTTCGGTTATCTGGCAGCCGGGTTTGTGCTGAATCCATGGATTACAATCTCTGTGTCCGTTCTGTTTCTCGCGCTTGCCCTGGGCGTGCTGAATCATCTTGGCAGGCGTTAGGAATTGTTTTTTCCGTTATTTGCGTTCACGGGTATACATTGGCGTACAGTATACATTATCCGCCATGGTGAATACGCCTGTGGAGCCTCTGTAACAGCACCACTGCGGCATTTTCGCATATCTGTGGGCCACAAACCGGAAAGCCCCGATATGGTTCCGGACAGGGAGGGAGAAATCCTGTCTGGCGATTTCCCGGGGGCAGGGCCTGCAGGGAATCTCCAGCTTTGCGGTGAAAGCCAGGTGCTGTGCATCCGGTCCGGTGTAAAGCTCCAGATATTCCGGATAAATGATGCCGGAGCGATGGTGGGAGAGGAAGCCCACAGTAATCTGCTCCACGGGCATAAGCTCAGGAAGCTGTCCGCAGATTTCCAGATTCTCAAGGGTGCCACGCCACCTGCCGTCCAGATAATCCAGGGAGCCCCGCAGGGGTTCCAGAAAATCAGCGATACCGTTTCCGTGGAATACGGGTCTGGGGTCAAAACGGGTGCCGCTTGTGAGCGAGAGTCCCGGAACGGTAAAACGGTATTCCGATGATACGATTTCGCTGCAGCGTCCGTCCGGAAGGAACAGCCCTGCATGGATCACCGTGTCCCCATTCAGTTTAAGAGGTTGGGAATAGCAGGGCGAATTCTTTGTGGGCGCTGTGCCGTCCAGGGTATAGCGGATTTCTCCGGGTTCCGGGGCGTGCAGACGGATCAGGGGGGCGGAGCCTGCCGGAAACAGGCAGGACTTCGGTTCCATGACAGGGGCCATGGGGGGTACCTGAAAGATCCGCGCCGTTGTCCGGGGAGTGCAGGGAGACGCTTCCGGAGCCGCAGAATTCCTCTCTGCTGTGCTGCCGTTTTCATTGCGGTGAAGGAAAGGCGAGGATGAATCCCCGTCCAGTCCCTTCCCGGTACTGTCCGCCGTAATTTCTTCCGAAAATATGGTCTGTCTGTCCGCGGGAACCCCCAGACGGAGACAGATTTTCCCCTCTTCCGGACAGATGACCACGCCATCTGTTCCGGCCCGGAGAATCAGCCCTCTCTCCGCATCCAGTCCGTAGGAAAATCCCTCATATTCCATGGAAATCAGCCCAACGGAACTTTCGTTTGCCTTGGACGGAGTAGTTTCGGCTGTCAATGTTTCCTCCTGCACCTTTTCGCCCTCATGGGAACGGAAAACCGGAAGTGTGTCGAAGCATAAGCGGTAATCTCCTTCAAGCAGGACATGATCGGGATACATGGTAAAGCATGCCAGCTGTGCGCCGGAACCTTCTTCCGAGAGAACTGCCCGGGCGGTAAGCTCGTCCGGGGCCTGCCAGGAAATTTTTCCCTGGGGTTCCCTGCCGTTTTCGTCCAGCAATCGGATATAGGGGCGCTGACCAAATTGGTCAATCCAGATCTGAGGGAACAGCAACGGAAGCGCGTCGAAGGTGCTCTTGGTGCTTGTCATGGGTTTTTCCAGGTATCTGGAGGGGTAATTCTCCCGGTACAGGAAGAAATCCCGGATACGCAGGTGGCCTTCCTCACCCAGGAAGCCCAGACGGTAATTGCTGCAGGCATACCACTGGGCGGAAAGATTCTTCTCCGTGTCCCAGTCGCCGGAGGCCTGGAAGGTCATGGGCGGGGTCAGGCGGTAGGTGTTTCTGAACCATTCACCGCTGTCTGCCATGGTCTCGATGCGGACTTTTCCCTTTTCCCGGAGGGCTTTCAGTGCTTTCAGCTGGGGCTCCATGCCGGGTTTTATATTTTCCCAGAGGAAATTGTTTTCCTGTCCAACATGGGCATAGCCCACACCCAGGGTGTCCTCTTCCGTGAGACATCCGAAAAACCAGTCAATCCACTTTTCGTTTCTCCCTATGAGCCAGGAGGGTTCCAGAGTGTAGACCCCGTGAAGGCCGGGGCGCACATCCTGCTCGAAATTGTAGATAGGGTCAGGCCCCAGAAGCCGGAACATGGGCACGGAAAGCTGCCCGTTGTATGTATTGGCGGGAATATTCTCATTGCGCAGGCTGGGATAATAGATGCCGTTGGGATAGCCGCCCCAGAGGGTGAAGCCGTCCGTCCCCATCTGGTCCCGGCAGATGGCGCTGGCCACAATGCCGTACTTTTCTGCGGCGTGGGCCACGGTTACCGTATCCAGTACCCAGGAGCCTATGGTTTTGGGATAGAAGCCGAATACCTGCAGGAAATCATCCATGTAGGCGTCCACCAGTTTCCTGCGCTCTTCCGGGGTATAGCCGATGCAGTAGGCGCTGTTCACCCGCTCGTCGAATTCCTCCGTCCAGGCTCCCCGGAAAGTAACCCCGGCTTTCCGGCAGAGAGGCTCCGTGATTTCCCACCAGGCGGAGATTTCGTCCCGAACATCCGTGCAGACCTTCAGCAGTTCCTGATAGCGGGGCTCCATGAGGGCGTCGTATTTCAGGGCGTAAGTCGCCGGGAAACCGTACTGCCTGATCAAAGTAATCTGGTTTTGGACGGTTTCGAAATCGTCCGGTATGAAAACGCTTGGTTCCACATGGGACATGCGGATGAAGTTATAAATATTGACGATTACCGTTTTTTTCATGTTTGTTTTCTCCTGATTTTAGTGCCGCCGGCGCATTGTGGATGGCAGGCGGCCTGGTGGTGGTAATCCGTCTCCTGGCAGCGCATTTTGAGTGAGATTTGCCCCGGATAAAATGACAGGAGCGCAGCGCGATACCAGAAGTCGGAAAACCCCGGCTTTACCGTTTTACATAGCGCATGTCTGTCCTCTGGATATGATTGATCAGCCAGGTGATCAGGAATCCCAGCAGATCCTCCACAAATGCATTCTGGCTTTCGGCATCCTCTCCCATATCGTCCAGATCAAACCGCAGCAGACTTTCCTCGAAGCTGCGGTGCTGGGCAATGTGTTCTTTTATATGCTCATATTGAATTTTTTCCAAATAAGCTTCCTCATGGGAAAAGTGTATTTTTGTGTAATCAATGAGTTCGGAAATCAGACGGGTAAGGCTTTCTGTTTTATCGTATTGAAGATTGTCATTCAACAGCTCATGGGTTTCCTGGGCCAGGGAAAATAATTTTCCATGCTCCTGGTCTATGGCTTCGATTCCTGTGTAATATTCCGGTTTCATTTCGTACATTGTAGTGATTCCTCCTGTATATCAAAATATTTATAATGATTCCTAATTTTAACACTTTACTTTACTATAATCAAGCATGTAAAGGCATTGATCAGATATATTTCAGAACACAGCTTCGGAACAGTGAGAAACAGGTTACTTTGCAGCATATACCTGGGTGAATATTCTGCCGTTGTACTGTGTGTGCAATGCAACATACAGTACACCTTTGAGATGTGAAATAGGATTCGGCGCAAAGCTGTACTGGCGGTAAAATGCTTTACAAATGCATATATATCATATATACTGAAAGCAGCGATGGAAATCAGGAAGGAAAATTATGTTGCTCACAAGAAAACAGGCAGAAGAACTTTTGGTGGAAGCTGAGAAGTGTAACCCGGGACCCTGGGGGGATCACAGCCGCGTGGCGGCTCACTGCGCGGAGAGAATCGCCCGGGCCTGCGGAGATATGGATCCGGACAAGGCATACATACTGGGACTGCTGCATGACATAGGGAGAAAATTCGGCGGAAGGCATCTGGGACATGTATCCGACGGCTATTCATATATGCTGTCCCTGGGGTATGACGAAGCGGCACGGATTTGCCTCACCCATTCCTTTCATGACAAAACCACCGACGGTTACATCGGAAATTTCGACACCACGGAAGAGGAACTGCGCATGATACGGGAGGCATTGCAGACAGCTGTCACGGATGAGTATGATATGCTGATCCGGCTGTGTGATTCCCTGGCAGGCAGCCGGGGAGTGCTGGACATGGAAGAGCGGATGGAAGACGTAAAGCGCAGATACGGTTCCTATCCCCGGGATAAGTGGGAGGATAACCTGGCATTAAAATCATATTTCGAGAAAAAGATGAACAGGGATATCTACAACGTTACGGAAAAGGAACAGTGGACGGTTTTTCGGATAAGAAAAGCCGGTTTGCAGGATGCGGACACTGTGGCGGAACTGGCCGTACAGATGTGGGACAGTCATACCCTGCAGGAAATGGCTGAGGACATTTGCGGGACAATGACGAAAGAGGACGCCTGCTTTTTCCTGTCCTATGCAGGGGGACTTCCCGTGGGATTTGCCCAGTGCGGGCTGCGGCATGATTATGTGGAAGGAACCGAATCCACGCCCGTGGGTTATCTGGAAGGCATATTCGTGCGGGAAGAGTTCCGGAACAGGGGCTATGCCCGGGCGCTTTTGAGGGAATGCGAGAAATGGGCAGGAGAGAGGGAATGCAGGGAATTTGCCAGTGACTGTGAGCTGGAAAATACAGACAGCCCGGGTTTTCACCGGGCCATGGGGTTCCGTGAGGCGAACCGGATTATCTGTTTTGTTAAAGAGTTGTGATTGCGTTTTTCCATGTTTTTTGCCCGGAATCGCCGCGTGGACGGGGGGAGCTGCATGGGGTGGAATTTCCGTCCCCCGATATGCGGAACTGCCGTATGGACGGGGAGGGACAGCAGGAAAGGCGTCTTGGGATGCATTGAGAGGAGTATAATATGAAAAGAGCGATGAAGCAATCCACACTGATATTGATTTTGAATGGAATCTCCATTCTGGCGCTGCTGTTTCTGGTAGTTTCCCTGTTTTCCTACAGCGGTGTCAGCAAACAGCTGAATGATGCAAGCGAGGAACGGTTTGAACTTACCTATAATGCCAATCGGTTTATGGACGGTTCTGCCTATCTGACCAATGAAGTCAGGGCATTTGCCGCCACGGGCGGGCAGGAGCATTATGATAACTACTGGAGGGAAGTCAATGAACTGAAAAACAGGGACAAGGGTGTGGCCGCCCTTCAGGAGATTGGTATTACGGAGCAGGAACAGGAAATGATTGACCGGATGTCCTCCCTTTCCAATGAACTGGTGCCCCTGGAGGATGAGGCCATGAAGGAGGTGCAGGCTGGAGAGCGTGAAAAAGCCATCGAATATGTGTACGGAACGGAATACAGCGCGTCCATAGCAAAAATAAATGAGTTGAAAGAGGCATTTCTCTCCGCGCTGGATACCAGGTCTCTGGAGCAGCTGCAGGCTCTGGAGAAGCGGGAGGACTATATCGAGATGACCATGATTTGCGCACTGGTTATGGTGGGCATTATCACTGTGCTGAACATGGCGGTGACCAGGATTCAGATTATGCGTCCCGTACTTGCGGTAAAAAACCAGATAGGGGAGATTTCCAGGGGAAATCTTTCGGCAAAATTTTCACTGGAGTCCAATACTTCGGAGATTGGCATGCTTGTGGAGTCCATCCACGAGACCAGAAGGGAGCTGAAGAAATATATTCAGGATATCGATTACACACTGGCCCAGATGGCCCAGGGGAATATGAACCTGACCGTGGGAAACGATTATTTGGGGGAATTTGCGCCTATTCAGGCGGCTATGGGGCAGATACTGGATGCCCTCAACACAGCGCTTTCCCGTATTCACGTTACGGCACAGCAGGTTTCCGAGGAGTCGGTGCAGATGGCAACGGATGCCCAGACCCTTTCCAGCGGCAGTGTGGAGCAGGCTGCCGCCGTTCAGGAACTGTCTGCCAGCATTCAGGATATATCCAGGCAGGTTGACCGCACTTCCGAGGATGCGGGAGATGCCAGGACTGCTTCGGAAGAAGCTGCCATGCAGCTGGAGATCTGTGACCGGAAAATGGAGGCTCTCACGGCTGCCATGGAGGACATCTCGAAATCTTCCCAGCAGATTGGCGGAATCATCAAAACCATGGAAGATATCGCTTTCCAGACCAAGATTCTGTCTCTGAATGCTTCTGTGGAAGCAGCCCGGGCCGGAGAGGCGGGAAGAAGCTTTTCCGTTGTGGCGGATGAGGTTCAGACCCTGGCGAACAAGAGTTCCGCTTCCGCCCATAATATTACGCAGCTGATTGAAAACTCCATGCAGTTGGTGGCATATGGAGCCTCTCTGTCCTCCGATACGACAGAAGCCCTTGCCGCGGTAATCTCCAGCGCCAGGAAATCGACGGAGATAGTAGAGCGGATAGCAGGCTCCGCGGTGGAGCAGTCCCAGTCGCTGAAGCAGCTGACGCTGGGGATGGAGCAGATTTCCGAGGTAGTACAGACCAACGCTGCCACGGCGGAAAAATCCGCCGCATCCGCCAGGGAATTAAGCGGCCAGGCGGAAGAACTGAAGGTTGCCGTCCAGAGATTCCGGCTGAGAGAGCGGTAAGTTTCCGCATGAACGGTTCCGGCAGGACCGCCATGATCAGGCTGCTGTGCCGTCTGCAGAGTATAACGAGTGAACGCATCGCGGTATTCCAGAGCTGAAAGCGGCAATGAAATGCGTTCACGAGTATAACCTGCATATCAGCGCGTTTGTCGCATTTTTCCTTATCCGCTTTAGTTTCTGTGCAGTTTTTCATTTTTTTCGATACAAGTGTTTTCCTCTTGGTATCAGACTGTATAGTCTGATACTCGGTATTGGAATTGTACAAATAGATTCCGGAGCTTTTGAAAACGGAAAGTACACTTGACATTTTTGAGGGGGAGAGTTATAATCAGATTATGGAAAGCGAACTTTACATTCCTGAAGGCTTTCCGGGACGGACATTCGGGCCTGGCGCCGGAAGCGGGTACCCGGCGGTTTTGGCGGAAAGGAGGGAAATCCATGAAAAACCGCATTGAAGAAATTCGGAAAAAGCATGGTATGAATCAGGAGGAACTGGCGGATGCGCTGGAGGTGTCCAGACAGACTATCGGTTCCCTGGAAAACGGGAGATACAATCCTTCCATTATACTTGCGTTTAAGATTGCCCGGTATTTTGATATGTCCATAGAGGAAATTTTTCTTTACGAGGAGGAATCAGGATGAGAATAAAGACGAAAGGATATCTGGCTCTGGCGGCGGGAGGGATTCTGGTTCTTCTGACTGCCATTGCCTGTGGGGGAGAACTTTCCGGCAAGCTTCAGGGAATTCTGCTGGGACTGGGAAGCATGGGGACGGCTGTCGGGTTTGTCCGTTTTTTCTGCGGGCGCTTTGAGGAAAGGCATCCGGACCAGAGAAGGAAAGCCGAAATCGAAAACTGCGACGAACGTAACCGGGACATCCGCTCCCGCTCCCAGGCGGCGGCAGGACAGGCGCTGCAGTGGGCGGTAATAGCCCTGGCCTGGGTCAATATTCTGTGTGACGGGGAGTTGTGGATTACTTTGTCGGCTGTGGGGATTTTTGTGGGAAAGGTGGTTTTGGAGGCAGCGCTGACAGGATATTACGGCAGCCGGATGTGAGCGCAGTCCCTGATTTTTTTGCGCTTAAGCAACTCATAAACAGTGTATATTTCATGCTTTTTAAAACGGCCGGGCAGAAGAAATATCAATGCGTTCACGAGTATAACTTTTATATGAGGAGAAATATATGAATTTTGTCATAGAACACTTATCCAAACATTTCGAGAAAAAGGAGGTCCTGCGGGACATCACCTTCACCTTTCGGGAGGGCAGAATCTACGGTCTCCTGGGCAGAAACGGAGCGGGCAAGACTACCCTGTTCAACTGTATCAACCGGGATATCCGGGCGGACGGCGGAGCCTTTTTCCTGGAGACGGAAGAAGGCAGGCGGGAGATTGGGCCGGGGGATATCGGCTATGTGCTCTCCACGCCCACGGTGCCGGAATTCCTCACAGGAAGGGAATTTCTGAAATTTTTCCTGGATATAAATGAGAAAAGCATTCCCAACCCCAAATCCCCGGAGGAATACTTTGACTACATGAGCATCGCCCCGGAGGATAGAGACAGGCTTCTGAAGGATTATTCCCACGGCATGAAAAACAAGATGCAGATGCTGGTGAACATCATCGCTCAGCCCAATCTGCTTCTTTTGGATGAACCTCTGACCTCTCTGGACGTGGTGGTGGCGGAGGAGATGAAGCAGCTGCTGCGTTCTCTGAAGGAGAACCGCATTATTGTGTTTTCCACCCATATCATGGACCTGGCCCTGGATCTGTGCGACGAGATTGTGCTGCTGAACCACGGGGAGCTGGAGGCGGTGGAAAAACAGCATCTGAACGCAGGGGAATTCCGGGAGAAAATCATAGCGGCGCTTCGGGAGGAAGAACATGATTAAAACATTAAAAATTTCCTTTGCCCTGAAAAATACCTATCGGGTGAACGGCATCCTCCATTCCCTGAAGCAGATTCCTTTGCTGAAAAGACTGCTGCCGGACGCGCTCTACGGCGTATGGGGACTGAAAATTTTTGCAAATGTGCTTTCCGTGCTGTGGGAGCTGTGTACGGTATTTCTGGGGAAATTTCTGTACATTCTGCTGATGGTATGGGGAGCGGGGATGCTGTATGGAGACCAGGACACCGGGCGGGTGTTCCTGCATATTCTGCTGTGTCTCACAGTCATCGGCAGCTATGCCAATACGGCGCTGTTCAATCCCTCCAGGGACAAGTATTACGCCATGATTCTGATGCGCATGGACGCCAGAGAATACACTCTTGTGAATCATACCTATTCTCTGCTTAAAGTAGTGGTGGGATTTCTGCCCTTTACCCTGGGATTCGGGCTTTTTGCGGGACTACCGCTGTGGCTGTGCTTCCTGCTTCCCTTTGCCGTCTGCGGCTGCAAGCTGACGGCAGCGGCTTATTCCCTGTGGGATTATGAGCGCAGCGGAAAGGTTTATAATGAAAACAAACTGGGCAGGATGGAATGGCTGTGTACGGCATTGCTGCTGGGCTGCGCTTACGGGCTGCCCGCCGCCGGCGCCGTATTTCCTTCCGTCGTTTCCGCCGGGGTGCTGTTTGTCGCCCTTCCCGCAGGTTTTTTTGGCATCCGCCGGATTTATTCCTTTGGAGAGTACCGGGAAGTGAACCGGCGGCTTCTGGCTCAGGTCGTGAATCAGACAGAAAACCTGAAATATACGGCTAAAATAGCAAACGAAAAGAAGATTTCCGCGGATGCTTCCATTACCAGTGATAAGAAAGGCTTCGAGTACCTGAATGAACTGTTTATCAAAAGGCATCGGAGGATTCTGTGGAGTTCGTCGGAGAAGATTTCCGGCATATGCGCCTTCCTGTCCCTTGGGGCAGTGCTGCTCCTGTATCTGAAGCCGGAGCTGAAGCCTGTGGTCAATGAGCTGATTCTGTCCTGGCTTCCATATTTTACCTTTATTATGTACATGATTAATCGGGGAACCGGATTTACTCAGGCGCTGTTTATGAACTGTGACCACAGCCTGCTGACCTATTCCTTTTACAAACAGTCCGGTTTCGTGCTGAAGCTGTTCCGGATACGCCTGCGGGAGATCATAAAGATCAATGCGGCTCCCGCCCTGGTGATCGGGTGGGGACTGGCCCTGCTGCTCTTTGTGTCGGGAGGGACGCCCCAGGTGCTGAACTATGCGGTTCTGGTGGTTTCGGTACTCTGCATGAGTATCTTTTTCTCCATTCATTACCTGACGATTTACTATCTGCTGCAGCCCTATACGGCGGGGACGGAGCTGAAGGGCGGCACTTACCGGCTGGTTTCCATTCTGACTTACCTGGGCTGCTATTACCTGATGCAGAAACGCATGCCCATTCTGGTTTTCGGCGGGATGAGTATTGTGTTCTGTGTGATCTACAGCATTCTGGCCTGTATCCTGGTGTATAAACTGGCTCCGAAGACTTTCCGGCTGCGGGCGTAAGGAAAACAGGGGGGTTTTATGAATTCTCCTGTTAGGCGAAATTTTTGAGGGTTGGAAATACGGTCTGGTATCAAAGGAGGTCAGGATGTACTGTACTGCAGCCTGATTTGGATAGCCCGTTTCTGAAGGAATACCGGCTGAAGCACGGGATTACGTTGGAACAGCTGTCCGACGGCCTGTGCTCCGCCAGCGGTCTGGCCCGCATAGAGACCGGGGCAAGGACTGTGGGCCTGGAAGAAGAGGCGGCCCTTTTTTTCAGGGGGGAAAGACTGTGGACGAGACGACAGAGGTAATACAGAACAGGGTGCGTCTCCTGCTGCAGGAAAATTTGTGAGCAGGGCAGGATGAGTAAGAAAATGGGGAATATCACAGGCTGCCTGAGACAGCAAAGTCGGGCGGCCTGTTTCCGGCATGGCGGCAGATGAGCAGCTTAGAAAAATATATTGACAAATACAGCAATATTTGTTATTATGAAATTCCCTTTTTCGGAAGATTTTCGGGGAGAGCCTGTGGCTGCCCCGGTGTTTTCTTTAGGGGGAAGCACAACTGAATATTTTACCTTTCAGGTATCTGTCGGCAAAATCCGACAGAGTTAGACCTACTTGGCAAGATATGAAAAAGGCTTGACGGCCGCATCCCGTGACCGTGAGTCATGGGAAATATAACTACCAGGAGGAAGCAAAAATGATTACGATGGAGAACGTATGCAAGTCGTACAGGATTGCGAAAAGGAACGCAGGTTTTAAGGAAGCCTGCAGGGCGCTCTTTCACAGGGAGTATGAGGAGGTAGCCGCCCTTAAGAACGTCAGCTTTACCATCCGCGACGGCGAGATGGTGGGCTACATAGGCCCCAACGGAGCGGGCAAAAGCTCCACCATCAAAATTTTAAGCGGAATACTGACCCCGGACAGCGGCAAAGTCTCGGTGGACGGCAAACTACTGTGGGATACCGGCGATATGCGTTTCAAAGCCGCCGGAAAGCAGGAAAAATGCAGCCGCATCGAGCATGTCAGGCATATCGGAGTGGTCTTCGGACAGCGCTCCCAGCTGTGGTGGGATGTTCCGGTCATAGATTCCTTTGAGCTTCTGAAGGATATCTACTCTATATCAGCCCCGGTTTATCGGGAAAATCTCGAAGAATTAACGGAATTACTCAATCTGAAGGAACTGCTGCGCACCCCGGCCAGGCAGCTTTCTTTAGGGCAGCGTATGCGCTGTGAGATTGCGGCATCCCTGCTTCATGGCCCCCGGATTTTGTTCCTGGACGAGCCTACTATAGGGCTGGACGCGGTGTCCAAGCTTGCGGTGCGGGACTTTATAAAAAAACGGAATGAAATACACGGAACTACGGTTATTCTGACAACACATGATATGCAGGACATCGAAGCTCTGACAAAACGGATCATCCTGATCGGCAAGGGGTGCATCCTTATGGACGGGAGCCTGGAAGATATCAAAAAGGGCGATGCGGGAATCGATGAGACACTGGCGGAGCTCTATAAAGCGTATGAGATTTCATAAGTCCAGCTAAGGAATTTCAACAGCAAATTTAAAACAGCAGATGCGGAACTATAATAAGAAAGCAGAGGAAAGATGAAAAAATATATCAGCTTTTTCCGTCTCCGGACGGTGATGGGGCTGCAGTACAGGGTCGCTGCAGTCTCCGGTATTGCGACCCAGTTTTTCTGGGGATTTATGGAAATATTTGCGCTGCATGCTTTTTATGAGACGAACAGGGCGGCCTATCCCATGACCATGGAGGCGACCTGCGCCTACGTCTGGCTGCAGCAGGCTTTTCTGGCGTTTTTTGATGTGTGGGTAATGGACGGGGAGATTACGGAGACAATCGTAAACGGCAATGTGGCTTATGAGCTGTGCCGCCCGCTCCATATTTATGATATGTGGTTTGCCAGGGGAATGGCGAACCGTATATCCAGGGCATGCCTGCGCTGTATTCCTATTTTACTGGTAGCAAGCCTTTTGCCGAAGCCATATGGCATTTCCCTTCCTGCGGACGGGACGCATTTTGTACTCTTTGTGCTGACTTTGCTGCTGGGACTGACGGTGGTAGTGGCGTCCTGCACTTTGGTGTGCGTCATTTCCTTTTTTACGATTTCGGCCGACGGCATCCGGATTTTATTTGCTTCCATGTCGGAGCTGCTGATGGGGGCGGTCATACCCCTTCCCTTTTTTCCGGAAAAGATACAGCGGGTGCTGGAAATGCTTCCCTTTGCGGCCATGCAGAATGTGGCGCTGCGGGTTTACAGCGGGAACCTGACAGGGAATGAGATGTGGCGGGCCGTCTGCTTTCAGGCTTTCTGGGCAGTTGTGCTGATTGCAGGAGGGAAGATGCTCTGCAATGCCGCGGAGAAAAAGGTAATGATACAGGGCGGATAGAGCAGGAAAGGGGGACGGAGGATATATGAAAACGATAATAAACAGAAAGAAAAGCGATGAAACAGAAATAGAGAAAACCGAAAAGGACAAAGTACAGGACACAAAGAGAATGGAAGAAAAAGGGACAAAGGTAAGGAGCCGGAAGGCACAGGATACAAAAGAAGCGGAAGAAACAGGCACAAAAGTAAGCGCCGCCAGGCTGTACCGGCACTATATTTCCGTCATTATCCGCAGCAAAATGCAGTACAAAAAGTCTTTTTTCATGTATTCACTGGGGACATTTCTGGTGTCCTTCAATGTATTTGCGGGTATCTTTTTTATGTTCCGCAGGTTTAACAACGTGAAGGGATTTACCTACAGCGAGGTGCTTTTGTGTTACTCCATTGTGCTGATGGCATTTTCCCTGGCGGAGATGTTTGCCAGGGGGTTTGATACTTTCCCAAGGATGGTGAGGACGGGAAGCTTTGACAGGCTGCTGCTTCGGCCCCGCAGCATTGTCCTTCAGGTATTGGGCAGCCAGTTTGAACTTACACGGATTGGCAGGCTGCTTCAGGCAGTGTTGCTGCTGGCCTGTGGAATCTGGAAAAGCGATGTCCGCTGGACTTTTGAAAAGGCAATGACAGTGGTGTTCATGATTGTGGGCGGCACGGCGCTTTTCAGCGGCTTTTTTATCATTTATGCGTCGCTGAGCTTCTTTACGCTGGAAGGACTGGAATTCATGAATATTTTTACCAACGGTCTGAAAGAATATGGGAAATATCCCATGGGCATCTATGGCAAAGGGCTTTTGCGGATTATGACTTTTCTCATTCCTTTTGCGCTGGTACAGTATTATCCGCTGCTGTATCTGCTGGACAGACGTTCCGGTGCCGGATATATTTTCCTGCCCCTTGCCGCAGGACTGTTTCTGATACCCTGCTACTTTTTGTGGAGATATGGGGTGAGGCATTACAAGTCTAGCGGTTCATAGACACAGATTCTGCCCTGCCTCTCTTTTCCGTACGATTCCTGAAAGAGGGGCAGGCGGCGAAACCGGTTCCATGACCATGCTGCCCTGTGCCGCATACTCCGGGCTGTTATGAGTGGACAAACAGACCTGGACTATGCTACAATAACCTCAATAACAGTCAGAAACAGTAAATTTCTGATTGGAGGATGGGGTGTTATGGCATAGGATGGAGCCGGAAAGAATTCAGTAATTTGGAAAGAAGGATTTTTTGTCAGAATAAAGTACCCCGAAGCGATACAGGATACAAAAAAGATACAAACCTTACACATAATTTATACTGATTAACAGTTAAAATTTCCGAGTAACCCGACTACATAATAACGTCAGCTATGTACGTTTAACCAATGCAGTACGGTAAATTCTGGCGTTATGCAGTATAAAATGAAACCAGAACATTATACAAAATCATGAAAAATGTTTGAGATAAAAATGAAAAAGATTCCGGGGTGAAGATAAATGATGAAAATACTGATTGCCGAAGACGAGGAGCCCATTGCAAACCTGATCAGAATGAACCTGCGCCGGGCCGGGTACCAGTGCACCTGGGCGGCTGACGGAGAGATGGCCGCAGACTACATGGATAATGAGAAGTTCGACCTGTTGCTTCTGGATGTGATGCTGCCGGGGATAAACGGCTATGAGCTGATGGAATACGCCAGGTCGCTGGAACTGCCGGTAATCTTCCTGACTGCTCTTGGAAGCACAGAGAATAAGGTAAAAGGGCTGCGGATGGGAGCTGACGATTATCTGACCAAGCCGTTTGAGATTGTGGAACTGCTGGCCAGAGTGGAGGCTGTACTGCGCAGATACCATAAAACGGAGACCGTGCTGAATATATTTGATGTGGTGATTGACACGGCATCCCGTTCTGTACTGCAGAACGGAGAGCCGGTGCCTCTCACCATGAAGGAGTTTGACCTGTTGCTTCTGCTTGCACGAAACCGCAATATCGCTCTGTACCGGGAGACCATCTACGAGACTGTCTGGGGAGGCGAGTATATGGGACAGAGCAGGACGGTGGATCTGCATATCCAGAGACTGAAAAAGAAGCTGAACTGGGATAATGAGATTGCCGCGGTCTACAAGGTGGGATACCGTCTGGAGGGCGAGGACAAGATGACAAGGTAACAGTACGTATGGCGGCGCAGAAGCCCCCTGCCAGGCCGTTTTCCCGGCTTTATGCCAGACAGCTTCATCGGAAACGGCCAGCGGCGAAAACCTGGCAGTAAAGCGGAAAGGATTCCGACAATGAGATTTGCACATAAACTGTTTCTGGCCATGACCACACTGCTGACATTGATGTTCGCTTCCTTCGGCATCTGGATGCTTTCTTCCGACTTTTCCAGTCTTCTGGACAAGGAGATCGAGCAGGGCGATCAGAACAGCCGGATGTTTCAGTTCCTTTTTGAGATGGGGTATCTGTCAACGGAGGAATATGGGGAAGACTATGCTGTCAGCAAGACATTGAACAGCATTGCGCGGAATGTGGAACGCGACGGAAGCCATATGTTTGTGATGAAAAGCGACGGCACCTGGTTCTACGGGCAGGAATATCTGGAAAATATGGGCTTTCTGGAGGAGGTTGAGAAGCTGATCGACTCCTTAAGCGCGGCAAATAACTATGGATATTGTATCCGTAAGATCAATGGCGGGTACTACATGCTCTCGGTGGCAGTGAAGGATGTGTCGGCCACCCGTATTTACCTGGGGATGTGCAGGGAACTGACAGCCATCTACAGCGACCGGGATGAGCTGCTTGCCCGGTACCGGATTGCACTTGTATGCCTTCTGGCCGGGGGAGGCATCTGTATTTTTGTGCTTGCCCATTATATTACAAGGCCTATCCGCGATCTGGACAAGCTGGCGGGAAAGATTGCCGACGGAGCATATGAACTGCGTTCCCGGAATGCCAGCAGGGACGAGATCGGGCAGTTGGCGAGAAATTTCAACAGGATGGCGGACTGCCTGGTGGAGCAGATGCAGAAAAAAGAACTGGAGGCGAAGCAGCAGGAAGATTTTACCGCGGCATTTGCCCATGAGTTGAAAACACCTCTGACGTCGATTATCGGCTACGCGGATATGCTGAATTCCATGAAACTGACGGATGAGGAGTGCCATGAAGCTTACTTCTATATCTATAGCCAGGGCAAGCGCCTGGAGAGCCTTTCCCATAAGCTGCTGGAGCTGGTGAGCATGGATAAGACGCCTCTGGCCGTCAGATCAATTCCGACCAGAAAACTGGAAGAGAACATACGTTCTGCTCTGCGGCCTGTATGGAGACAGCGGGGGATCAAAGGCAAAGTGGAGCTGGAGAAGGCAGTTATCATGGGAGATGCGGAGCTGCTGCTGTCCCTGCTCTACAATTTGCTGGACAATGCCATGAAAGCGCTGGATAAGGGGGAGAAGAGCTTTATCCTGATGAAGGGAAGCTGTATGGAAAGTTTCTATGAGATCAAGATCGTGGATAACGGCAGGGGTATTCCGGCGGAGGAGATCAGCCGCATCACGGAGGCTTTCTATATGGTGGACAAATCCCGCTCCAGAAAGGAAGGAGGCGCCGGCATCGGAATGGCGCTGTGCCAGAAGATTATCCTGCTTCACAACGGAAAGCTGAATATTGAGAGCCGGCTGGGAGAGGGAACCGTTATCAAGGTGCTTTTCCCAAGGGAAGATACAGGGCTTAAACAGAGAGACGGCATCTGTCAACGGAAGAAGGACATCCTGTAAAAGAGGAACGCCCTGTGAGATTGAAGGGGCACAGGAGAAAGAGAGTGTTCACGGAAGTGTAACAATTCATGAAACCGGCGCATTTGACGGGGGCATTCTATGAAAGAGGGACGGTATGACACGGTCGAATCATAGCAGGAAGAAAAAAATACGCGAAAAGAATCAGAAGCAACAAATGGACAGACACAGATTCTCACGTTATGCGGCAGAAATACTCATAATCGGGACAGTGGTGACGGCAGCCCTTTTCCTTCCGCAGCTTATCTTCTGGGTGGAAGATAATATTTTATGCGGCGATATCACACTGGGGCAGCGGGAGAGCATGAACGCGGAATCTCTCAGCACGACATACGAGAGATCACTGGGAAAAAGGATGGGAAATTTCGCCCGGGGACTGGCGGAAAACAAAAAATATTACGTAACTTCCCAGAATCTGACAGTGGATGACGAACTGACAGAGTATTTATATTCCGACAAAGGATTATATCAGGGCTTTTTCCAGCATTTTTTCTATTATATGTTTCCCGCTGAGATATGGGAAGAGCAATATTACGCTGTTTCGTGGAAACAGTATGTGATCTACAGTGACGATTTTGAAGAAGGGGTCTATTTCATTTTATGGTACATTGAATTGCAGGATGCGGACGGCGGTGTCATAAAACTGCTGACGGATGCAGAGGACGGTACCATGTACGGTATAAAGACGGAGAACAGTTCTCTGCCCGGGAGTGGTTTAAGCTATAGGGAACTGATACTGAGTTATAGCGAGGGGGCGATAGAAGCATGGACATATTACGCATTGTATTATGAGGCTATGCCGGATGAGCCGGAGGATGATATTTCCGAGTCGGAAGGGAAGAGAAAGGATGAAATAACCGATGTGGATTCTGATCGTTATGGTATGGTGAGCAGCGACTACAGCGAAGAAGGGGTGAAACACCAGCTTCTGAGCGCATTCAGCTACCGGAATGAGGCAGAAAACAGGGGCCGGTTTTCAATCCCGTATGGGAACGCAGAGCTGGATGTGATATTATATGTGGAAGAACAGGAAAAGGAGAGATTCTATCTGTTTCCCAATACCACGGTGGGAGTAAGTCAGATTTACGAAATGATCCCGGAATTTGCATAAATATGCCCTTGTACCTATATATTTAGAAAAACGGGAAAATCATACAAGGGGTTTTTGTGAATTCATGGAGAATTATGCCTGTACATAGGATGTTGGGGGAGACGGTCCTGGGGGGAACCATACTGGGACAGTTCATAGAATACCTGGATGATCTGGTCTGGGGCCCCTGGATGCTGGCGCTTCTGTTGGGGAGCGGCTGTTATCTGATGCTGCGGCTGGATATGCTGCCGCTGAAAAATCTGAAGTTTGCGCTACGGTGCGCCTTTGGGCTGGACACAGGTCAGAAAGAGAGGGACGGCGGGACGGATACCCGGAAACGGTTTTCCGTGGGCAGGTTATCGGGGGATGGCGGAGGCCGTATTTCCGCGGAGGACGGTAAAACGGATAGAGCTTATGCCGGAACTTCTTCCGGGAAAAACAGGATGGGCAGGGCGGTTTCAGGGAAGGGGAAGGCTTCTGAGGGAGGAAAGGTTTCTTCTCTGGCATCTCTGACCACAGAACTGGCTACAACGCTTGGGATCGGAAATATTGTGGGTGTGGCTACGGCAATGGTGCTGGGCGGGCCCGGCGCCCTGTTCTGGATGGTGGCGACCAGCTTTGTCGGGATGGCCACCAAACTGGTGGAGAGCATGCTGGCGGTGAAATACAGGGGAAAGAATGACAGGGGAGAGATTGCCGGAGGTCCCATGTATACCTGTCTTCATGGCTTTCCCAATAAAACAGCCGGGAGGATACTGGGTTTTTTGTTTGCGCTGTTTGCGGTGACGGCTTCCTTCGGCATGGGAAATATGACCCAGTCCAATTCCATTGCGGATGCCGTGTGGGTTTCTTTTGGTATCCCAAAGGAAAATACCGGGCTGCTCCTGACGATTGTCACGATTTTGGTGGTGCTGGGGGGGATCGGCGTCATCGGAAAGGTGACTCAGATTCTGGTGCCGTTTATGGGAGTGTTTTATCTGCTGGGGGCATTGGCTGTGATTGCGACCCATTGGAAGGAATTGCCGGGAGCAGTAGCAGGGATCCTGACGGCGGCTTTTTATCCGGCGGCTGTGTCAGGGGGAATCTTTGGCAGCGTAACGGTGACCGCGTTCCAGTCCCTTCGCTGGGGGGTGTCCAGGGGGATCTTTTCCAATGAGGCGGGACTGGGCGCTTCCGGTATCACTACGGCAGCTGCGGATACGGAGGACTATGTCAGACAGGGATATATCAGCATGACAGGGGTGTTTCTGGATACGGCAGTGGTCTGTACCATCACGGGGCTTGCCTTTGCGGCGTCCGGTGTGCTGGGCAGTACGGACACGGCCGGAAACCCCCTTACAGGAACGGCTCTCACGCTGGCGGTCTTCCGGACTACATTGGGAGACTGGGGCGGCAGTTTTGTGAGCATCTGCATCGTACTCTTTGCCTTTGCCACGATCATCGGCTGGGCGTACCAGGGAGAACGGGCTTTCGAATATCTCATGGGCGGAAAATCCAGGTATAACATCTGGTACCGTTTTGTCTATGGGCTGACTGCTTTCCTGGGCTGCATTTCGTCCCTGGAAACGGTCTGGAATTTTTCGGATATCTGCAATGCCCTGATGGCGGTGCCCAATCTCATCTGCGTATTGGCCCTGTCGGGCAAAGCATGCAGGGAAATCCGGGCATACCCGGTTCCCGGAGAGAAGCGCAGGGCGCACGCGGGGCGGACGGCGGGCAGAAAAAAGGCTTTACATGCCAGATATTGATTGCTATAATAGAAACATTGGATAGCGGGCATGTCCGAATCCCTGCTCTGTAGACGGCGGTGCTGACAGAGCAGGGATTTCTGACAGAAAGTCAAAATAAAGTTAAAAGGTGCTCCTGCAAAAGCTAAAGCAGATGCGCACAGGGAATTGCTGAAAAACTCATTTCTTTATCCGGTTATATAAAATAGCGAGGTAAAAATGTCAAGAGAAATGTATAATGAAATTGATTTGGCTAAAATAAATATAAATGTAGAACCGCCCACAGAGGAGCCGGGCAGGCAGTACTATTTTATGGCAAAATGCTGCAAATGGGTGAAGGATTTCGAACAGAAGAACGGACGCCGTCCCACTGCCTGTGTGACCACATTCGGCTGCCAGATGAATGCCAGGGACTCGGAAAAACTGGCAGGCATCCTGGAGAAGGCGGGATATCAGCTCATCGATAACGAAAAGGCGGATTTCGTCATCTTCAATACCTGTACTGTCCGGGATAACGCTAACCAGAGAGTGTACGGCAGGCTCGGCGAACTGGGCGGACATAAGCGGCGGAACCCGGGCATGAAAATCGCCCTCTGCGGCTGCATGATGCAGGAGCCGGAGGTAATCGAAAAACTGCGTAAAAGCTATTCCTTTGTGGACCTGGTATTCGGTACCCACAATATCTATAAATTTGCGGAATTATTATACGCTTCCCATGAGGCGGAGGGCATGGTCGTTGACATCTGGAAGGATACGGATAAAATCGTGGAAGACTTGCCGGCAGAACGTAAATACCCCTTTAAGTCCGGCATCAACATCATGTTTGGCTGCAACAATTTCTGCAGCTACTGCATCGTCCCCTATGTAAGGGGGAGAGAGCGCAGCCGGAAACCGGAGGACATTCTGGAAGAAATCAGGCGGCTTGTGGCTGACGGCGTTGTGGAAGTCATGCTGCTGGGCCAGAATGTGAATTCCTACGGGAAAAATCTGGACAACCCCATAACTTTTGCACAGCTTCTCCGTGAGGTGGAGAAGATTGACGGGCTGAAGCGGATCCGTTTCATGACTTCCCATCCCAAAGACCTTTCGGACGAGCTGATAGAGGTGATGGCGCAGTCGGAGAAAATCTGCCGCCATCTGCACCTGCCTCTGCAGTCCGGCTCCACGCGCATCCTGGAGAGGATGAACAGGCGTTATACGAAGGAGCAGTTTCTGGAGCTTGCGCAGCGCATCCGTGACAGGATACCGGATATCGCCATCACCACGGATATCATTGTGGGATTTCCGGGCGAGACGCCGGAGGATCTGGAAGAGACCATCGATGTGGTGCGCAGGGTGAAGTTCGATAATGCGTTTACCTTTATCTATTCCAAACGGACAGGAACGCCTGCCGCCGCCATGGAGGACCAGGTTCCGAAGGAACAGGTGAAGCAGGGATTTGACAGGCTCCTGAAAACAGTGCAGGATACAGCCCGCAGCCAGGTGGCAAAGTATGAGGGAAGGGTCATGGAAGCCCTGATCGAGGAAATAACGGAGAAGGGGAATTCTGTGGAAAAAAGTCAACCCACAGAAAATGGAGAAGTCATGGAAAAGGAACATTCCGGCGGGGAGAGCGTGTCAATGGTAACGGGAAGGCTGTCCAACAATACAATCGTACATGTACCGGGGGATGCTTCCCTGATCGGAAAGACTGTGAAGGTGTCGCTGGACGAGTGCCATGGGTTTTATTATATTGGGCATTGTGTGTGAGAGACGGAGTGATTTGCCGCCTGCTTAATGTGATTGAGTGTTTTTTACGGGGAACGGAGAAATTTATAAAAGTAGACGGAAAAAAGGAAAAAACATAAGATCTTTTAGTATCTGTCTGGTAATGTAAGTAAAATCGTGTTATTATAAAACCGTCGTGGAAATATCTGTATTAACATTATGAATGGATATTTTTGGCGGACAAAAAAAGAGAGGAGAAATGGAATGAACGTGACGTGGAGAAAAGCAAAAGCTGTACTGGCAGTACCACTGGCATTATGTTTGACAATGACTGGGGTAAATCAGACAGCGCTTGCTGAAGAGGCTGGAACTGGGGATACGGTGGGAACTGGGGGGGTAGAAGTTGCGAGCATAATTTCTGCTGGACAGCCTGATGCGGAGGAAGGTCAGGGAGAACTGATATATCAGTGCATTGATTTGGGCAAAGTTGAAACTTCTGCTTTGCAGTGGGATTTCTTTGCGGTGGATAGCAGCGGGAAAGTAGCGCTGAAAGATGAGAATTTTGAGCGGTGGATTGACCGTATTAATGTACCAGATTATGCGATTACTTTTTATAATACCCTGGTTGAAGGCGCAGATAATGATAATAAGAGTGATGTGTTGATTGATATCTCGCAGGAATCAGATAATAGGATATTGATCACAGAATCAGAATTCACAAGTATAGAGCAGCGAGATGCTTTGATCAGTGAAGTGGGAGGTTATGTCAGGGCAGTTTTTGATGCATTTGACAGAGATCATCCAGAAGTATTCTGGCTTACCGGAAAAACCAAAATGGGGATGTCCTTTACTGGTAGCGATAATGGTACGATATGGTTTTATTTTGTTTTACATAGTGATGCTGATTCAGAGAATGGGCAGCCAGAATTCAACATATGTAAAAAGGAGTATCAAGATTCAACTGCACTCAGGCAAGCTATTCAGGACAGAGAAACTTATATCAGTAGTATAGGGGGGCAAGGTTCTACATTTGAAAAGATTAAGTATTTTAATAATTGGCTGACGATGAACAATGAATATAATACGATTGTATCAGGTGGAGGTAATACAGATAAGCCGTTGGTACATGAATGTTTGAGTGCATTGAAAGGCAGTATTGGAGAAGAGGGCCCTGTATGTGAGGGTTATGCCCGTGCATTTAAGGTATTATGTGACAGGGCAGGGATTCCATGTGTATTGACTGATGGTCATGCTAGAAGTAAAAATACAGATGACGGCGAAGCACATATGTGGAATTTCGTACAGATTGATGGGTCATGGTATGTTGTTGATGTTACATGGAATGATCCGACGGGTGGAAATGCGGGTAAAGTATCTGGATTTGAAAGGGAAGACTGGTTATTAGTAGGATCTGAGACAATTATCGAAGGTATGGATATGACGGTTATTGAGTCTCATCCAATAGAAAACAGTCCATCTGATGGTAGCCCGGCATTTATAAATGGTCCGGTATTAAGTGAAACTTCATATGTGGAGCCGACCGAGGCCCCTGACGTGACAACAGCACCGACCGAGGCCCCTGACGTGACAACAGCACCGACCGAGGCCCCTGACGTGACAA